>JBOHOI010000085.1:0-11011 GCA_050731155.1 Nitrospiraceae bacterium | reverse complement strand
GTCATGCTCTCTGTGTGCGCGGTCTGCAACCGAACCAGACATTGGTTTCCGTCTGAGCCTGCCCGATGAAGCGGAAGGTGCTGTTTCTCTGCACAGGGAATTCCTGTCGAAGCCAGATGGCCGAGGGATTGCTCCGTCATCTAGCCGGTGACCGATTCGAGGTGGCGAGTGCCGGGACACATCCTGCCGGCCTCAATCCCGATGCGGTTGAGGTGATGAAGGAGATTGGCATCGATATTTCGCGGCATCGTTCAAAGCGAGTGGACGAGTTCCTCGACCCACGGTTTGACTACGCGATCACGGTCTGCGATCGTGCGAAGGAAACCTGCCCTATCTTCTCCTCAGCCGCCTCGCTGTTGCATTGGAGCTTTGATGATCCGGCGGCAGTTGAAGGTCCTCCTGAAGAACGCCGTGCAGTCTTCCACCGAGTGCGAGATGAGATTGCTAACCGCATCAGGTCCTTCATTGATGAGGTTCAGTGACGATAGGAGGCAAGGCGATACCCAACGCCAGGGAGCGTCTCAATGAGTCCGGCGTACTGGTTTTCAGTTTTCTGTTTGAGCGCCTGCACGTGACGAGCGAGTTCGTGCTCATGCACGAGTCCGTCCTCACCCCACAGAAGCGCAACCAACTCCTCTTGTGTCACCACTTGTCCGACCGAGCGCGCTAGTTGGCTAAGAATCTGCCGTTCAGCGCCCGATAAGCTCAGGCTTTTCCCGCGGAAGGACACGACGAAGCAGCAATCTTCTAGAACCAGATCACCCTCGAGAGGGATCTTCACGGGCTGCGCGAGGACCCGTCCCCGCCTCAAGACAGCTCTGACGCGCGCGACAACCTCCTGGAGACTGAACGGCTTGGTAATGTAGTCGTCTGCCCCTAGCTCCAGACCAGTCACTCGATGGTCCTCCGATCCCAAAGCCGTGACCATGATGATCGGAATTGCCTGTGTCTTGTGATCCTCGCGCAACAGCCGGCAGATCTCATGCCCATCCATACCTGGGAGCATGACATCAAGCAGGATCAGTGAGGGATTGAGGCGTTTGATGTCTTGGAGCCCAACCTCCCCATCGTGAGCCACATTGGTCCGATAGCGAGCCTTGCGGAGGGCAAGCTCGAGCAGACGCGCGTGATCCGGGTCGTCTTCAATGATTTGAATCAGCTCCAGACCCATTTCCATGACCCACAATAGCCGCTCTCTGTAACAGACCGGTCATTACACGGTTACACCTCGGTTAAGTTTCGACAGCGTACCCACTCTCTCAACTGAAGCAATCTTTAACAAGCCTGTAACAAGTCGGTCATTGGTCTGTGACACTTCCCGGCTAGAACAACGCAACTGCTAACGGCACTACATTCATGAGAGATGAGGGGGGACCGACGATGAAGCTGGGTGGCTACCAGAGGGCTGTGCAGTGGGCGGCTATCGTTTTCATGGTGATGGCGTCCTTCAACTTCGTTTTAGCCCAGGAACCAGAGCTTCCTGGGCCTGCCAATCCAAAGCCGCCAGGCGCCCTTGAATCAGAGCGCCGGCCTACTCCGACAGCTCCCACTGTGGAAGGTGTGACCATTGAGGATCTGATGCTCGAGAAGGGATTGATCACGATGGACGACTGGATTCGCCTGAAGGCGGAGCAGGAAAGGCGGGTGGCCGAGAGCGCGATCGTGGCAGAGTTTACCGCCAGCCCTCGCTGGTACGAGCGGCTCCGTCACTATGGATATGGGATGTTTCGCTATAACCGACTAGGACAACCGAACGGAATGTTGCGCACGTACCATGATGCCTCCGTTGGTGATGAGGGAGCCGGCGCGCAGCCTGGCTTCTTCTTCCGCCGGATCCGCTGGGTGGTGACCGGGCAGGTGTCAGACCGAGTTGGTGTCTTTTTCCAGCCGGACCTTGCGAGCAATGTTAGCGGTAACACGCATGTCCTGTCGATGCGGGATGCCTGGGGCGAGTACTACTTCGACAAGAATAAGGAATACCGCTTTCGTGTCGGGCTCCAGCGCGTGCCCTGCTCCTGGGACAACTGGCAGGCGAGTCGCCAGCGTATGGCAATCGACCGTGCTGATGCCACGAACTCCTGTGCGCAGAGCGAGCGCGATATGGGCGTCTCGTTTCAGTGGACACCGAAGTACGCACAGCATCGCTGGAAACACATGATCGATTACATGTATGGGGCTGGCGACTGGGGCATGGTGAATGTCACGGTGTACAACGGGCAGGGATTGAATGCGCAGGAAGCCAATGATGACAAGCATGTGGGCATCCGGTTGGCGTATCCATTCGAGCTACCAGGCGGACGCCTGTTCGAGGTCGGGATGAACGCCATGCGCGGCCAGTTCCGCGTGACGCCTGGCACGGCTGCTGCTGGCACGACCCTCTTCTCGAGGGTCGACGCGGGGCACGTCTCGCGCGACTATCTCGACGAGCGGCTCAATTTCTTCATCTATTATCCACCCCAGCCATGGGGCTTCATTGCGGAGTACATGGTGGGTCGAGGCCCCAAGCGCGGGGGCGACGGCACTATCGGCGAGAACTCACTCTATGGCGGCTACGTTCAGGGGCACTACCAATGGAAGTACTCGGATCTCGGGCTCGCCAACTTCTATGCCCGCTACCAGGAATACTACGGCGGAATCAAATTCCAGACTGGGGCGCCGGATGGTCGCATGAAGGAGCTAGAGCTTGGCGTAGCCTGGATGCCGGACCCGCAGTGGGAAGTCACGGCGGCCTATACCTTCACCGAACGGCTTAATCTCTTTACGACGACGCCTGGAAGTGCCACCAGCCCCGGCCAGCAACTCAACGCCTACGGCAATCTGATCCGGCTCCAGATCGTCTGGTTCTGGAATTGACAGGAGACCTCGGCTCCTCCTGATGGGGAAAACTTTACAGGTATCTAACGAACGGTTGATGGCTTCGAAATATGGCATGAGCAAGATGCATCCTGCAGGCCCTATATGAGTTGACGAGGGCAAGCCCTTCGCTGAGCGGTTCAAACAGCCATTGAGCTATGGAATGGGAATGTAATCGGTGCGGCGGGCTGAAAGTCGCGGAACGGTTCTACGGCACTGACTCAACTATTGCCGCGTGGGCCTGCGACGGTTTCCGCTGCCTGAACTGTGGAGCGATTTGGTTCGTAGATCACACTCATCTGGGCAGACCCAACGGCAGCCTCATGGTGAAGAAGAGCTATGCGGATCCGCCATGAGGGATTTGCAGGCAGCGTTTCGTACACACTGAGTTTCAGGGACCAGGCTTCTGGGATGGGGGGATGGATTTCGTAGCTGGCGTCTGAGTCTCTGTCATCAAGCGTGGCAAGTCCAGCACCAGCAGCTTCGACTCATCGAGATACCCCCCGTAGCCATCTTGATCTTTGGCCTTGGCATTCGGAATGCGGACTTGGGGTGGCGAGAACCCCATGGTAAAGGTATATCGCGCGATCGGACTCAGCGGCTCATCCCGGTTGTCCAACTCGTAGGCCATCCCCTCGAAGGGCCCGGAGCTAGGCGGGGTCCGGAAATTGGCCAGGATCATGTAGAGATGGGCATTCCGAACAAAGATGCCCCCTGAGGTAATCAGTGTGCCCAGCCTGGGGTCGCCCGTCGTGAGATAAAAGGTGACGACGTCCGTGGGAGACGCCCTTCGCAGTCCCTCGGAGAGATAAGGAGCTAGGAGCGCGATCTCCGGACCTGAAAAGGCCGGCCCCCCTTCTCGGTCCAATAATCCAAAGCCGACGATAGTGTCTCGGCTCATGACTCGGACCCCGCGTAGGACCGCTGCCATCTGGTCGGAAGTTAATGAGTAGGGATGACTGTGGTGCGAGCCGGCTTTCGGGTCGAACTTCAAGCGAATCGAGTCTCGCTTGTCTTCATAGATCACGATGGGTGCTGGACCTATCGTGCAGGAGGCGATGAGGTTCGCCACAAGAATGAGATAGAGAACAGCAGAGTGCATCTCCGAGACCTGTATCAGAATTTCAGGCGCGCGACCATAAAAAAACGCACCGTGAGCGGCAGCCCCCGGTGCACGCCTGAATCAGGAGGTCAGTTTCTTGTCTCCCCACTGCTTGAGGAGTCGGCGACCGCCACGGAGGTTCCGGTCAGGACCTCAAGGTTTTTTGCAATTTGAGTTGCGGTCAGCGGGTAAACTCCGGCTCTGGTGACCGCCGTCTGGCCCGCCTGGCTGTTAACGAACTTCAGAAACTCTAGGGTCTTTTGGTCCAAGGCTTTTTGGGGCGCTTTATTGACATAGAGGTAGAGTTGACGGGCGAGAGGATAACTTCCTTTCATCACGGACTCCTGAGTCGGCTGCACAAAAGGCATGCCAGACTTCTCGGCCAGAGGCACTTCCCGCACTCCTGAACTATGGAACCCAATACCACTGTAGCCAATCCCCCTGGGATCGCGCGCAACCGCTAGCACCACTGATGCGGAACCCGGCTCCTCTCTCAGACTCTCTTTGAACTCACCATCGAGCAGTGCCACATGCTTAAAGAAGGGGCGCGTCCCAGTCGATCGCTTATCGCGGCCGTACAGATGGATCGGTGCCTCGTGCCAGGTATTTTCTAATCCAGCCTGTCCCCAAGTGAGCAGCTCGCCCAGGGAGCCTCTTCTCCGCGATTTGGAAAAGATTGCGTCCAGTTGCTCAAGTGTCAGCCCGGCTATCGGATTATCGTGATGCACATAGACAGCGACGGCATCCTGTGCGATGGGAATGGCAGTCGGCAAATAACCGAACCTCGACACAAACTCCTTGATTTCTTCGCGCGTCAATTGCCGAGAGACGGCCAGCAGGCGAACATCGTTGGACCCAAAGTGGCCCGATGTCTTCCCATCTCCCCGTCGAGAGTTCGCAAAACCGTCAAGGAACGATTCCACGAGGGGAAGCTCAGTACTTTCCTGGTGATTTCGTGACCCCTGAACGGCGATCTTTGCCTCGGGGTGCCAGCGCCGAAACTCCATGGCCAGTCTTGTGAGGATAGGTTGCATGGTATCCGAACCCGCGATGGTCATGCGGCCGGATATTTGAATCTCAGGTTTGTACGCTATCAGAGTGGGGACGATGAGGTGCTTCGCGTGGTTGGCGACAGCGTGCTCCGCGGCAGCCTTTTCAAGACTTGTCAGTAACACGAGCGCTGCGAATAGAGCACGGATCAGGCACTTGGAATCGCGTCTCTCCATGATGACCTCCTTTTTCTACTGGGACAGAGTCAATCATGAAGAGATTGCCGCCCTATAACTTCCGTGTTACAGGAATGTTAAATTCTTTCCCCTCCGCTCTACTGATTACTCTGCGTGATGGCCGAGAGGTTGAGTGCCACCTGCCTTTCCCGAATGGGATAGAACCCAGCCCTTGCCACGACTTCTTGACCCTCTCGACTGTGCACGAATGTGAGAAATTCCATCACCACCGGCTGGAGGGGTCGATCTGCCGGTTTGTTCACATATAGGTACATAAGGCGTCGCAGCGGATAGGATCCGTCCATCGCAGTTTGGACGCTCGGTGTGACAAAAGGCGTGTCAGACTGCTCCGCCAAGGGAACCGCTCTTGTGCCTGAGCCCTGCAAGGCGATCGCTCCGTAGCCAATACCTAAAGGATCTCGGGCGATAGCCAGGATCATGGAGGCCGCACCAGGAACCTCAGTCATAGAGTATTTGAACTCGCCATTGTCCAGGACGTGTTCTCGAAAGAAGGCTCTTGTGCCCGATTTCTGATCGCGTCCATATAAATGGATCTCAGCCTTCTCCCAGCCATTGGTTA
The DNA here is from genome assembly GCA_050731155.1 of Nitrospiraceae bacterium. GTDB lineage: Bacteria > Nitrospirota > Nitrospiria > Nitrospirales > Nitrospiraceae > NS-7. The sequence continues at coordinate 5,250 of JBOHOI010000085.1, read as the reverse complement.
TGCCCAGATCGCCCCACTCCCCGATCGGCTTGGGATATCCTCGCTTGCGAGAATTGGAGAAGATAGCATCAACCTGTTCCAGTGTAAGGCCCGGGACCGGGTTAGCTTTGTGCACGAAGACGGCGACGGCATCCACCGCGATTGGAAGCGCCGTTGGTTGGTACCCGTGCCGGGCGGTAAACTGTTGCAACTCGGTTGGCCGGAGTTCACGGGATGAGGCCATCAGAAACACTTGGCGTGAGCCCTCATGGCCAGTGACGTTGCCTTCTCCTGTTCGAGATAGCGCAATCCCTTCCAGAAACCGCTCCATCGCCGTTTCGGAACCGCCGCCCTCCACAACGATCTTGATGTCCGGCTGGTAGAGACGAAAGGCAGCGGCTATTTTTATCAAGAGTGGCTGCATGGTGTCAGATCCCGCTACGGTCAGAAGACCAGGCACCCTTGCTGCGGGCACATATCTGGCCAGCGTGGAGTCTACCACCGGCTTCTGTTGGGCTGCGGTCCCTCCGGCCATTCCTACCAGTAAGAGGAATCCGATCGCAGCACTGAGTGTGCTGACCAGAGTCCGCTGTTTCAGCCACATTCGCATCGGCTCCACGGCTGGATTGGTCATCTTTTTGCTCCCAATTGGTTACCTGGAGGAGCCTCTTGTTGCAATGCGGTACCCCTGAGGCATTGCAGGGCTATTGCTTCAGTGTGAGGAATCGTTCCTTGTTTATCCGCAATGGGAGGTCATACTTGTCGAGACATCATGCCTGTCACGTGCGACCAGGACGCTCGATTCATCGGAAGATACAAGTTTTCTGGAGACCGACCTGGACGGAGGCTTGGGAGAAGGGACAGGATCAAGGTTGTTCCTTCAGCATCCACCCTTTTTTCATCATGCAACGCTCAGTGGCCTGCTGCAAGAAGAACCGGTTGCCTTGCTGGAGCTTAGGATCTTTGGTCATGTCTGCTTCACAGGCATTGTAGTCCAGCGTGTAGTTGGCCCTGGGATTGTTGGTGTTGACCCATTCCGATGTGCTGCAGCCACAACACAGTAGACCACTCGCGGCTGCTGCAAGGACACACATATAGCGCATAAGCTCCCCGCTTCAGTGGATGGTTGAGTCAGAACGAACCGGATGGAAGATAAACTGGCACGGTAGACGGCGTCAAGAGCTCGCGTAGGGGCCCTTGTGGTAGCTTGCCAGACGGTGGGGCTTCAGTGTACCCTCGGTTCGGACGCTGGCGTAGCTCAATCGGCAGAGCAGCGGTTTTGTAAACCGCAGGTTGGAGGTTCGATTCCTCTCGCCAGCTCCACGGTCTTCTTTGAGCAAGACGGCCTTCCCGATTCACAAGGCCTTACGCTTCCGTCAGCTTCTCGCCTGCCGCTCCTTCCAGCTCCATGTCGGGCTTGCCCTTGGCGGTTCCCGGGTGCAGACCGTACTTCTTCAGCATCTTGTAGAAATCAGCTCGATAGCGGCCGGCAAACTGGGCAGCACGCGAGATATTTCCCCCGGTCAGCTGCAAAACCTCTTTCAGGTACCGCTTCTCGAACTCTTCCTTGGCCTCGGTCAGGGGTTTTAACTGCCCTTCCGCCGAAGGCCTGATTGAGGGGATCAGGTCGGGCGTAATCATGTCTTGTCTGGACATGACCACAGCCTTTTCAATCGTGTTCTCAAGCTCTCTGACATTGCCTGGCCATGGATAGAGCATCAGCTTTTGCATGGCGCCAGGCGTGAACCCGCGGATGTCCTTATTCATCCGCCGGTTGCTCTGTTTCAGGAAATGCTGGGCCAGTATGGGAATGTCATCCCGTCGTTCACGAATCGGGGGAATCGTCAGGGGGACGACCTGAATCCGGTAGTACAGATCATTTCGGAACGTTCCTAGCCGCACTGCTTCCCCCAGGTCCTTGTTCGACGCGGCGATAATTCGGACATCTACTTTCGTCGAGTAGTCGGCTCCGACCTCCTTGACCTCCCGTTCCTGAATGGCGCGGAGGAGCTTCACTTGCATCGCCAGCGGCATTTCGCCGATCTCGTCAAGAAACAGGGTTCCGCCGTTGGCGCTCTGGATCAGGCCGCGTTTCGAGTTACTTGCGCCGGTAAAGGCGCCTTTGACGTGGCCGAACAGCTCGCTCTCGAAAAGAGAGTCTGGAATGGCCGCGCAGTTGAGGGCGATGAAGGGACCACGGGCTTTCCTGCTGTTGCAGTGGATGACACGGGCCAACACTTCCTTGCCGGTGCCGGTCTCCCCGAACAGGCAGATCGTGGCATCCGTGTCGGCTACCTGCGCGATCTGCTGAAAAAGGACCTGCATCTTTGGGCTTCGGGCGACCACGTTTTCGAGACCATAGAGTTCTTTCACCAACAACTTGAGGCGCTGGATTTCTCGACTCATCCGCTGCTGCGCCAGAGCCTTCTCAATGTAGCCCCTCAGCTCCTTGTCGTCGAACGGTTTCGTGAGATAGCCGAAAGCTCCTTTCTGGATGGCCTCGACGGCATTCGGGATGCTGCCGTGTGCGGTGAGGATGAGGACCGGAAGGTTCGGATGGATGAGCAACAGTTCTTCCGTGACTGCTAACCCGTCCAGGCCTCCCAGGCGGAGATCGGTAATGGCCAAATCAAAGACCTGGCGACGAGCTTCGGCAATGGCCTCCTCACCACTGGTGCAGGCGGTGACGTCGAACCCCATGGCCGCCAGTCGCATCTTCAACAGATGGAGCAAGCCCTGGTCATCGTCTATGACAAGAATTCGTTCCTGTTCCATAGCTTCCTTATTGAACGGTTCCCTACTCTATGGCGGAGCAGGATTGGTCGAGGGCCTCATAGGCCTTGTTTTTTCTCTCATTTCCTGGTCGATCCGTTTCAGCGCTTCAAGCTGATTAGTCAGCTCATCTATCTTTTTATCTCGTTCACTCACCTGCCGTTGGAGTGATTGGACGACCGACCCCTCCGCCTCCGCTTTGGGGCCTTCCCGTTTGATGGTCAGTTCCTCCAACTGCTTGCCCCTGGCGCTCAGTTCCCGCTGAAGCGCTTCGACCGATGACGCATCCAGATCCTTCACCACTATCAGCAGTTGGATCAAGAGCTCGCGATCAAGCAAATCGCGGACCAGCCGTTCCGTGGTCTGTGCATAGAGCCCCTCCCCCCAGCTAGGAAACCATCCGTTCTCTAAGAGTTGGAGCCATAAGAGGCTGGTGGATGCCAGGCGACTTTTGGGAGCGATCGCCACCACTTTTTGGAAGTGTTTGGCGGCGAGCTCCCGGTTTTCGAAAAGCGCCACGAGGGCTCGGGTGAAATTCGCGTGATCACAAGACCGGCTCTCGGCGCACTTGGCAAGCAGGGCATCCTGCTTCCTGGCCAAGGCCTGATACAGTTTGGCGTCGCGCGCCTCAACGATAAAGAACGGCGATGTAGGAGATGGGGACGGGGTCATGACCGAACAGGACCCTAGGCTTGTAGCAAAGAGGAGGAAACACCCGATGACATGGATTTTCATGCGGCGACCCCCGGTCTTGAGCGGGGAAGGACGAATCGGACCGTCGTGCCTTTGCCGACTTCGCTCTCGATCCAGATCCGGCCTCGATGTGCTTCCACCACCTTCTTCGCCAAGGCCAACCCGAGTCCGCTTCCGGCGAGCACGGTCTTCCCCTGCCTGCGACCTTGGTAGAACCGTTCGAAGATGTGCGGGAGATCTTCGCGGGAAATGCCTAGGCCTGTGTCCGATACCGAGACGAGCAGTGATCCGGCCTTTTTGTCTGGTTCCATGTGTAGCTTCACCACGGCGCCCTCGGGACTGAACTTGATCGCGTTCGACAGGAGGTTGTCCAAGACCTGTTCGATCCTGACCGCATCTGCTTGCACCAAGACGCGATCTCGCGGAACATCGGTCAGGATCTGCACGTGCTTCGCGTCCGCTAACAGCCGAACCTTGCTCACCGAGCCTTCCGCCACACGTTTGAGATCGGTGGGGACGAACTTGTATTCCATCATCCCGGCTTCCATCTTTGACAAGTCCAATAACGTTGAGATCAGATGGATCAACCTCCGGCTGCTTTCAGCCATAATTCGAAGGGTCTCACGCTGTTGTTGGCTCAAGGGGCCTGGAATCTCGTCCAAGAGGAGTTGAGTGCCTTCCTGTATGGAGGCCAATGGAGTACGGAGCTCATGAGAAACATGGGCCAGGAACTCAGACTTCATATCGTCCAGTTCTTGAAGTCTTTTCCCCATCCAGCTAACGGTTTCCACAAGCTCGCGCAAATCGCTCGGCGCCTCCACTTCCACAGTGGTCCCAAAGTTTCCTTGACCAATTCGTCTGATGTGCTCTTGGAGTCGGCGAAGGGGACGCAGGATGCTATAGCTTGCAATGCCAGCCAACCCCAGTCCTAAAAGAAGGGTTACGAGGACCAGTTGTTGCGTCGCAGCCTCGGCGCGAGCCGCGCTGATTCGGGAGTCTCTGACGCCCGTCGTGACCTTCGCTTCGTGGAGGCCAACATAGACCTGCAGGGTGCCTGTGACATGCTCGATCAGAGCATCCCGTCGGCTCTCATAGCCTGGTGCGGGCTCCGGTGCGAGATCCGTTGGTTGATCGCTGCGGCCCCGAAAGAGAGTTTGGTATTCCTGGTGCAGCCGTTGGATCTCCTTCAGCAGTTTCTGACCTTGGGGCGACGTTTCTTGCTGCTGAAGCGCCGCAAGTGTCCGCTGGAACTCCTCGGCTTCCTCGTCAAAGTCGCTGAGAAATGTCGCGTCCCGGACGGCGAAGTATTTCTTCTCACTCTGGAGCTGGGTGTAGAGGCCGTTGAGCAGCCGCTTGGCGGTCTCGATCGCCGGGTAGCGATAGGAGACCAGTTCGGTGCTGACCGCCGTGAGCTGGCGAAGCTGGATCAAGGCATAGAGGTTCACTCCTGCCATGACGACAATGATCGCCAGCGAGCCGAGGGCTAGGCGCCAGAAGATGGATAGACGCACGGCAGGTCCCCCTCCAGAACGACTTGTCTTAGACTCTGGAGCCGGTTTCCCAGTTGTAGGTGAATCCATACACGTCGGTGTCATTGTATATCAATACGATCTGTATATCTACAGTCTGACAGGTGAAGGATTATTCCTTCACCTGTAGGTACACCCCTTCATGTTTCTTGTCATGATCCTTGACAGAATTAAGAGGCAATATGTCTTGAGAAAATAATGGGATAGATTGTGTTCACTCCATACTATCCGATTAGGGATATGTAGGCACCTCCCTTGCTTCATTATGGAAAGTGTG
>JBOHOI010000084.1:0-11030 GCA_050731155.1 Nitrospiraceae bacterium | reverse complement strand
AGCCTGACCTCCGACGAGCACCGCTGACTTTTAAGTCCGGCCAAACGGTGGCACAGCCTGTGGCGAAAGGGAATCCGACTGTGCCGCCGATCGTGCGACCGGTGCTGGCGAGGGCGAGCCAAATCCCCTTTAAGACTTCCAAAAATATTTTTGCTCCGCTGGAGGTGCAGGCAGCGGAGGAGAGGGTCGCGCGAGCCAAATCCCGAAAGCGGGTGGAAGAACCACCCAAAGAGGCGCAACCCTCAGAGCCGGTCGCGGCGCCGACTGCGGTTCCCGTGTCCCCGCCGCCTCCTTCCCCGGAAGAAGTGGCGGCCCAACTTGCGCGCCAGCAACAGGAACTCGCGCGCCAGCAACTGGAACAGGCGGAGCAACAGGCGCGGCAGCAAAACGAGCAGGCGGCACAGCAGGCGCGCCAGCAGATGGCGCAGTACCGCTTTCTCGGCTACCTCACCCAGCAGGGCGAGCACCGCGCATTTCTCGGCAAGGGGCAAGCGCTCTTCATCGTACGGATCGGGGAGACCGTGGAAGGCAAGATTCAGGTCGCGGCGATTGATCCCTCGGCGGTGAAACTGCGCGAGGTCGTCACGAATGTAGAAACGACGCTGCCGTTGACGAAGAGCGGCGGCGGTCCCTCGTAAGGCGAAGAAGAGGCAGCCTCACGTTGCGCCAGTCTGGTTGATCAAGGTTGAATGCTGGACGCTGAATAAAGAACTTTTCTCTTCAGCGTTCATCGTTCCCAGTTCATCATTTCACGAAAGACGAAGTGCGCGAGACGCGATACAGCAGTGCGGCCACTGCTACGAATACAGCTACGCCGGGCCAGGCTCCCAGTGGCGGAGTATCGAACAGCTTTAGTGGGTCTGTGCCAAGAACCGGCCAGACAGCGCTGAGCGCGATCGGCAATGCCAGCAGGATGCCCGTGAGCGCCTCGCCGGTCACCAGGCCAGCGGCGAAGAGCAGCCCTTGGCGTGCGGTACGAGTGTCGTGAACGGTTCTCCTCCTTCGTGCAAACTCCGCAATGAGTCCTCCGAGGAGAATCGCGGCTGACAGCTTCAGCGGCAAATAAATTCCCAACGCCACCGCGAGCACCGGCACGCGAAAGGCTGCGTCCCCTCTGGCTTGTCGGTGATCGATTAGAATTACCCCTGCTCCGATTATTGCGCCCAGCCCCACCAGCGACCAGGGGAGACCCTCCCCGAACACCCCACTTGCCAAGCTCGCCATCAGTGTCGCTTGCGGTGCGCTTAGGGGATGGGGATGCTCGACCGTCACCTTGCCGATGCCATACTTGGCTTGCAGCAACGCCAGGACGGGCACGATCACCAGGGCGCCGGTGACGACCCCGACAACCTGCATGGCTTGCTGTTTCCAAGGAGTCGCCCCGACCAAGTGACCGGTCTTGAGATCCTGCAGGTTGTCGCCGCCCATCGCTGCCGCGCAACAGACCACCGCTCCGATCAGCAGGGTGGCCGGCGGCCCGGCAGGGTTGCCACGCCCCATCACGGCGACCAGGAGAAGTGCCGCCACCATGATTGTGGCGATCGTGACGCCGGAGACAGGGTTGCTGGAGCTGCCGACAAGGCCGGCCATGTAGGCTGCGACGGAGGAAAAAAGAAATGCCGCCAGCGCCATGACAACCGTCATGCCAATAGCGACAGAGGCGCTCCCGACGATTCCCGCATAGATCAGCGCCATGGGGATCAGGGACAGGACAAACGGCGTGATGATCCAGGGAAGCGAGGCATCGCGCTCCGTGCGGGGTACCACGATTGGGTTGAGGCGAGCAGTCTGACCGGCCGGTATGAGACGAGCCGTCGCGTCGCTATAGGCGGTGGCCAACTGGCGTAGACTCTGCCACACCGGTTCGCGGAGCTGGATCAAAGTCCACAGGCCACCGACCAGCATGGCCCCGATGCCGACGTAGCGAATCTTGGTACTCCAAATGGATTGCGCGGCGGCGATGCCGGTTAGGCCCTCGGGCATGCCGATCAGCGCGGCATAGGCTGGCATCAAGACCAGCCACCCCACGGCTCCGCCCAGGAACACCACCGAAGCCGTATTCAGGCCAATAATGAATCCGACTGCAAGTAGGGCCGGCGAGAGGTTGACCCCCAGATAGATCACGGACCGTCCTAGTTGCGTCGTTCCTTCCCAAGCCTCTGCCCAGAGGCGGAAGCCACTCTCGCCCAGCTTGACCATGCCCCCGATCACTGCGGCCGTGAAGAGCGTCCGAACCCCGACGGCTGCCTCGCTTGCTCCCTCCCCGTTAGTGCCTGAAGGTCTCCCTGATCCCGTTTTCAACACCTCCGCCGTCGCGACACCCTCAGGGAATCGGAGCCGTGCCCCCAGGATCAGCGCGCGCCGTAACGGGATCGTGAACAGGACGCCCAGCAGTCCTCCAACGACAGCGATGGCGGTGGTCTGCCAGTAGTCGAACTTCGTCCAATAGCCGATCAACAGCAAGGCGGGGATCGTGAAGATCACTCCGGCCGCCAGGGCCTCGCCAGATGAGGCGGCGGTCTGCACGATGTTGTTCTCAAGGATGTTGGAACGGCGAAAGAGGCGAAGCACAGCCATTGAGACGACGGCAGCCGGGATCGAGGCGGACACGGTCATCCCGGCGAAGAGGCCCAAGTAGGCGTTGGCGCCGGCCAGCACGGCAGCCAGGATTACCGAGAGCACCACGCCCTTGAACGTGATTTCTGGAAGAGCAACACTGGCTGGGATGACAGGGCCTGGATCGGGTCCATCCCGAGGGGTCGGCATGCCTACCCAGTCTTTGCTTTGCTGTCACTGCTCTTCTGCGCAAAGACCGTGGCGTCGCAGGAGATGTACTTGATCTGCTTCATCGGGATGATGGTGACTTCTTTGACGGTATCTACTTCCAGCACTTCCATGTCCTCGCTGATCGTGTGGCGGATCGCATCCTTGATGAACAGTTCCTGATTATCGGTGAAGACCACCTTGACCCAGTATTGCACTCTATGACTCCTCGTTAGAAATTAGACCTTGTGGTACCGGATTGGTCGCCCCTGCCCGCTTCCCAATTCCGCTGACCGCTTGGTGGCAGCTTCCACTGCGGCGATCAAGGTGGCCCTCAGGCGGCCTTCCTCCAGCTTGTGAATCCCGGCCATTGTGGTGCCTCCAGGGGAGGCCACTCGATCTTTTAGCTGTCCTGGGTGTTCTCCGCTTTCGATCAGCATGCGAGCGGCGCCCAGCACCGTCTGAGCCGCCAGCAGTTCCGCGACTTGACGCGAGAGCCCCATCTTCACTCCCCCGTCGGCCAGCGCTTCGATCATCAGATAGATATAGGCCGGCCCGCTTCCACTGAGGCCGGTCACGGCGTCCATGAGCCGTTCCTCCACGACCACGACCTTTCCCACTGACTCGAAAATGATTCGCGCCACCTGCTGGTCTTCCTCTGCGAGGCGAGACCTGAACGACAGAGCTGTGACTCCTGCAAGCACGCTCGACGGAGTATTCGGCATGGCGCGCACGATCCGAGCTTCAGCTTTGAGGTGAGCTACGAGGCGGGAGATGGGATAACCAGCAGCGACTGAGATGATCAGGTGCTTTCCTTGCAAGGCCGACTTCACGCTGCCAAGCACTTCATCAAGAACTTGAGGTTCGACCGATAAGATGATGATTTGTCCATATATCGTTGCCCCCACATTGTCGCCGCTCACCTTGATTTTGTACCGGTCCTGGAAATGGGCCCGTCGCTCGGCGAGGATATCGGTAGCGTACAACTGATCGGGATGCGCCACGCCGGCTGTGAGCATCCCCGCGACCAGCGCCTCGGTCATATTCCCAGCGCCGATCAGGGCAATTCGCTTGTCGAGCATGGCGCGATTATACTGATCATTCCTGCCCCCTTCAACTTACATCTTGCCGACGGGGCCGGTACTTGAGTACATTGGTGTTGGACATCGAAGGGATCATCCCCATGCCGTTGCTGAAGGCCATGATGAAAACCGCGATTTATCTGTCGGTGCTGCTCATTCTCAGCCTGATCGTTACTGAGAGCTCCGCCAGAAAAGAAATCCTCACGCCCAAGCAGAAGGAGATATTGGAGAAGACTGAACGTGTGCTGGTCGAGGTAATCGCCATCACTGACCAAGGCTCGACCGACCCTAGCCCGCTGGCCGAGGTGGTGAGCAGACGCTTGAAGGAAGTCGGGTACACGGTGGTGACGGACCCAAGTCAGCCTCACGATCTGGTGTTCAGAGTCAAGTGTGAGCAACGGAAGGTCTATGAGGGCCCAAGTGCGCATGGAGGCGACGCCGATCTTCCGGACTCTCCATCGCGCGTCTGGAAGGGTCCAGCCTGTCAGCTCCTCTATCTACTCGATGGGAAAAAGATGGGTTGGCGGAAAGAGGTTCGCACCGAGTTCCAGGACTCGATTCAGGCAGCCGAGGCCGCCAAAGCTCCCGATCCAGGAGCCTACGCCATGGCGAAGCTGAAGGACCGACTCGAGGAGTACGATTTCCCGGTTCTGGTGACTTCCGAATGGGGGCAGGAAGACCGGCTGCTCAAAATTCTTGACGATCAATCCACTGCTCAGCCGCGCAAGGTGAGAGTCATCTCGATGCTGGGCTACCTATTCTCCGGCAAGGCCGTGCCGCGTTTGTTGGCCGCGCTGAAGGAACCTGATCTCGCCGTCGCCAAGGCGGCGGCGGTTGCCTTAGGGAACATCGGCCAGAAGGAGAGCATCCCGGTGATGATCGAGGTGATGCGATCCGGCCCTCGCGAGCTCCGAGCTGAGGTTGCAAAGGGGCTGGGGATCGTCGGCGCGCTTCATGGGGACCCGTCCATCATTCCCCCGCTGCTTGAGGCGCTCGATACCGATGACCTTGCCCTCAAAACAGAGGTCGTCTGGGCTCTGGGCAAGCTGCCTGATAGGCGGGCCTACGAGCCGCTGTACCAAATCTATAAGCCACTGCAGAACGTGCGTGGACCAGACGCCGACCCCCAGATCAAAAAACTCAAGGAAGCACTGAACTGGAGCATGAAACAAATCGATACCTGGGAGTACATCCAGTAGCCTCCAGACGCACGTGAAAGAGCATACGCTGGCTGGTGCCTTGCAGGCTGGACTCATCGGAATCTTGGCAGGAGCCATTGCATGGGTGGCAGGCGCAGGGGTGTTTGCCCAGGCTGTTGGGGATGAGGCCGAGATGGAGCGGCTCCAGAGCCGAGCTGAGGAAGCGATCGCGAACGACGATGCGGAGGGGGCAGCCATGAGCAGCGGGAAGGCTGCGCTCATGGCCGCTCAGTTAGCCAAACGCCAACCCAATTCGGGCACGAGTGTCCTGTTCCTAGGGGCTGAAGCGCTGTTCAGGGGACAGGAGCAGGCTTACCGGGCGCTTGCTCTTTTCCAGCGGGCCGGCGGGCAGCCTCCCGCTTCCTCAGGGGTCTGCAACACTATCCAGCTTGCCAAGCAACACCTCAACCACTCCGTGAGGCTGCTCAGTGAACAGGCTCCAGCGAGGACCGATCAGAACCTCGCCCAACGGGCGACACGTCTTCAAGCCACCACTGCCGACTGGGTGAAGACCGTCGAGGGCATGATCGCCGACTTTCAGTGCAACTGACCCAGCCCTCGTATCGGGCCCCTTCCCCTCTTCCGTTCAAGAGTCTTCCGGGTTGATCGCCGTAATCCCGAATGGCTGGCACAGTTCCAATAACTGTCTGTCCGAGCTGACGATGGAAAGCCGGAGCGGCTTGAGTTCCAGCGCCAGGGCCAGATGGGTTGCCTGGGACGATCGCAGGGAGGGGTACTCGAGAAGCAACTGTTTGGTCGACACGAAGGTGCGGTTGGTTGGCGCCACATAGTGAAACAGTCCACGGGCAGACTCTGTTTCGAATTTGAAGATGACGGAATACCAGTCGTCCCTCGTCAGCTCCCCTTGCTGGGCCTTGACGGCCAGGACTGCGTACAGATCCGAGATCGCCGATGTGGGAAGGATCGCGGTCTTTCCACGTTTTGCCAGTAACTTGTTCACGAGACTGGTTCCCCGTTCCCGGCTGTACCGCTTCACCAATGCGGTCGAATCAAAGTAATAAAACGGCATGAGTCAACCTCTCTCGGCGAGGATGAATTCTGAAAGGGTCGTACGGAGCTTGGTGAGACGATCCTGGATTTCCTCGAGTGGGAGTTCCTCATACCCCTGCCTTCGTAGAGTAGGCACAAGGCTCCCACTATTCACTTCCTGCGTATCCTGTCGGATCCGATCGAGGATGCGGGCCTTGGCCAGCCGGCTGGAAGCCCTGCGGCTGCTTCCGATCCGTTTGTCCGACTTTCCGGCTCGCGGCCGGCGTGGCGTTCCTCGCCGGTTTGCTTTGGTCATCTTGGACATTGCACGAACCTCACAAGGGTCCCATACCCGGGGAACGTGGACCCGACTGTCCCTCCTCGCGCGGGCAGGCCGCCGGCGGCAGCGAGCCGGGTGGCTGATCCGTCTCTCCATACACATAGCCGGCGAGGGTTTTGGCGAGATCCGAAGCCAGCTCCTGCTGCATGATCCGCACCGCTTTTGCCATGGCCTCGCGCTCGGATAGGTGTCCTTCCCTCCCCGCTTTTGAGACTGCGCCGACGACTCGCTGCGTTCCGATCTCCACGATCACGAAATCGCTGCACCAGCGAGCATACTTGAACTGCGGATCACGGACATCCACATTCCATAACCGAACGGTTCCCTTAACCAACAGTTCCGGCGCGAGTCCCGAATCGTCTCCGCCCGGTACAGGCTCCGGGCCGACCTGACGGCTGGTCACAGGCAACCCCTCCCGGACCAGCCCTTCCATGATCGAACGACGGATGGTTTCCGCCTGCTCCCCCGTGACCTGAACCCCGATGACGAGATTCCTTGCCAGGAACTGTTCGAGCTCGGCCGTCAATTCTGCCACGCGGTACACCGGGGCGACGCCCTGCCCGCTCGATCGGATCACACGCAGATCGGCGTTATAGACTTCGCGCAAGACGAGATTCTTGGCCGCGCGCTTGATATTTCTGACTCGGGTCAGTTTGTCCCGGGTCTCCCGGGACTCTCTGATCTCAGTGTCCACCATTCGGTCCAACTCCGCGATCCGTTCCAGCAGCGCGGCTTCGGACTGAGCCCGGTGCATGCCGGCCAGGGCGAAGTATTGACCGGTTCGTCGGTCGAACCAGGAGTCCAAGATCCGGACATTCTCTAACACCTTGTCGGTGGAGACGCGGGTGACCTGATCGAGGGTGAGTCGTCGTTCCGTGCTCGTTTTGCCTCTGTTCTCGAGGACCAGATAGGATTCCCAATCCCTCGCCTGGGCGCTGATCTCGGCCTTGAAAACCTTGGCGACAGCCGCATAGGCTCGCTCAGCGGCGACGGGGCGCGAGTCAGCTTGCCCGAGGCCTAGCAAGTACTGACTAGAAGGATATTGCTCGCTGGCTCCATCGATCCAGGACGGCTTCTGGCTTAGACCGAGTCGCGCGCATCCGTCGAGAGCCCCGACCAGTACACCGACCAGGAGGATCAGGAGGGACCATCTACGCAGCATCGGCACCCCCTCGGCTAGAACCGTTCCAACTATCTCAACCTACTTGTTGCATGCAACCAAACCCACGTGTCATACAGCACATGTGGGGCGCAATTAGATCTGACAAGTTGGAACGGCACTAGGGCAACGCCCGTTCAATAAACAACTTGGTTTCTCCGCCTTGCAGTGTGACGGTATGCACAGATTCCTGCCCGACCCTACCGCCATCGCGGCCCATTGGACGCATCCGAAGCTCATAGTCGCCCGGCGGCACCCAGAGCCTTGCGATCTGCACCTCATCCGGCAGGGTGCGCCAACTCCGTTTGTCCGCCTCCTCTGAGGCGACGGCCAGCGTCTTGGCCAACGCGCCGGCGAGAAGTCCCACCCATGGACCGGCATCCCTTCCTGCTGCCGCTTGCGCCCCTCGACCGACTCCTTCAGCCAGCGAGTATTTCACGGCTGCCCGCGCGACAGCTTTCATGGCGATGCCGGCAAACCGGTCAGAGAAGCTTTTCTCCGCAAGGGCGGTCAGGTTTTGCGCCAGCTCCGTCCTGGCGCTGAACGATCCGTTTGCTCCGGACAAGCTCACCTGCTCATAGGCCACTTGGGTTTTCTGAGGGACTAACCTCGGAAGCGCCACGCGCACCACCCGCCCGCTGAGACCGTATAAAACACTCTCCACCGCCCGGCTGTCTTGATTGCTGGGGCCCACCGCCCCCTTTGTCAGTAAGACCAGTTTGAGCGCCTCCAGGCTGATGGGCAAGTCAATGAACTGGTCCTCTTTGCGAGGCGCGCGCCCATTATAGCCGATGACGATGACCTGAGCGAGCTGCTGCTGGTCCGAAATGGGCTGCCAGGTGACGTCGGCGAACTCCCGCCGATAGTCCTCGTGCTCCTGGCTCAGATGCAATGCCTCAGTCACTCGCAGCAAGTCTGCGCGGAGCATCAGCGGAATCGTGGTACGCGACCAGGAACGCGCCCGGCGGTACTCTTCGTAGGCATTCCGGTATGCGATAAAGGCGTTGTTGACCTCGCCCGCCACTTCATAGACGACCCCGCTGAAGTACCGGGCAAAAGCGTCGTCCCGATACCCGTCCTTTTCCTGGACCCGGTCGGAGAGCACGTTCAAGCGATGGTCGATTCTTCTCGCCTCCACCGCTGCGTCGCTCCACGCGCCCATGACCGCGTAGTTGACGGCTTTGACCACGTTGATCATCACCTGCTCATACGCGTCGCCTTCATACGTCAATTCCGTGTCGTTGATCAGAAAAGCCTTTGTCTCAGTGCGGAGGCGACGGGTGTAGAACCGATCCACCTCTTCCTCCGCCTGTTCGAGGACTGTGTTGCTGTCTTGGTACCGGCCCGCCAGTTGGAGGGTCATGCCTCTGTCCATGCGGTACAACACCTGACTCTTGGTTCCGTACTCCTTTTCCGACCGCTCGAGAATCTGGTCAGCCTTTGCTGCATCTCCGGCGCGAAGGCTGTCCTCCACGAGCACATAATGGCTGATCTTGGGGCCACACCCTTCCAACAGCGAGAGTATGGCAACCATGACCAGCAGGGAGGCCGGAAAGACGGCGAAGCGAGGCCCTGTCACCGAGTGCGAAAAGAGTAGCGTGGAAGGACTCAACAGAACGCGCGGAGCCTAAAACAGCATTCGTTTGCGTTCGATCACTTTCTTGATTTTCTTTTGCCCGAACCAGGACTTCACATTATTCTCCAGGTCAATCAATTCGAGGTCCACTTGGTAGAAGACCGCCTTGACGCCCTGCGACTCATCCAAGATTGTGGAGATATTCCCCTTCAACATATAGTCGGCACCGATCTCCTTCCCCGGAGCTTTCTGCGTGTCCTCGAGCGAATGGACGGCTTGTTCGCGGCGTTCCTCGCGGATCTCTTCTCGTTCACCCTTACCGGCCACAAAGGTCACTTTCTGGGAATTGGTCAACTCGCGAGAGAGGTCCGTCACAAAGGTCTGGACGTTGATATGTTCGTGGCTGCGGTTCAGGATCGTTCCGACCACCACCACTGGCTGCTTGTTTTTGCTCCGCGTGTAGTTCTCCAGCCAGGGACTCCCCAGCGCTTCCTTGACCATGGTCTCGGCCACCATCCTGGAATCGGTGTCGTTCCAACGCCCGCTCAGGTCTGTGACCACCCCGGTATCGACTCGGGTGACCTTGGTCTCGCTCGCGCAACCACCGAGTAGCACCGTGCCTGCCAACACAGCCACCGCTGTTCTCAGACCCCGCATCGGGTCCACCACCAGATCCTGCATCGCCGCCTCCTTCGGGCACGGAACGTGCGTGAGCGGACGTTCCCAGTCTCTATTTGGTGCCAACCCGTTTGTCTTCTTCCTTTTCGAGTCGGTCGAACAGCCGCTCGGCGTTCTTCCGCACGAAATCCCGGACCTGGCTATTCAGCTCTTTGGCCTGCAGCATGGTTTCCTGCATGTCCTTAAGAGACAACTTGGCGAGGACGTAATAGGTCCCGGTCTTGTCGTCTTTGTACCGATCCACTGGCCGGACTCCGCTTAACGTCACGGCGGCAAAGGTCTTAATGGCTCGCTCCACGTTCTGCTCTTCGGTGTTTCTGGTGAAATCACCGGCCGTCGTGGAGGCGGCATAATCCCGCATCAGATATGCCGTGTAGGTTTCGAAGTTCTTGGCCAACTCAGCCCGCGCCCGGTTCTCAGCCGTATCCCAGGCCAAAGGCTCATTTTTCACCCCGATGACGGACCCGACCCCGTAGAACGCCTTGTCGTCTTTGTTGTTCAACGCGCCTGACCCTTTCTTTACCCAGGTCGGCGGTCCCCCGCAGGCGGTCAACCCCACGAGCATGGCGACAGCCAATCCGCTACCCATGAGTCGAGCTAGAAGACCACTTCTTGAATTCATGTGTGTCCTCCTTCTTTCACGGCCGCTTGAGCGGTCACACTTACTGTCATCTATAACCTTTGTGGTGTTTTGGGAGGGTATTGATGTCTCAGTGGTCGGCCCTCAGATAAGCGCGAGGCACTTCGATTCATGCTAACATGCGTCCTGGGGACTGTCAACGCAGGAGGAGCCATCCGGTTGACCGGGAGCGCACACTTTTTTGTGGTTGGCAAGAGCCGTGTTCAAGGTCGCACAACCCCGGCAGAAAGGAGGACTGGTGGCAGAGGTCAAGATTCGAGACGGCATCATCAAAGTGATCGAACTGGACGTTCAGGATCCGAAAGCCGCAGCAGTGCTCGCGGAATATCCGGAGGCTCGCTGGGCCGAAGTCACGAGGCGCGCGATTAAAATCGGCCTGGGCTATCTCAAGGGCGGGGCGCAAGACTGAGCGGTTCTTACTTGGACGGGGCCGATGATGGCTCTGCTTCTTCGAGATAAGCCTTTGCCTTGTTTTCGGTCCCTCCGGTTTCCATGTACCGACGGTAGGCCTCGACAGCTTTCTTCTTGTCTTTGATATCCTCTGCGTACAGGTCCCCTAGAGAGAGATACACATCACTGTAGTTCGGATTCACGGCAAGCGCT
>JBOHOI010000083.1:0-11061 GCA_050731155.1 Nitrospiraceae bacterium | reverse complement strand
GGTCGGTAACGACTTCCACCGGCAGAGGCTGTTGCCGGGACCGTGATGGCCGAGGCCTTACCGAAGGTATGCCACCAAATTCAAATTGATTCCATAGGCGCAATGCTCGGGCCAATCACCCGTGGTGGAGCGTCGCCACTTCATCTCGAAATTCCCTTCACGAACAGGAATCCAAATCGAATGGGGGGTCCGCTGGCCGCCCTTGGGCTCTGCCGCGATGGTTTGTGCAACGTAGGGATGGTCGGCGGCATCTCCATAGTTCCGGTAGGCCAGGGTTAGATCGCACACCTCTGATACCGTACCATGGGTGATAATCAACAGGCCTGACAGGTACACCGCTTTTGTTGCCGGGGGGACGATTCCCGACACATCCACCGTCGCCCATTCGTTTTCCGGAAACTTCTTGAGGCCTTCACCTGTGTGGGAATTCACAAAAATCACGGGGAACTGGATGGGGCTCCGCGCCACGATGCCCAGTCTCGTGCCTTCCACGAATCCATCAGGGGTTTGACAGCCGGCGAGCACGAGCGGAGCGGCGACAAGGCACGCGAGCAGCTTGTCCATGGTCACCGCGCGAGTGTGCCAGTCAGTTCTCGGGGGTTTCGACGATGTGATTCTCGAACCTGGTGCACCCTTCGGCGAGCAGCCGATTGGTGAGCATCTCGCCCGGCCACTCGATCGGCAAATCGGCCGTGAAGACCCAGACATCGGGCGAGGTCCAGGCCGGGCCGTGATCCTCCGGCAACTCGGGGTCAAACAGATCCGTCCAGACCGGCATATAGACGCCGTTGCCGCACTGGGTGTGCAGATGCACAATGGTCCGGCCCCGCACGATGGGATCGAGATCGCGCCAGACGGCGGCGGTCTCATCCGCCAACCGATGGAGCCTCACGGCATTCTGCGCATCGAACAGCGCGTAGGCGGCATAGACCGGCGCCTCCAGCATGTGCGGCGCGGAGGCCAGTTCCGCGCACTGCGCCACCAGCCCTTCGAGAAGCGCCTGGCGATCCTGCTCGTCCAGTGACTCCGGCAGTCCGGGCTCCGGCGACCCGATCAGCTCAAAGATCAGATAGGCGGTGGACTCGACGGCTGGGTACAGCCGTGCGGCAATGGGTTGCGGACGCTGGGAGTCCGCGAGCGCCGTAAGGTGGTCGTTGAGCCCTTGCAGGGTCAGGACATCCAGCGTGGCGTCAGTGAGCAGCCGCGGCTCCACCATCACCGCGGTGCCGGCTGGGAGATGAAGATGCTTGTACAGCAAATCGGCTGTGGCCAGGGGATCGATCTTCAACTTGAGCGGCACGCTGAGGTTGGCCTGGAGCGGCAGTTCGAACGCCGCCATCACCGCATAGGCCGGCTTCTCTTCCGCCTCCCCTTCGATCATCACCGAGCAGGCGGCCTCTGCCACCAGGTCGAACAGCCATTCGGCCATCTCCTCGTCGAGCGCCGCCATCACGGTGAGCAAATCCTGCTCCCGACCCTGCTCCAGGAAGCCTTGCAGGGTATCAACGGCCGCATCGGCATCCCCATGGTCATGACGGCGGGCGTTGATGAGATGGATCAGATCGCGCGTCAGAGGATCGGGCCGACCTGAACTAAACATGAGAGCCTCCGGGGTAGTTCTTGGGTGAGTGATGCCATGTTGCCAAAGTTTTGGTCCGTAGGCAAGCCCTCCTTATAAACAATGAAAGGCTTAGGTTGAGGTTCAGGCGAGCAGTACACTTCCGGCGCGTTCTCCTACCTTAGCCTCGACCTTAACCTGAGCCTTTCTTTACTCGCCGATCACTTTGATGAGCACCCGCTTGCGACGGCGGCCGTCGAATTCGCCGTAGAAGATTTGCTCCCACGGGCCGCAATCCAACCGGCCGTTGGAGATGGCCACCACCACTTCACGCCCCATCACCTGCCGCTTGATGTGGGCGTCGGCGTTATCCTCGCCGGTCTCGTTGTGCTGGTAGGTGCCGCTGTGGGGAGCCAGCCGTTCGAGAAAGGCATCATAGTCCTTCAGCAACCCCTGTTCATCGTCGTTGATATAGACGCTGGCCGTGATATGCATGGCGTTGACCAGGACAAGCCCCTCCTTCACGCCGCTCTTCTGGACGGCCGCTTCCACCTGCGGCGTGATGTTCAGATACGCTCGCCTGCTCCTGGTTTCGAAGAAGAGTTCTTCGCGGTAGGTCTTCATCGGACGCTCTGCAGGTGTTGCGGAGGAATTCTGCCTGAGACAGTCACATAGATGCAAGTGCGCGAGGGCCGGCAAGGGAGAGGCATGGTGCCCTCGCCGGAATTCCCATATAATGTCTGTGTTCCTGGAAGGGGATCAGTTATGCCGCGCCGTCGTCCCCAAGCACTCCGCTTATCAGCCAATGCCATGACCGTGCTTCGCCGCCGGTACCTGGCGAAGAATGTTTCCGGCAAGCCGGTTGAAACGCCGGCGCAGATGTTTCGACGAGTGGCCGACAATATCGCGGAAGCCGAGCACCTGTATATCTCCAGCGCGACGGGCCGTGCAAGCGGCAGACGAGCGGGACGTTCGTCTGTCGCAGACGCCTTCTCCCGCGTGATGAGCCGTCTGGAGTTTCTCCCCAACTCTCCCACGCTCATGAACGCCGGCCACGACCTGCAGCAACTCTCCGCCTGCTTCGTGCTGCCGGTCGAGGATTCCCTGGAGTCCATCTTCGACACCGTCAAGCACCAAGCCCTCATCCATCAATCCGGCGGCGGGACCGGGTTTGCCTTCAGCCACCTCCGCCCGAAAAACGATCGCGTCGCCTCCACCAGCGGGATCGCGTCCGGCCCGGTCTCCTTCATGCGCATCTACAATACGGCCACGGACGTCATCAAGCAAGGCGGCACCCGTCGCGGAGCCAACATGGGCATCCTGCGCGTGGATCACCCGGACATTCTCGACTTCATCGCCGTGAAGCAGGACCCCAAGGAAATGACGAATTTCAACCTGTCGGTGGGGATCACCGACGCCTTCATGAGCGCCTTAGAGCGGCAGCGGGACTACGCGCTCATCAACCCGCGCACCGGCCGCAGCGTCAGCCGTGTTCGGGCCGCGGTCGTCTTCGACCGGATTGTGGAGGCAGCCTGGAACACCGGCGAGCCAGGGGTGATTTTTCTGGATACGATCAACGCACAGCATCCGACTCCTCAGATCGGGCGCATCGAGGCGACGAATCCCTGTAGCGAGCAACCCCTGCTGCCCTACGAAGCCTGCAACCTGGGCTCCATCAACGTGGCCCGATTCACCACCGGGTCTGCGAGCGCGCCTCGCATTGATTACGACCGCATGGCTGAGACGATTCGAACAGCCGTGCGCTTCCTGGACAATGTGATTGACATGAACCGGTACCCGCTGCCGGAGATCGAAGCCATCACGAGAGGCAATCGCAAGATCGGGCTGGGAATCATGGGATTCGCCGACCTGCTGATTACGCTCAACATTCCCTATGACACGGACGAGGCGCTGGCGACGGGAGAGCGGCTCATGCGGTTCCTTCGGGAGCAGGCCCACGCGGCTTCTGCCGATCTGGCCAAAGACCGTGGGGTCTTTCCCAACTTCAAAGGCAGCCGCTTGGAGTCAGAAGGACAGCGACTCCGCAACGCCACGGTGACGACGATCGCTCCGACCGGCACGATCAGCATTATCGCGGACTGTTCGCCGGGCATCGAGCCGCTCTACGGGGTCAGTTTCGTCCGGACGGTGATGGACGGCGTGCGGCTGATCACACTCCACCCGGAGTTCCTGCGACGGGTTCGCGCGGCCGGTCTCTACTCTCAACGGGTCCTCGATCGGATCTCGGCCAACGAATCCATTCAGGGCCTCTCCGAGATTCCTTCGGACCTACGCCGGCTGTTTGTCACGGCCCATGACGTCACGCCGGAGCACCACGTCCGGATGCAGGCGGTGTTTCAGAAATACAGCGACAGCGGCGTGTCGAAGACCATCAATCTTCCGGCTACCGCCACCAAAGCGGACGTGGCTTCGGCCTTTCTGCTTGCCTATCGTCTTGGCTGCAAAGGCATCACGGTCTTTCGAACGGGGAGTCGCCAGCAACAGGTGCTTTCGTGTGCGAACATCCAGTACTGCTGAAGCAGGCTGAGGTTAAGGTTGAGGCAACGCCCGGACAGTCGAACTCATCCTTAACCTCAACCTAAACCTTAGCCTTGAGAACATGATCCGCCAGCCTGCCGTCGCCGGTCAGTTCTATAGCGCGTTGCCTGAGGTCCTTAGGGCGGACGTGGCGCGGTATTCCGATTCCTCCGCTAGGCCGCATCCTGCCATTGCTATGGTGAGCCCCCACGCAGGACTCATGTACTCCGGGCATGTGGCCGGCGCGGTGTACTCCCGCGTGTCCCCGCCCGACATCGTGATCCTGATCGGCCCCAACCACACAGGCCTCGGTCCTCCGGTCTCAGTCTATCCGGAAGGCGCCTGGCTAATTCCGGGAGGCCAGCTCGCAATTGACAGCGCTCTCGCCGCGGAGCTCCTCAGACGCTATCCTCAGGCGGAGGCTGACACCTCCGCTCACCGATCCGAGCATTGCCTCGAGGTCCAATTGCCTTTTTTGAGACAGGCGCGGGCGGACGTCCGCATCGTGCCGATCGTGCTCGGCACCACACGCGAGGAGGTCTGCCGTGACCTTGGCCTCTGCCTGGCCGAGATCGTTCAAGCCCGATCAGCCCGGCCGTTGCTGATCGCCAGCACTGATATGAGCCATTACGAGCCAGACTCGGTGACCAGAGAGAAGGACCGTTTCGCGCTCGAGGCGATTCAACGGCTGGACCCGGAGGGACTTCAGGCAACTGTGCGGGCGCACCAGATCTCTATGTGCGGCTTAGGACCGACCGTGACCGTGCTCCATGCTGTCCGTGCGCTGGGAGCCACCGATTCGTTTCTGGTCCGGTACGCCACGTCCGGTGAAATCAGCGGCGACTTCGACCGCGTGGTCGGCTATGCGGGATTCGTCATCACCTGACGAGAACACCTCGGCTGGCCGCCGACAGGTTTGACAGAGACTACAGATAATGGTACTTACAGACAGAGCCCAATCCCCGCTGTTGCGTCAACGACAAGGAGGGTGGTCAATGGTCGCTTTCTCCGGCTTTCCAGAAGCGGTGAACCCTCTCCAGAATTGGAGCCTTCTGTTCGCCCGCAAACCGGAGCCAGACCTGGACTTTGATGACGAGCTGGATGATCAGGGCAAGACGCCATCCCGCGGGTACTATACCCGGAAACCAAAGAAACGCCCGGGCAGTCCGCTCCTGTGGGTCCTGTTCTTGGTCATTCTCGGTGCCAGCGCCTATTTCGCGATGGAACCGGACATGATGATGGATCTGCTCGGAGAATGGCTTGGCGACACCCCACCTACGCCGATGGTGGCCATGCCTCCGGCGAAGCCCGCGTCACGCCCTCAACCAGCGCCGTCGGGGACCCCAGTCTCTGCGCCTCCATTACCCCAGACCACCAGTCCAGGTCCCGGCGCTCCTCCGTCTCCACCTTCGCCTCTCTTCGGTCAGGGCCAGCGAGTCTCTGTGGTCCCCGATCCAGTTCCACCAGGTGGATCGCTGTCGCTCAGCCTCGACTCCGCAGGAACCCAACCTGGTCCTTCCGTCCGCGCCGGCACCACCTTGACGGTGTTGGACGGAGAGCTCCGGAACAACGTCTGGGTCTATGCGGTCCGCACAGAGGACGGGGCCACGGGCTGGATTGCCGAGAAGCATATCAGACCGAAATTGTAAGGGTCTCCCCGGCATACGTCGAAATGTCCGAACGTCTAAGGTCAAACGTCCTCGACCTTGGACTTTTAGACTTTGGACATGAGTCTAGAACTATGTTGCGTGCCGTGATCTTCGATTTCGACGGCGTGGTGGCAGACAATGAGCCGGTTCACTTTGCCATGTTTCAGCGCGTCCTGGGCGAGCTCGGGATCTTTCTCAGCAAGGAAGAGTATTACTCCACCTATTTAGGGTACGACGACAAGGGGTGCTTCGCCGCGGTCCTCGACGCCCATGGCCGGCCTGCTCCGAAAACTACCATTGATGACCTCGTCGGCCGGAAGGCCCGGGTGTACTTGGATTACATCCGGCAACACTTGGTGATTTTCCCTGGCGTACGGGAGTTCGTCCGTGACGCGGCGACTCGCTACCGTCTGGCGATCGCCTCCGGCGCGCTTCGCCACGAGATCGAATTCATCCTGGACCACGGCGGCATCCGGAAGGAATTCGAACACATCACCAGCTCCGAAGATGTGGCCCACGGGAAGCCGGACCCGGAAGGGTTTCTTCATGCGCTGGCCTCGCTCAATCGCACGGTCCCTTCAGGGCAGCGCCGACTCTCGGCCGACGAGTGCCTCGCGATTGAGGATTCAGTTCCCGGCATTCAGGCCGCCCACGCCGCCGGCATGAAAGTGCTTGCCGTGGCCAATACCCATGCGAGTCAAGACCTGCACGAAGCGGACGCGGTCACCTCCTCCTTGGCAGAGGTCTCTCTGCCGGAACTCGAACGCCGTCTCTGGGGATGAACCGTGTCGAACGACGAATGACCACGTGACGCGATGCGAATCTGTTCATTACTGCCGGGCGCCACTGAAGTGATCGCAGCCTTGGGGCTGGCTGATGATCTGGTCGGGATCAGCCATGAATGCGATTATCCACCGGCGATCAAGCGCAAACCCGTCATGGTGCGGGCGACGATTGATAGCGACCGCTCCTCCAGCGCTGAGATCGATCATGAGGTGACCACCGCGGTCAAGGCAGGCCGGCAGTTGTACGAACTCGACGAGGGCCTCTTCACCCGCGCGCAGCCAGACCTGGTCGTCACCCAAGATCTCTGCCACGTCTGCGCGGTGACGCCCAGCCAACTTCAACATGCCATCGGCGCCCTGCCTCACAGGCCGCAGCTCCTGTCGCTGAACCCTCTCACCCTTGACGATATCCTCAAGGACGTGGAGCGGATCGGTGCGGCGACCAAGCGACCCGCTGAGGCTCAGACGCTGACCGTGGCCTTGCGGTCTCGGCTGGAGTCCATCCGAGCGCAGGTCGCGTGCGCGAATGAGCGCCCCGAAGAGCGTCCAACGGTCGCCTGCCTCGAGTGGCTTTCGCCCCTGTATGCGGCCGGTCATTGGGTGCCTCAGATGGTCGAGTGGGCCGGCGGCCTCGACCGGCTAGGGTCAGCCGGCGCTCCCTCCAGGCAGGTGACGTGGGATCAACTCCTGGCCGCAGCCCCCGATGTAGTGGTCCTGATGCCCTGCGGCTTCTCGGTACACAGGACTCTGCGTGAACTGACCCAGCTCACCGTCCATCCTGGATGGCAGGATCTCCCGGCGGTGCGGAACGGTCGAGTCTTCGCCGTTGACGCCTCCTCCTACTTCAGCCGACCGGGTCCGCGCCTGGTTGATGGCGTGGCCATCCTGGCTGCGTTGTTTCACCCATCTCGTTTCGGAGGAACCATCCCAGATGGGGCCCGGCCCCTCACCCTGCTCGATGCCCACTCCCGGTAAAGACCATGCCATGACCCTGGCGGAAGCTCAGGCCTACTGCGCCGCCGTGACCAGGCGGAGCGGGAGCAACTTCTATTATTCCTTCCTGTTCCTGCCCCGAGCGCGTCGCGAAGCCATGTACACGGTCTATGCCTTCTGCCACGAGGTGGACAGCGTCGTGGACGATGCTCCTCCCGGCAGTGATCCCCACGAGCAGCTTCGGCAATGGCGCGCTGAGCTGGCAGCCGCCTACCACGGCACCCCGACCTACCCCGTGGCCATCAGCCTGGCGGATCATGCACGCCGCTTGGGGATCCCCCAGGCGTACTTTGAGGACCTCATCAGAGGCGTGGAGATGGACCTGACGATCACACGATACCGCACCTTTGAGGAACTGTCCCGCTACTGCTATCGCGTGGCCTCAGTGGTCGGGTTGATCTGCCTGAAGATCTTCGGCACCCGTTCCTCCCATGCGATCGATTACGCCATTCACCTGGGGCTCGCTTTCCAACTCACCAACATCCTGAGAGACCTGGCCATTGACGCGGACCGAGGACGAATCTACCTGCCTCAGGAAGACCTGGCTCGTTTCGGGTATCAAGAGGGAGAGCTTGTGCGGCGGGCTTATTCTCCCGCGTTCGTTGAGCTCATGCGGTTTGAGTGTGGCAGAGCGCGAGCGTTCTATCAGAAAGCCTGCCAGGCGGTGGAGTCCCTACCGGCGGCAGACCGGCGGGCGCTGACTGTCGCTGAAATCATGCGCGGCGTGTACGAGCGAATCCTCAGTCGCATTGAGGAGTCCGACTATCGGGTGTTTGGACCCCGCATCAGCTTGGCGCCACCCTATCGGCTGGCAATTGCGGCCGGGGTCTGGCTCCGATCCTTACTACCCAAAGCAAGCAGCAAATAGCTAAGAAGATGAAACGCACCGTGCTGATCATCGGCGGCGGCCCCGCTGGCATCACGGCCGCCCTTCGGCTCAGCGAGCGCGGCTACGCGGTGACACTCCTGGAACAACGACGCGAGTTGGGTGGTCGTCTCATCAGCTCCCCCGAATCCGGTGAACCCCCTGATGCCATCCCCTCTGTCCTGCTCGGATGTCACAAGGCGACCCTGTCCCTCCTGAAGAGGCTGGGTACGGCACACCAGGTTCGTTTTTCCGATCACCTCCGCTTCGAGTTTCTCCTCCCTGGCGGTCGCCTGGTATCTCTACATCGTCCCTGGCTGCCGGGTCCGCTCCATGCGATCCTCGGTCTCGCCACATTTCGCGGCCTGCCGTTCCAAGATCGGTGGCGCATTCTGACATTCCTCGAACGCACATGGGAAGGCGACCCAGCGCTGCCGCCTGATCTGGAGAGCCGCACAGCCAACGACTGGCTGACCGAACTCGGCCAATCCGAGGAAGCACGCTCTCACCTATGGAGTCCTCTGGCTCGATTCCTGCTGGGAGATGACCTCACGGTTGTCTCGGCTGCCACGTTAGCCAGGGTGCTGACCCGCTGCTTCCTGTCCGCCCGCCATCATGCTGGTCTCGCCATTCCCACCGGTGGAATCGGCTCCATGCTGCTGGCGCCAGCTCTGGAGCAGCTCACGAAGTCGGGCGCCACCATTCGCCTGGGGACCTCCGTGAACCACATTCGATTCGATGCCCACCAGGTCACCGGCATTCAGCTCCAGTCAGGGAACACGCTCGTGGCGGATTGGTACGTGGCCGCACTGCAGCACCGTCATCTCTGTTCGCTGCTTCCCGACAGCGCTTTGACCAACTATGCCTATTTCGAGCAGCTCACCAGACTGACTGACTCGCCAGCGGTCACGGTGCACCTCTGGATGGACCGAGCGCTTCCGGCTCCCAGACTCGTGCTGCTGGCCGGAAGGACGTACCATTGGGTAATCAGCCGAGCCGACGTGGAATCCGAGGGCCACCGGACGCTCGTGTCTCTGGTCGCGACCGGACTGTCGGGATTGCTCGCCCGCTCGGACCAGGACCTCCTCAAGTCGGCCCTCGACGACATCGGTGACTGTTTTCCCACAGCGGCCAGCGCCAACATCGTGGACTCCCGGATCGTCCGAGAGCCGCAGGCCTTTCTCTCCCTAAGGCCAGGCACGGCTTCGATTCGGCCGCTCCCTGAGAGCCCCTTTCCCAATCTGTTCCTGGCTGGAGACTGGACCGACACAGGTCTTCCCGCCACGCTGGAGAGCGCGATCCTGAGTGGGGACCGCTGCTCTCAAGCGATCATGGCGACGAATCAGTGACGGATGACGATTGACGAGTCATTCCATATTGCCGTTGACAACCTTTCTGGTCACGCCTAAGATGCCGCTCGTTTCTTCCCTCGCAGCAACCGCAGGTGAGTCTCACGGTGACCCTGCAAGAACTCAGCGCGTCTCTGTATAACTGCCAGCGTTGTAAATTAGCCAAGTTGGGCCGGACGCAGGTGGTCTTTGGGGTCGGGAACCCCCAGGCGACGGTTATGTTCGTCGGCGAGGCTCCAGGCTTTTACGAGGACAAGCAGGGGGAACCGTTCGTGGGCGCGGCAGGCAAGCTGTTGAACGAACTGCTCCAGTCAGCAGGGCTGGCTCGTTCCGAGATCTATATCGCCAACGTGATCAAGTGCCGTCCGCCGGACAATCGTGATCCTGAGTTGGACGAAGTTGAGACCTGTAAACCGTTCCTGCTCCAGCAGATCGAGTTGATCAAGCCCAAGGTGGTCTGTACGCTCGGCCGATGGGCGACTGAAACCCTCTTAGGTCGCAAGGTGGGTATCACCAAGATCCGGGGGCACGCCATTCGTCATACGGACTTTGTGATCTTTCCCATGCTCCATCCCGCCGCGGCCCTGCATCAGGGAGGGCTGATGGAACCATTGCGCGAAGACTTTCAGAAGCTCAAGGCGTTCCTCGATCAGCCCGATGTAGAGACGACTCCCACCGAACGTATTTCACTAACACCCCTGTCTGAGCTCGAACCAACACCAGTCCAGCAGACGCAGATGGACCTGTTCGGGTCCTGAGATCTCCCTGATAGGAATAAGGATGAGGCTCGGGAAGAGGGTACAGGCGCGTTCAGGCAAGCGACGATAGGTCTTGAGGTGCCAGGTTGCTCGCGCTTAGGCTTCGGCCTTGGTTTTGTCTGATTCCGAGGTCGGCTTTTCGTCGTCCGATTCCGACGCAGGCTTTTCTTCCTCGGCAGCCGCTTCCTCCGCTTCCGGCTCTTCAAACCAGGAAACCAGCATCTCCTCCCACCAGACTTCGTCCACCTCTGGACCTGGATCCACGCCGAGCAGGGCCACGTCGTCTTTGGTAATCGCCTCGCCGACCGCAGCAGGGTTGACCTTGGCCCGCTCAATCACTTCCTTGGTGGCATAGCCTCCGAGAATCCAGGAGTCCGGATCAGCGCGTCGGGACTTATAGGCCTTGAGCCCCTGCTTGAGGTACATGAAGATGGCGCGTTGGGCTTCATCCCCCACGCCTGTCGCAGGCAGATTCAGCGTCTTCTCGATCTTCTTTCGCCAGCGCCAATCGTCATAGCGCGACGTGATGAGTTGCAACATGCGTTTGCCGACTTCGGCATTGAGTG
>JBOHOI010000082.1:0-11154 GCA_050731155.1 Nitrospiraceae bacterium | reverse complement strand
GACTATGCCAAGCTGACCAAGGAACTCGAAACCTGGAAGCAGTTGGTTGCCAAGATACTGCCTGGCCCTGAGCGCGATGCGGCACTCGATCAGATCCGAGAACGCGAAAAAGCTTTCGCGGGGTTGCAAACGAATGAGAGGTCATTCTTTCAGCGACTGGTCTCGGGGCAGGAGTTGGTACATCAGGCCGACGTGGAGAGGACTAAAATCGACCACCTGCTCCAGAAGTTCTTAGAGCAGGGCAATGACATAGAGATCGGGAAAATATCGGCGTACCCTGTTTTACAGAGCCGAAAGGACTTTCAGGTCACCGTTCCGGTCACACTCAAGACTACGAGAAGTGCTACGTCAACCCTACGTGACATCGCCAGCTTGCTAAGCACAGTTGTTCGGTCTTCGGTTGACATGAAGTTCGTCGGACATCTCCCAAGGATTGGGTCGAAATTTCAAGCTAATGCCAAAGGGCATCTTATACTTCTAAGTGATACGTCATACAGAACCCACTATTACCTAAAGCGGTTACAAGATACAAAGCTGACCCTGGAGCTGCGCTCTCCCGATGAACACAGCCTGACCTCCTGTGCAATTTTAGGTATCGAGCGCCTACTCACAGCATATCATTATGAGGTGACAAACGACGGCACCTACAACTTCCATCTCGGGGCTCAATTTTTTTCGCCAAACTCCACCATCCTAATAGAAGACGGCGCGACAGTTGAAGTCGATTTTGTGCTATCAGAAAGTACAGTTAAGAAGCTGGGGGTAGTAACCGCCAAGTTTGTTTTCATAGAGAGCCGAGATGCAATTAAGCCCTGCACGGTCTGCTGAAAGAGTTCTCTCCGGTACCGGTGATCCAGCAGATAGGCCACGAATGTCGCACAGCTGAGATCGGTTGCATCGACTGCAAGAAGCTCGCGGCGGATGCGATGGTCGAGCGGCTGACGCCGATCTGGGAAGGACGAAAAAAACTCACTGCCAAGTCAGATCAAGTCGAAGAGATCCTCCGCGAAGGAAGCAAACGCGCCCAGGCAGTGTCGCACCAGACGCTGGAGGAAGTGAAGAGTGCGATGCAGATTTAAGAGGAGCCCCCACTCCCTTCCTTGGTCAATTGAATCAACGTTTCCAGGTTAGTTCTCGTCTCACGCAACTTTACGGCCTTGGCGTCAATCGAGGCGACCTGGAACCGTCCTTCCAATGTGTCCCCCATCCTGATGATATAAATCTCTCGTCCTTTGCCGAGGAACGCTCGTTCCTCCCCGCCTTGGGAAAGATAGCCGAGGTAGCGATACTGAGCCATCTGCTGGCGCAAGACCTCTTGTTGTCGCCGAGCCTGCTGCGCGGCGAGTTCTTCCGGTGAGGGCGGCGACGGAGCGACCGGTGTCGCTGCGGGCTGCGGATCTGGCGCGTTCGCCTGTTTAAGGGTCTTAGACTTGGCCACAGTGGTAGGTAGCCGTGGCGGCTCGAAGGGAGCAAAGATGTTTTTCTTGGGCATGACGGGACTTTGATGGGCCTTGGTCCGAATCGGTTTGACTACGATCTGCCCATTCTCACTCTCCGCTTCAATACTCTTCGCCACCGCTAGACCCGACTGAAATTTCAGCGGCACTTGCTTGGGCTCTTCCTCGGTCGTCACCCGCATCACGATCAAGGCCACCCAGACCAGCCCCAATCCCAGCACCGCCTGCCATTTTCTCTGCTCCCTCATGACATTCCTGCTGTGGGCACGTGGGGCCGCAGGAACGTGGCCACGCGGACATTAAAGACCACCAGCGTGGAGGTGGAACGTTCGGACTTCGGAGCCCGCGCCGCATCCAAACTTTCAATGACCAAATAGGGATCGGTCGTCTCCAGCCGGTGGATCACGCGATAAATGGCGGCATACTCGCCCGTTGCCTTGAAAGACAAGGAGGCCTTCGCCGGTAAGCCTTCTTCGGCTTTCGAGAGTGAATAGCTCATGCCTGGGATCGACACCCGTTCCGAACGCCCCAGTTCTGAAATCGCCACTGCCAGGGCGGCAAATTGATTCTGCGTCGGCAGGACGCGCCAGACATCCTCTAACTGCCGCTGCGCGACCCGCATCTGTTCTTGGGTCTTCCGCGCCGTCTGGAGCGTGGCCTGTTCCTGTTTGACGGTTTGGTAGGCTTCCTCCGCTCGAGTCAGCCGCTCTTGGGCTGGAACGAGGCAGAGAGAGTAGGCGCCAACGCTGACCCCAAGGGAGAGACCTGTCAACAGCGTCAGCGGGAGCAACGCCCGTCTCGCTAGGCGCGAAATGGAGGGGACGACCAGCCCACACACCGTTATCAGGAGCTCCAGTTAGAAGGTCGGGCGATACACCACGGTTAGATTGAATTCCACTCCCTCCGGGGCGACGCCCTGAGGGCGTCCCCCCTTGCCATCTTGAGGCTCTTGCACACGATGGTCTGAGAGCGCGGCCTTCCGAAAGGCGCCATGATTCTGCAGCTTGTCCACGAGCGTATTCAGGTCTTGAAGCGTCAGGGTCGTGCCATGAAGCGCGACGGTGGAATCCTGGAAGTTGAGCCTGACCGAGTTGATGGACACGCGGGGTGGCACCACGTCTCCCAGATCACTCAACAGCCTCGCCCACGAA
The DNA here is from genome assembly GCA_050731155.1 of Nitrospiraceae bacterium. Lineage (GTDB taxonomy): Bacteria > Nitrospirota > Nitrospiria > Nitrospirales > Nitrospiraceae > NS-7. Next base: position 8,546 of record JBOHOI010000082.1, on the reverse strand, counting down.
AACGCGCGTTTGTCTGCCAGTTGATTCGCGAAGGCCACCTCACGTTTCACCGTTGTGATCTGTTGGGTCGAGAGTGTCAGACCGTCTCGTTTCATGTGCTCGGCGAACTGTCGATTCAGCTCCTGCGTGCGGGCTGAAGCCGTCTCATACCGGACCGCGGTGTCCTCGAGGGACTGGCTTTTCCACCAACACCACCCGGCAGCAGCCAGCGACCCCATGATGACGACGGCCATCATCCGTTGCAGAGCCCGCACCAGGGCAATTCCTCGTGAGGTCACCGCGACATGCAAGCGAGCAGGATGGACAGGCCGTCCGGGCGTCAACACCGGTGGCCGTCGTGTGAAGGGCCAAAAGGGAATTCGTAAGAACGCCATGCCGTGAACCTTATCTGGCCATCACGCTGGCCAAAGCCGACAGTCCGGTGAACGACGGCGCCGAGGAGATCCCGGTGAACGGCAACGTTTGCCAGGGCGTGTGAATGACTTCAACCTGCCGGGATTGGTCGCCGACCGACTCGAGGACTGTAGGCTGCTCCTCCACGCTGTCCAGCAGAAACAACGGAGCGGTCCTGGCATCAGAGCCTTCGCTCTGTGGTGGATACTGGTCCTCGAAGAACTGTAAAGTGCCGAGCAATTCCTCAGAGAGATTGGCCGTGGCTGGGCGCACGGGTTTGAGACGAAGAAAGATCGGGTGGCCATGCCGGACTGCGATGAACGTAAACTGATCGTCAGTGCGCCGGGCGAAGAACAGCTCGGCCGCTCGCGTCATCACGGGACGCCAGAGATCGAACAGTTGGAGCGTGGTGAAGCCCACGGACACAGGGAGCAACCCGGCCGCCTCACAGACCTGCTCATATTGGGCCAGAATGTCCTGTCGGATGGCTGCGACAAGCACCCTCTGCGCGACAGCGCCCTGAGACTCAGGCGTTGCCGCAGCACCCGAGGCGCGAAAGGCTCGATAGACCAGCCGCATGTCTCCGCCTGAACTGTTGAGATCCTGCTGGAACCGCCAGCGGAGGACCGCCTCACAGTCGGCCTTCTGCTGCGGCAGGGTCTCAAACTCAAAGAGGGCGATCTGCGTGCAGCGGTCCGGCAGGCTCACGGCGACTGCACGGATGCGGGAGGACTCCTTCAGCGCACGGACTTCGCCCACCAACGCCTCCACATCGGTAACGTTCAGCTCGCTGGGCGAGGGGCGAAGCAGCCCCGGTGGCAAGGGCCGGTCGCTCAGACGACGCACACAGGGGTTTCTGAACCAGGATCGTCGCACCTCCACAAGGCTCAGGGCCTGCGCGCTGAAGCTGAGACCGATCGTCGGACGATGCACTGGAAACAGGGGCATGGCGCTCCGTCACCCGGTGAAGCTCACGCGGTTGACCTCCCGCAGCGTCGTCTCGCCCTGGAGAACCTTCTCCAGCCCGGCCTCCCGCAGGCTCGTCATCCCATCCGCGATGGCGGCTTTCCGGAGTTCAGAAGTCGGCCGGCGGTCGAGGATCAGCTCCTTGATCTGGTCCGTCAGAGTCAGGAACTCGGTGATGGCCTTGCGCCCTCGGAAGCCGAGGCCGTTGCACTCCACGCAGCCCACGGGCTTGGACAGGGGACGATCTTTCCACGCTTCGTAATCCAGGTCGGACTCCTCACACTGGGCACGGTCCACGGCGGTCGGCACCTTGCAGGCCGGGCACAAGGTGCGCACCAACCGCTGGGCCATGATGCAGTTGAGCGAGGAGACGAAGTTGTAGGGCTCAATCCCCATGTTGACGAACCGGCCGATCACATCAAACGCGTTGTTGGCGTGCACGGTGGTGAAGACCAGGTGCCCAGTCAGCGCGGACGCGATCGCAATCTGGGCGGTCTCCGCATCCCGAATCTCGCCGACCATGATCTTGTCCGGGTCGTGGCGCAGGATCGAACGGAGTCCGCGCGCGAAGGTCAGCCCCTTCTTTTCATTCACCGGGATCTGGATCACACCCCTGAGCTGGTACTCCACTGGATCTTCAATCGTCATGAACTTGTCTTCTTTGCTATTGACCTCATTGATCGCGGCATAGAGCGTGGTGGTCTTTCCGCTGCCGGTCGGCCCCGTGACCAACACCATCCCATACGACGCGGTGATGGCCCGCCGAAAGCGCCGGAAGTCCTCGGGCTTCAAACCCAAGCGATCCAGGCGCAGGTCCCGACTGCCGCTGCCGGAGGTCACATCCTCCTTGGCCAGGATGCGGATCACCACCGACTCCCCGAAGGCGCTGGGGAGCACCGACACACGGAAGTCCACCTTGCGCTTCTCGAGCCGCAATTTGAACCGCCCGTCCTGAGGAGTCCGGCGCTCGGCAATGTCCAGTTCCGACATGACTTTGATTCGCGAGACCAGCGGGCCATGGAACTTGATGTCCAGAGGTTCCATCGCCAGGTAGAGCATCCCATCCACGCGATAGCGGATCTCCACCGTACCGTCAGTTGGCTCGATGTGGATGTCGCTGGCCCGTTTCTGGAGAGCGGTCAGGATCAGAGTATCCGCCAGCTTGACGACCGGGCTCTGATCTTTGGCGATCTTCTCGACCGAGAGCACTTCCTCGCCCAGCTCATTCTCGTGAATCAGGACCGGCCGGTAATCGGCCTGGATGCGCGTGATCATCTGGTTATTCCCCTCGCTGCGCTTCAGGGATTCCAGAATCGCCTCACGAGGAGAGACCACGACCCGGAACTCGCGGCCAAGCAGGAGTTCGAGATGATCCAGCGCGCGCAGGTCCTGCGGGTCTGCCACAGCAATCGTGAGCGTGCCTTCGCACTCTTCGATCGGCACAAAGCAATGCTGGCGCATCCATTCCACCTGGATCGTGGAGAACAACTCTGTGTCCACCCGGAAGTCCGTCAACGGGTCATAGGGGACGCCATAAAGATCGGCGAGGGCCTCGGCCAGTGCGGCTTCCGATACGATTCCTTGCTCAAGCAGGTGTGCCTGGAAGATCCGCTGAGACCCATTCGCCTTCGCGCGGATCTGTTCGGCTTGTTCCGGCGGCACCAATCCGCGCCGGACCACCATGTCAATCAGTGAGTCTTTTCTGACGAGCGTCGGCATCCCAGGAATCCTTGGCGTCCTAACGATCGGGGGTAACGGTGTCTGGGATCAGGAGTCGCTGTCCTACGACCAACTGGTCAGTCTCCAACCGGTTCGCCTGCTTGATGGCCTCCACCGTCGTCTTGTACTGGCGCGCTAATCGCGTCAGGGTGTCACCAGGTTCCACAGTGATACGAAGAGGCGGGGAGGATGGGACCTGTTCGCTAATGACGCGAACCGCGGGCTCGACGGTTGGCGGAAGGAGCGAGTCCCGCAGGCTCGAAGGCAAGAGCCCTGGCTGATCGGGGTGGGGGTCTTTCGAACCTGGCCGGATCGGTTTGGCCGAGGACACTTTCCCTTGTTTCGTGGTCGATTTGGTGACAGTCTGCGCCAGGCCTTGCTTGACCTCCTCCAACTCCTTGGTCAGCGCGAGCAGGCTGTCCGTGAGACTTTTGAATTGCTGCTCGCTCTTCGCTTGGAGGAGCTGGTCCCGTTCGCTCCGCAAGGCAACCAGTTCCGTCTGCCGGGCCTCATTGGCCTGGCGCAAGTCCCGCAGCGCTTGGTGCGATTCGGCATTCTCCTGGCGGAGTTGGTTGACCAGGCTCCGCAATTCCTGGAGTTCCGCCTCTTTCTTGGCGGCGGCAATGCGCGTGGCGGCCATTTCCGAGCGAATCACGGCGAGTTCAGCTTCCCGGTCGCGCACGGTGGTGACAGCCTGAGCCCGAGCCTCGGTGGAGCCGGTTCCCTGCGAATTCACGCGAGTCCCTGCACATCCTGGCAGGAGGAACACGAGTCCAACCACACAGATCAAAGCGTTTATTCGCTCGGAAATCATGGTGTCTTGACGCCTTGCTGATCCGCCACTAGAATGAACCCACATGGGGACATTCCACGTGAAATTCACTATTCCCAATCCAGCCGATCCTCGAAGAGCCATCGAGTTGGAAGGACTCGTGGACACCGGTGCCTATATCTCCCAAATCCCGGGTGTGCTCCTGGAACAGATCGGCATTGCGCCGTTCGGCACTCGCAGGGTCCAATATGCCGACGGGACGGTGGCATCCAAGCCGGTGGCCGCGGCGGAAGTCCTTATCGGATCCGACATCACTCCGACCATCGTTCTCTGTGGCGATCCCGAGAGCCTCATTCTGATCGGCGCGCTCACGCTTGAAGGCCTCAGCGTCGGCGTCGATCCTGTCCATAAGACATTAATTCCTCTCATCTTCCCGCAAGCGTGATGTTGATCGCTGCTCTCTCCCCGCGCCGCTGCTAAGCTCGTCAGCCGCATCCCTCACGACTCCCATCTCACGAACCCGAGGTTTCGCCTCACGCCTAACAACCCACGTTTCACGGTTTTTGTTCACCACCGGCTGGACTCACCACTGGTTATAGGGCATTCCGTCCAGCGCCACGAGCGGGCTCCCGCTATGGACATCCGAAATGCCGCCCTCGGTCTGGTCCGGCATTTCTTGCCAGGTCCCGGCCGATCTGGTGAAGGGATCGACCGGAACGTTCTTCAGATACCCGGCCGTTTTGAGATCAGCGAGCGCGGGAGGATAGATCCCTTTGTCCGCACGGTACTGATCAATCACATCCCGCATCGTAAAGAGGTTCTGCTTCAACGCGGACTCGCGCGCCTTGATGATGGACTGATGAAACGACGGCTGCGCCAGCGTCACGAGAATCCCCACGATGGTCACCACCATCATCAGTTCGACGATGGTGTAGCCCTTTTCGCCAGGCACGAGGCGCGGGGCCAGGGGCGATGGGTGTGTTGTCCAGTTGCAGAGCCTCATCACATTCTTTACGAGCCTCCTGCCCCTCGCCTCTCGCCCGAATTACCGCACACGCACCACAGCACGTTCGGTCACAGCAGGCAAGGTCTGACTGGCCGGACCGGTTCCAGCGGTCGATCGCAGCGTCAGCGGAAAGTCCCCCTGGTTTTTGGCTTGGAAGAAGAGCGTGGCCAACACGTTCTCTCCGGCAGCCGGTGGCCCTTGCCGTCGTAGCGTCAGAATCACTTGGCCTTCAGTCGCTCGGGCGGAAATGGCCGCGACCCCTGGGGTGATCCGACGAAATTCCAATGCCGTCGGATCGTACGACACCGTCACCAGTGATTCCGTGAGACGATCGAGTTGCTGAGTCGTGAGATCAACGCGAAACTCCTGCCCCACCACGGCCGAGAGATCGGCGGGGCGCAGAGCCAGCACTCCGGGACCACGCGCAACGAGATCCGATTGAGCTAGAGGATTCGCCTGCGGCACAGGTTGCCCAGCCGGTGGCGTCACGGCCGAAGGCGTAGCGGGCATCACCGATGGAGCCGGCTGCGAAGCGGCTGGCGTTGTTTGGGCGGATGGCTGGATGCCCGGTTTCGAGGTGGCTTGCGGAGCCGTCGAGGGAGCAGAGGGAGCGGATGGACTCACAGGCTGGACCGAAGGCGGTGCTCCCTGTTGGAGGCCCTGCTGAGGCGCAGTCTGTGCGCGCGAGGAGACTGCCGGCACGGTCGCAGCCGAAGTGATGGAGGTAGAGAGGGCTTGAGGCGGGAAGAGCTGCGCGGTCGCATAGTTGGTCTCGGTACCGGACCAGAAGGCCTGTGTTGCGAGGGGTGGCGCGCTCAGGTTGCGGACGATGTGCGGCGTGATGGTCAGCACAACCTCAGTCGCCACGGTCTCCTGGTTCGTCGAGCTGAACAATTCGCCAATGATCGGAATATCGCCGAGGATCGGCACCGTGGACCGCGTTTTCCGATCCTCGTCCTGGATCAAGCCGGCCAAGACAACAGTCTCGTCGTCTTGCATCATCAGGATCGTTTCTGCGGAACGAGTCCCAAATTTGAATTGTTTGATCTCCGGGCTTGCCTGCAGCGTCACCTGATCGCCCAGTCGAGTGACCTCGACTTTGAGCTTGAGCGTGACCTCGTCCACGAGGTGCACGGTCGGCTCCACCGTCAGCTTGACGCCGGTATCCTTGAATTCAATCGAGGTGACCGTCGAGGTGGTCGGAACCGCGCCGGTCGCCGCTTGGCCCGGCAGGACGTTCGTAGTTGATAGCAGAATCGGCTGCTTGTCCCCGATGTTGATGGAGGCGGACTTCCCGTTGATCACCCGGAGCTTAGGCGAAGCCAAGGTCTTGGCATCCGATTCCTGCTTGAAGAAGTCAATGAGCACGCTGGCCGGCAGGGTGAACAGGTAACTCTGCGGCCCAATGGACGTGAGCTGCTGATAGGTAAACTGGGTGAGCGCCGTGGAGATGCCGCCCGTGCCGCCGGACGGGATCAGCCCGGCGCCGGCCTGTTTGGCGAAGTTCAGCCCGTACTTCAGGCTCTTGGTCCGGTTGACCTCCAGCACCTCCATATCCAATTCCACTTCCGGATCGCGGCGGTCGATGGCGAAGAGTAATCGCTCAGCCAAATGGAGTTTGGCCGGCTCGTCGCGCACGATCACGGCGTTGACCTTCTCATCCACGTACACTTTCTTGCTCTCGAGCATCGTGCGGAGCAGGTTCACCGCATCCTTCGCCTTCGCATTCGAGAGGTAGAAGGTCCGGATGAGGAGGTCCTGATATTGGGCCTGCTTCTGCTTCGTGTTCGGCATGATCAGCAGCGTCTCGGGCGCAATCCGCTGGGCGACCAAGGAGTTGGTGTTCATGATCAGATTCAACGCCTCGTCGAAAGGCATGTCTTTGATGAAGATCGTGACGGGATCGTCCCGGACTTCTCTGTCGAAGATCACATTCACCCCAGCCGTTCTGGCCAGGATTTCGAAGACCTCTTTCAACTTGGCGTTCTGAAACCGCAGCGTAATCGGCTGGTTCGAGCCGCCAATGAGCTTGGTCGCCCGCTGCTGTTTGGTGATGGCCGTGATCCCTTCCAGAGCCTGCGTCAGACTGGGATCCAGCTCCACAGCTTTTTCATAAGCCGCCAACGCATCTTCGATCCGACCGAGAGTTTGCAACTTGTCGGCCGCCTGCACCTGCTCGCGGGCTTCCTTCATGCGCAGGGCGTCATTCATCGCGGCGTGATGGTCGGGCTTGGATGGGTCAAGCCCCAGCGCCAGCTTGAACTCCCGGAGGGCATCGTGCAGACGGTTCTCTTCCAGGCTCCGCCGCCCTTCAGCATAGTGCAGTCCGGCGGCACGCGCCTTGGCGACATCCATCCGTTGTTGGATTTTGGGATTGAAAGGCTCTTTTTTCACCGCTTCACGGTAGGCCGCGACCGCCTGATCCCATTGGCCGTCGTCGGCGAAGCGGTCGGCCTGGCGCAGTTCAGGCGAGGCACACCCGGCAGCGACGAGGCCAGCCAGAAGCGCACAGCTCAGTAATGGAAGTCTCACCCACAAATGAAACCTCATCCTCAGTCATCTTGTTCGACAATCTCGCTTCTGTTATTCTGTGCGACACCGACATGTCTTGGAGGTGACTTCATGAGCTATGAACTTATAGGCATTCTCATTTTGGGTATCAGCCAGGTCACTGGGCTGTTGATTCTGGGTATCTATCTCAGCCGTGAGCTTCAGGAGCAGCTCCGTCGAAACCTCGCGCTGGAAACCCAGTTCCAGAAATGGAATGCCGACCAATTCGGGAACGTCTCGCAACGGTTGGACCAGGTCTTGACCATGTTGCGCACGCATCAGGCCTAGCGGTTTACCTGGCAACTTCTATGTCATCCTTACACTCTCACACCAGGTTCACCTACGAGGACTACCTCCTCTTTCCCGAGAACGGTCGCCGCCGTGAACTCATCGACGGAGAGCACTACGCGACCCCTTCGCCAAAAACTAAACATCAGAAGGTCTCAGGCACGCTGTTCTTGCTGCTAGGTACGCACGTGAAGCGATCCAAAGTCGGCTATCTCTTCGCCGCCCCGACCGATGTCGTGCTCTCCGACCTCGATGTCGTCCAGCCTGATCTCCTGTTCATCACAGCGGCACGGGCCTCCATCGTCACCGAGAACAACATCCAGGGCCCGCCGGATCTCATGATCGAGATCCTCTCCGAAACGACCCGCAAGACCGACGAAATCATGAAACGCAAGCTCTATGAACGATACGGGATCAGAGAGTATTGGATCGTTGATCCCGAACTCGAAACGGTGAAAGTCTACCTGCTTACCGACACCGGCTTTGTGCGCACCTCAGAACTGACCTGCGAACGCGGCGAGACGCTCACGAGCCCCCTGTTCCCAATCCTCACCATCGCGCTCACCGCTCTCTTTGAGTAACACTGGTCCTTTCCCTACCCTCTCCCCCGTGGGGGCAGAGGCGAAGGTGAGGGGCACTCACTTCCCCGTCATGCGCAACCCCTCGAACGCCATGGCCACGAGCATCTGGTCCTGATTCGACAAGCGATCCACAGGCATCTCCCGCCCCGACGTGGTGACCAGCGTCACCGAAGAGGGCTCCCCATAGGCCGCCGCCACCATGATGCGGTCAACCTCCTCCCCATCAATCAGCGGGAACAGACTGGCGAGCTGCGGCAAGGTGAAGCTGCCC
>JBOHOI010000081.1:0-11156 GCA_050731155.1 Nitrospiraceae bacterium | reverse complement strand
ACTAAATCCCTTCACTGCCCTTACTGAGCTGGAAACAAATGGCGTCTCCAATGTATTCTTATCAACGTTGAGACGTTCGGACTTGACGAACTTTTAGACTTGAACCCTTTTGGTGTGCCAGGTGAAGACCTGTAGCTTCTGCGGCCAGGACCTACCGGAGATCAGTCGCTTCTGCACTCGCTGCGGGAGATCGGTGGCTGATTCTGCTCAAACCAAGCCTGTAGCAAGTTTTGGGAAGCCTCACGGTCCCGACAAGGAAGAGATGAATATGCCGGTGCTCTACGCTATGGTGGGGTTGCTACTTCTCACACTACTCTTCCCTCCCTGGGAAACCCCGCCAGGGCAGCCGCCTGAATTCCTGGGATTCCATTTCATTCTGAGCCCACCGGAAACAGATTCAGTGGTCAGTCGGCTCCTGATCACCATCGAGCTGGTGACGATCACCATGGCTGGCTTCTACTTGTCTTGGTTTTTCAGAAAGCAGGGCTAGGGGCCGTCACTCGCGACGTGTCAATCGAGCGTCAATGTCAGGCATTTCGCCGACCCGCCGGATTTCATGTACTCATCGAGGGGAACGGGGTGTGGCTCGTATCCACGGGCCCGCAGAAGCTTCATCGTTTCTGGACAGCCGGTCGGCAGCACAATGTGTTTGGCGACACAGACCGCGTTGCAGGCAAAGCGAAGCGCCTCTGAGTCAGGCACGACCAACCGACGGTCCTGACCAATGCGATCAGCGATGACCGCCTGCCCATAGGGATCGAAGGCCGGTGGATAATAGAGCAGTTCTCCTCCACTGAGCGGGCAGAAACAGGTGTCAAGGTGGTAGAAGCGACTGTCCACGAGTTCAACCGGAATGATCTCCCGGCCGAAGATCTCGCTGAGGCGAGGATAGGCTCTGATATCCGATCGCTGGCGATAGCCGCCGAACCAGGCATCTGGAAAGCCCAGCAGGTCGCCCGCCCCTTCGAAAGAGAGATCCTTGTCCACCTTGCTCACTTCATAGCCGTGGTCCCGGAACCAGGCCTCGAAATACGGCTCTTCCCGCCGGCGCTCAGGATGCCGGAAACGACTGGGCACAGCCCGCTGCCCCATGACTACCCCCGCGTTGGCGGTAAAGACCAGATCGGGAAGACCAGGCACCGGCTCCATCCGCTCTAACGACGCGCCAGCTTTCATCTCCAGCACCCTCATCAGCTCATGCCACTGCATTCGCGCCCGATCCGGCTCAACAGAGTTGGAGAGCCGCATCCATGCATTGATCTCGTAATCTATGCGGAAGTAATCCGGCGCGCAGACCAAGAGACGGCTCATGGCTTCCACCCCAGCTCGCGCGCCAGCTCACGCAGGAACGAGGCCGCATCCATCACCAAACTAACTGCTTGGAAACTGCCCCGGTCAGCCAACTTCGTGGGCACGGCCGGATTGACATCCACGCAGACCGTTGGGACCGTGGCCGGCAGGAGGTTCCCAGTCGCCACCGCATGGAGCGTAGAGGCCACCAAGAGCGCCAGGCTCACTCCCGGCAGTGCCGCGCGCATGGCGGCCTGGGCCTTCACTGAGTCCGTGAGCACGCCCGGCAGCGGTCCATCGTCCCGGATCGTGCCGGCCATCACGACCTGCACCCCGCGCCGGACGCAGGCCGCCATGATGCCATCGGTGATCACGCCCGATGTCACTGCCTTCTCGATGCTGCCGATGGCGCGGATACGATTGATCGTGCGCAGATGATGCTCATGGCCGTGCGGCACCGCGCGACCGGCAGACAGGCGATAGCCCAACGAGGTGCCGTAGAGATGCGCCTCCATATCGTGCGCCGCCAACGCATTGCCGCAGAAGAGGACGTGAATGAAGCCTGAGTCAATCAGCCAGGTCAGCGCGTCGCGGCCGCCCGCGTGGATAATGGCCGGTCCCGCCGCCAGCAGCACCTTGCCATCTTTGCACTGACTCTTCTGGCCGTCGCGGAGCGTCTGCATCCGGCGCGCGACATCGGCGATGATATGGCCATGAGGCCGTTCCGCCGAGACCTGAGCCTCCATGAAGCTGAAGACGTCTCGCTCTTTGGGCCGCTCCAGCGGAAGCACGCGAATGCCCTCGCGCCCTGTGACGATCAGGTCCCCCTCCTTCACCTCCCCCATCGGTACCGTCCTAGCGGAGGTGAGCCCGCGATCCACACGAATGCCCACATCCATTTCAATCGCCTCGACCTCGATCCAACGACCCTGCAGACGGATTTGGGTCGGCAGGTGCGTGGTCGCGTAGAAGGTCTCGGGGAACAGCCCGTCCGCCGGCGCCGGTGCGAGCGCGCAGTCTGACTCGCGTTCCACCGAGGCGCCGTGGGGCTGGATCGCCTGCAGAATCTCGGCCAGCAAGCCCGGTGAAGTCGCTCGAACGACAATCTTGGCGCGCGACGGCTCCTCACGGGTGGTCCCGATCTGTACTTCTTTCAGATCAAAGGTCCCGCCCATCATGAGGATCGTGTCCAGGACCTTCGCCAGAATCAGTGAATCAATAATATGGCCTTTCAGGACCACTGTTTCCTGTACCAGTGTCATCCGTGTCACCTTTTGAGGAGCCAGGTTCTACCTCGTGCCCTTGGTCCCTCGCCTACCGCCTTTCGCTGTTGCTATCATACCACGCGCCTCACGCAGGGCCGTCAGTCAGAACAGGCTAATCCACCTTCCTGAGCTCCCTTAGCACACTCGTCGCATAGGCACCGGGCGGCAGCGTGAAGGAGAGGGTCAGCGTGTCGTTCTTCAGCGACCAGTCCAGGCTCTCTAATCGTACGCGCAAGGATCGGCGCTCGCCGCGAAAACGGCAGGCGGACGCTGCCTGGCACAGGGACTCCGGTGTGGCGCCAAGCTCGGTCACTGCAGCCCGTTCCACCGCGCCAGGCTCGCCGGTTGCCCAGGGCGCCCGCGACCCGAACAGCGGGCCGGTGGGGCTGATTTCAAACCCATCCGCCCGTCGCTGTTCCTTGGCTGCATCTTCAACTTGAAAGCAGGCGCCGTTGTCATGCTTCATCGCCCAGTCCCCCACCAGCACTTGGTCAATCCGGTTGATCCGGCGGGCCAGGATGTTGTTGAAGAGGAACGATTGGTAGGCATGGAGATACCAGAGGCGTTTGGATTTGGGCATCCTGGCACGCCGGCGGTCATCTGTGAGCAACGCTGCTCCAATGCTGTAGTTGAGCCCTCCTCGGCCCTGACGCTGCGGTCCAAAGAAGTTGGGAACCCCCCGCCGCGATAACTCGTCCAAGATCACGGGTACCGATTCGAGAGCGCAGGGCTGAACCCCTCTGATGACGAGTCGAAAGACGTTGCCGGTATGATGACCGGTTCGGAGGCGGTTGCGGTGCCGCCCAAGCACCTCAACAGACAGGATGCGCGCGTCAAGTTGCGACCGAGAGACAGTCTCAGGAGGCACACCCTGCAGGGACACCATTTGAGTCGTGACCGCCTTGGCGTCCTTGAGCCCTGCCACACCGATGCACTGGGCTTTGATCCCAAACCTAGCCGATAAGTACGAGACCATCTGCGGCGTGGACAGGCTGCGTTTCGTGACGCGCAGATAGAGATGCTCTCCTTCGCCGCAGGGCAGGTAGAGAGGACGTTCCTCAACCTGGAAATCCTCCGGCGTTGCCCGGATTCCTCCCCCAATGCCGGATACATCCGCAGTCAGAAATGGCAAATCACTTGTCAGGCGTGAGGAGTTGCTCATTGCCCGTTCCTCATGACGCATCGCTCATGGCGTGCTATACTTTTATCAATAGCCCTGATCTCGACTCGACCGATGCGTGCCACAACCACTTGCGCACCCCGCATGCCTCTGCTCCGTATCGTACCACTGGCGACCTGTTTGTGGGCTCTCTGCCTGAACGTTGCTTCGGCTGATCCCCAGAGCGCCAATGACGTGTTCGTAGCCTTCACCGCCCACATCCGGCAGCAAGTTCAATCGGATAAGCAGGTCTTTCTCGACGCGAGCGCTTGTACAGAATGGTTCTACAAGCAACTGTACCAAAAGCCGCCACGATCGCCCGCGGAGGGAGTGGCCTTCCACGCAGCCGGCCCTGCGACCGAGTGGGTACTCCGGTTGGCTCCAGCGACTTCCGACTGCCCCACTCGCTATCCGGGCGGACTGGTGGCAGCGCGCGAAGATTTCAGTCGAACCCAATCCTCCCTGTCGCTCAGCCTCACCTTCTATCAATTCGCCTTGGTGGGGGATGGCAACGACGATGGGCAGTATAGCCTCACCGAACTCAGGGACGTGTTGGAATCGTTCGGATTATCGTTCGACGCGGTGCTCACTCCGTCCCGTCACCTGGCGACCCTCAACGCCAAGTTTGATACGGTTCATCAATCCGGCGGGCTCGATGTCCTGATGGCCAGCATGGGAGTCTTGTATGACAACGGGTATCGTTTGACGGTTCAAGACCGGGCCGCGCTCAATCGGGTCATGGAATGATTAATCTGGCACTCCGTTGGTACGACCGGGCACGGTTGGTTTTCGCTCATGGGTTTGGGCTTCCCCTCCATCATCTCTACAATCTGCTTCCATTCCTAGAGTTCGGCTTGTCATCGGTTGAGATCTCGAGAATCGAGTGCCAGCACCCACCCTTGGCGGGACGGCGAGCGGTACACATCACGGACCTCCACCTGGACCGCTATCAACCGCGCCATGACAGCGCCCTCGAAACCATTGCCAACCTGAAGCCGGACTGGATCTTTGTCACCGGAGACCTGCTGAATGTACCGGACGGGCTGCCCCACGTGTTCCGGTTCCTGTCAGGCCTTCGGAACTTAGCGCCGGTCTATGTGACATTAGGCAACCACGATCATTACAGCGGCGTTCCGATACATCGGTTCAGCGAAATGGCGGATCGCCACAAGGTGACCCTATTGATCAATCAGGTCGCTTTTGTGCCAGTTGGATCGGGTGAGCTGGGCATCGTGGGGGTAGACGATCCGTCCTTGCACCGGGCCGATCTTCGCTGCATCCCACCGCAGGTGCCAGGTCGCTTTACGGTCCTGCTGGCTCACGCGCCCAACGTGCTGGACCACCTCGACGACACGCACGCGATTGACCTCGTGCTTTGTGGGCATAGTCATGGAGGACAGTGGCGGATTCCGCTTATCCGGCCCTTCTGGTTGCCATACGGCTGCAGCGGACGAGTGAGCGGGCAGTACTATCGGAACCGCCACAAGCTCTACCTGAATAGAGGGCTTGGGTGGTCCGGCCTTCCCCTCCGATTCAACTGCCCACAGGAGATCCTCATTATCGACTGGACGGACACGAAGGAAGGCTGAGCCTGAGGTTAAGGTCGAGGGAACCCAGGAGCTTCCTTCTTCTCGTTCTCAACCTCAGCCTTAGCCTCAACCTCTCTGCTAGACGATCCGCTCCAATGCCTCACGTGCCCGGCTCCGCACCGTCTGATCCCAATCTTCCTGCATCACTTCCGTGAGCTTCTCCTTCGCTTCGCCGGCCCGCATCCGGCCCAGAGCCAGCGCTGCGCAGGCCCGCACATAGGCGTGGTCATCCTCCAACGCCGCCAGGAGCAATGGAACCACAGCCTTGTCCTGGAGGACCCCCAGGTGGCTGGCCGCCATCCCTCTAATCCGGTGCTGCTTGTCATCCAGCGCAGTCCTCAAGGTGGTGCCGAACAGATCCCTGAGCGCCGGGGCCACTCGCTCTAGTCCCTCCAGCCTGTATCCGTTCAGCTCAACCAGCGCAAAGGCCAGGTCCAGCCGTTTGCCCGGCGACGTCTCTCGTTCGAAACGGGCCATAAGGCGAGCCCGCTCCTGTCGAACCTTCCAACGACGGTGAACCTTTCGGATAATGACCAACAGGAACAGCCCCGTCACCAGTGCCAACAACGCCAGCGGGACCATCCGCTCAACCAGGTAATCCTGCGTTTCGGGTGGAATGCGCTTCCAGACCCACACGCTGGTCACCGCCAAGCCGATGAGCAGCAAGATGGACGTCAGGCTAGCCGCGTTGGATTGTTTCCGATCCGTCATACCTCCAGCATGATAGGTGGCGCCGGAGACTGCGTCAACGGATGCGCGCGGGGACAGGCCGATCGTCAATGGTCATTGGTCATTTGCGGTGCCCATCAATACCTTCTTGACAATTATTCTAACTAGTACTATTATGGGCGCCGGCCATGGACGTGCCGGATCTCAAAGATGACCCCTATTTGAAAGTCTTGCGCCCGCTGGTGGAAGCCTATCTCGCCTTCTGGCGGAAGGACAGTCGCCACATCCGGTCCATGCGCTTGACCCCTTCCCAGTTCGACGTCATCGCCACACTTGGCGACACAGACGGAATGACCTGTTCGGAGCTCTCGACAGCCACGTTGGTGACCAAGGGCACCTTGACCGGCGTGCTAGACCGCCTGGAAACCAAGGGCATCATCCGACGGGACGATGTCAAGGACGATCGCCGGTGCACCAAGATCCGACTCACGGACAAGGGGGAGACCCTGTTTCGGAAGACCTTTGCGGCGCATGCGGCACTTCTACGTCCTTACTTCGAACGGGCTTTGTCGCAGAAAGACGCAGACGCGGCCAAAACCCTGCTCCTGCGCATCCGCGATAGTTTTCTGCAAGGCGCCCGGTCATAAACGGACATGAGGCGGATGGACCCACGCTGGAGGTCTGGTGATGGAGAAGCCGGCTGAGACCCAGTACCCTATTCATGATCTATTACAGCGGCGGTGGAGCCCCCGCGCGTTCTCGGAGCGAGCTGTGGCGCCGGACACGTTGCGCAGCCTATGGGAGGCCGCGCGCTGGGCCGCCTCCTGTTTCAACGAGCAGCCCTGGAGTTTCATCGTAGCCACGAAGGAAGATCCGAAGGAATTCAGCCGGCTGCTCAGTTGTCTCGTGGAAGGCAATATCACTTGGGCCCAACATGCGCCGGTCCTGATGGTCTCCGTGGCCAAGACACACTTCGACCAGGACGGCTCCCCCAACCCCCATGCGTGGCACGACGTTGGCCAGGCCGCGGCCAACCTGACGGTGCAGGCGACCGCGCTGAGGCTTTTTGTCCATCAAATGGCCGGCATCCTGCCAGACAAGATCCGCGAATTCTACCAGATCCCCGATCAGTACGAACCGGTAGCCGGTATTGCGCTGGGCTATCCCGGCAATCCGGATCAGCTCCCTGACAAGCTGCGTCAGCGGGAGCTTGCCAAGCGAACCAGGAAGCCCTTGGGAGAGTTTATGTTCACAGGACGATGGGGACAGGTTTCGCCCATGGCTTCCGGGTAATATGGAACCCTCCAAGCTCCCGCTATGCGTCTGATCATCCTGGGTTCCGGCACGAACGTCCATCCCGCACGCGCAGCGGCTGGCTACCTGGTCCAGACCGATCAGACGCTCCTGCTGGACTTTGGTCCACGGACACTCATGAATCTCGTGAAAACCGGGACAGACCGTCACCGAATCAGGCACATCCTGTTCTCGCACTTCCACGCCGATCACTTCTCGGACTTCATCACCTTTTTCTTCGATGCGGTGTTCTATTCACGATTCGTCGGCAAGCGACCAGACTTGACCCTCATCGGCCCGCGCGGCACCAGGCGGTTGTTCGGCATGATCCTGAAGACGTTTCCCGGGTTCAACGCCGCGGCCTTTCGGGTGAGCATCCGGGAAGTTTCCGACCGGAGCTTCTGGCTGGGAGAAACCCGCATTACGCCGCGCACGGTCGTCCACAGCCCGCGGCTCCATTGCGTCGGCTACCGCGTCGAGCACGGAAGAAAGGTCCTCGCTTATTCCGGGGATGCGCAGTACTGCAAGAGCCTTGTACGTCTGTGCCGCCGCGCGGACGTCGCGGTGCTGGACTGTTCCTTTCCTGCCAGCCGGCCTGGTCCCGAACACATGCACGCGGGAGACTGCGGGCGAGTGGCCCGGGAAGCCGTGGTCAAGCGGCTGATCCTCTCCCACTTCTATCCGGTGGCTGAACGGTACGACGTGAAGAAACAGGCAGGCCAACAGTTTCGGGGAAGGATCATCATGGGGCGAGATTTGATGAAGGTCACGGTCTAACGGTCTGGCCCCTCACCGGCTCTCGCTCCTCTTATCGACCTCCAGGATCTTGATGAAGCGGCTCAAGCGAGCCCCTTTCACAGGGTCATCCAATTTGTTGTAGATGGGGATCAGGTTTTTCAGCATCCGGACGAGAATCGTCCAAGTCGAACTTTTCTGCAGGTATCTCTCTTCAAACCCATACCCGGCCTGCATGAGGAACCGCGCGCAGTCTCGCTCGCTGAGCAAGGCCCCCCCGTTGAAACAGTCCACAAACACTTTGAAGCGATCCGAGTCGAACTTCACTAAAAAGTGACCGGGCATGCCGATACCGAACACCGGAAGCCCCAGACGCTTGCCCACGAGCAGGTAGAGGACCGAGAGGCTGATCGGAATCCCGGTACGGCGATCAATCACGCGGTTGAGGTAGCTGTTGTCCAGCTCGTAGTAGTTCTTGGGATTGCCTCGGAACCCCTGTTCCGTGAACAGGTACCGACCGAGCGTTTTCACGGTTTCTTCGCAGGAAACCCGCTGCCCGATCCGGTTGCGGACCTCCGACGCCATCTCATCCAGCTTGCGCACGTACACCGCTTCGTCAAGCCCGGGATAGGCGTATCGCGCGATCAGGAACGCGCCCGCCTCGAGAAGACCTATCTGGCCCTCGGGATGAGCGACCAGGTCGCGGAGCTCCTCCTCCAATCGGCTCCCGCGGATCTCATCGAGGACCAGCGCAATACGCCGCGCCATCTCCGGCTGCTCGATCTCGGCTTCCTGCAGCAACGGTACGGCCGAGGCACCGATTTCGACCAGTTTGCCGCTGATCGTCTTGACGATCCGTTCATCCTCGTCGGACAGCAGCCGGATCAAGGCTCTGATCTGACTCTCGCCGACCGGCACCATTGTCACCCCTCGTATCTCGTCATTCGTCGCTCGTTGTTCGTCTCTCGTCGTTCGAGGTTCGTCGTTCGTCAAACGCTTCACGCTTCACGAGTCACGTTTCACGCTTCACGTATTCTCCGCTCAGCCCATCGCCCGGCGAAAGGCGCGGGCGCTGCCATACAGGCAGAGGGCATCGAACGCGACCATGATCAGCACGACCATGCCCACCCGTGGGATCGCCTCGGTCCAGCCCGAGAGGATGAGTGGCCTGACCGCATCGATAGCCCAGGTCATGGGATTGAGCCGAGCCAGCATGCCCATCCAGGCCGGCATGGCCGCCAATGGAACCAACGCCGAACTGAGGAAGATCATCGGCAGGGAGAGAAAGCCCAGCACCGAGAAGAAGTCGCCATGGCTCTTCACCGAAAAGGCCATGGCCATTGAGATGGCCGTTAACCCGACGCCGAACAGCATGCCGATGACGAGAATGACCGCCACGCCAAGCAGGCCTGTGGCCGGGCGGACCCCGAAGAGGAACGCGACGCCAAGAATCACCAACACCTGGAGGGACGTGATCGTCGTGACGAAGAGGAAGCGGCTCAGAATGACGGAGGTCCGGTGGATCGGGGTGGACATGAGCCGTTCCAGAAAACCGTTCTCCTTGTCGAAGAGGAGATCCACTCCCCCGCTCAGCCCATTGTTCAGCACGGTCATGACCACGACGCCGGCTGCCAGAAAGCTGATGTAGTTGGGGGCCTGGACCACCTGCGTGTCAGCGGCCCGTTGAAACAGGTTTCCGAAGAAAATCAACCAAAACAGCATCGGCTGCACCAGGGTGAACAGCATGCTGAACTTCTCGCGACTGAGCCTGCGGACCCACCGCATGGTCAGTGCGCCGATCTCTTGGAAATACGCGCTCATGCCCTGCCTCGCTACACTCCGTCCGACTTTGGAAACTCGTCCCGAATCGCGTGCCCTGTGTGAGCCACAAACACATCATCCAACCGCGGGCGATGGTACTCGATGAACTCGACCCGACAGGCCAGGCGGTTTGCCGCCTCGAGCACCGCCGGTAAGGCCTTCTCCGGGGACTCCACACGGATGTCCAGCCCCGTCGGTTTCGTGCTGATGGACTTAATGGACGGGAGCCCTTTCAGGGCCGAGGCCAACGCTTCGACACGGGTCATCTCCCCCGCGCCCACGGTGACGGACACGATGTCCCCGCCCAGCCCTGCTTTCAACTCGCTGGGCGACCCAAGCACCTTGATGCGGCCGCCGTCAATGATCGCCAGCCGCTCACACAACTGGTCCGCCTCGTCAAGATAGTTCGTGGTCAAGACAATCGTCATGCCCCGCTCATGCAGACGACGGACATAGTCCCAGATCCGGAGGCGGCTCTGGACATCCAAGCCGAGGGTCGGCTCGTCCAGGAAGAGGATCTTGGGATTCGGCAACAGACCGCAGGCGATGTCCAGTTTGCGCTTCATCCCTCCTGAGTAGGTCTTGGCGAGCCGGTCCGCCTGCTCTTCCAGATCGACCAGCTTCAGGAGTTCCGCGATCCGCCGACGCGTCTCGTCTTTGGACAGATGATAGAGGTCGCCAAGCAGCAGCAGGTGTTCCCGTCCCGTGAGGAAGCGATCAATGGCGCGCTCCTGAGGGACGTAGCCGACCGATCGTCGCACGCAGTCGGCCTCCCGGACCACGTCATGACCCAGCACGGTGGCCCGACCGGTGGTCGGCCGCAGGAGCGTGATGAGGATCCGGAGGGTCGTGCTCTTACCCGCCCCGTTGGGCCCCAGGAGCCCGAAGATCTCTCCGGCAAAGACTTTGAAGGAAAGATCCTGGATGGCGGTGACCCCGTCATAGACCTTGCCCAACTTGGCTGTCTCGATGGCGACCGTCTGGTCCATCATCCCCAGCCCTTCGTTCCGTCCCACTCATGGATTTTGAATTGGATCAGATCGCTGAGGCGACGGGCCTGCTGCTGCAGACTGCCCGCTTCAAGCAGGAACTGCTTTTCGAGGGGGGTGAACTCCAGGTGGGTCGAAAGGGTGTTAACGAGAATTTCATCGTTCACGTCCAGGCGAAAGAACCCTTGCCACAGATGGCTATCCTCTCGCTGACACAGACACTCGTCCAGAACACGGATGAGATCCGATCGGAGAGATGGCTCAAGATCGGTCTCCGGCCCGTACGGCTTGAGCACGACGCTGGCCTGGCGATAGCTCTTGTCATAGAACTGCTCGCGCATTTCAC
>JBOHOI010000080.1:0-11160 GCA_050731155.1 Nitrospiraceae bacterium | reverse complement strand
GTTCAGGCGCCGAGCTGATAAAGTCCATGTAGGCATGAAAAAACTCATGATAGAAGGTCGCCAGTTCGCCATGCGTCATTCGAGCGAGCGGCCTCAGGGCCCCGCCGGCCGCGTTGAATGAAAGTGCTCGGTTCAGTACCATCCGATGCTCGTCCGGATGGTATTCCGCCGCAAACTGATGCAGGTCGTCAAACTCCAAGGTGACGAAGTCGGGGGGGATCTGGCGCAAGAATCGAGTTGGGAGGCCGAGTGCTTCCGCCTGTGCGATCAGCCCACTCCAGGAGGTCGCGGATGTGCGGCCGGAATCCGCAGAGACCGCCGACGCGGCATCTGTCGCCCAGAGCGTGATCGCCAATGAGAAGGTTAGAAACAAGACCACCGTGCACCCTCATTCGTCGCGCTCTGCGCCCCAGGCATGGGATTCCCCCTCCTCCACCAGAGCCCAGGTGTCGAGAAGACCTGGCGCCACCTCGTCGAGGAATCGAGACGGTTTAGACAAGACCAAGCCGGTGGATTTGTCATAGACGTTGATGGGATAGGTCAGATAAAGATGTCGCTTCGCGCGGGTGACGGCCACATAAAACAGTCGCCGTTCTTCTTCCAGTTCCTCCTGCGTCATGAACGAGTATGCAGACGGAAACCGCCCGTCCACCACCCAGATCACAAACACGCACTGCCACTCGAGTCCTTTGGCCGAATGGATCGTTGAGAGGACCAGCCGCTCGTCGTCCCGACCGCTCGCCTCCACGTCAACCACGCTTTCATCGGGAGGCTCCAGCGCCAAGTCGGAGAGAAACTCGTCAAGCTTGGAGTATCTTTCGGCCATCGTGTAGAGATGCTCCAGATCGCGTATTCGCTTCGGATAGTCGTCATGCTGCTCCTTCAGAATCGGCAGATAATAGCCATACACTTCATTGACCTGCTCGGCCGGTGTCATCGCGGAGGCGCGGGCTGCTTCTTCCAGCATCTGCGCCAGATCTTTGAGGCCACGCGAGGACCGGCCGCCCACCTGCCTCAGCACGTCAAGCGGCCGGTCGGTCTTCAGAAAGGACGCGATGAGGTCTTGAGCCTTCCTCGGCCCCACTCCCTCCACCAGCAGCAGAACGCGATTCCAACTCACCGCGTCCAGCGGATTGTCCATGACCCGGAGATGAGCCAAAAGATCCTTGACATGCGCCGTCTCGATCAACTTGAACCCGCCCCGCTTCACGAACGGCAAGTCTCTCCGTGACAGCTCAATTTCCAAGTCAAAGGAGTGGAAGCTGGAACGGAACAGGACCGCGATCTCATCGAGGGGCACCCCCTCCTCGCGCAGTTCCAGAATCTTTTGGGCGACGAACCGAGACTGGGCATTTTCTCCACCCGCCTGGACCAGGACCGGCAGCGGCCCGTCCAGCTTCCGTGTGAAGAGATGCTTGCTGTATTTTTCGGCAGCCCCCTGAATGATTTCGTTGGCAAGGTTCAGGATCGGCTGGGTGCTTCGGTAGTTCTCCTCGAGTGTATAGACTGTGGCTCCAGGGAACAGAGTGGGAAACTCCATGATGTTTCGGAACGTCGCTCCGCGGAACGCATAAATGGATTGCGAGTCGTCCCCCACCACCATCACGTTGTCGTGCGTCGCAGCCAGCTTCCTGATCAGGTCCGCCTGGAGGCGATTTGTGTCCTGATATTCATCAACCAGAATATAGCGGTAGTGTTGTGAAACGGCCCGGCGAACCGTCTCGTCCTCGCTCAGAAGCTGCCGAAGCCTGACCAACAGGTCATCGTAATCCAGAAGCTGCCGCTGCCGTTTGACCGAGTCGTAGGCGCGCTTGAGCTTTTCCACATCTTCAAGATGCTCCGAGAAATGCACGAACTCATCCAGCACCACGTCTTCCAGACTCTGAAGCGTGTTCTCGCATTTACTGAAGATGTCCGCGAGCGTCCCTTTGCGGGGAAACCGCTTGGCCTTCTCGCTCAAGCCAAGCTGGGCGCGCAAGAGGTTGATTAGGTCCTCGGCGTCGCCTCGGTCCAGGATCGTGAACCCCGGCTCAAGCCCGATTGGTCGCCCGTAGCGACGCAGCAGAGTGTTGGCGACCGAGTGAAAGGTTCCGCCGCAGACGCGCTCGCTTCGTGCCCCGATTAGAAGTCCCGCTCGCTTCAGCATTTCCTGCGCTGCCTTGCGCGTGAAAGTCAGCAGAAGGACCGTCGCCGGATCAATCCCCCTGTCGATCAGATAGGCTACACGGTACACCAACGTGCGGGTCTTCCCACTGCCCGCGCCTGCAATCACAAGCGACGGCCCATCTCCAGCCGTCACGGCCGCCAATTGTTGTGGGTTCAGCGCCTGTCCATAGTCCAGGGACAGCTTCGGATGAAGAGCCTGCTCCTCCATCCGCCTGAGCACATAAGGCTTCACGTCCCGATCCATCTCTGCACGCCTCCCGTGCGTGAAGTCGCACAAACTCGCCCATCATGGCGTTCACGGCAGATCGTCGCGCTGTATAACATAGCACTTTCACCGTTGCAACGACTGACTCGCTTCTCTTACACCCAGCGGGTCGTGTGGTAAAGAACCCGACCTTCCTCACACCTTGTACCCGAATATGCCCTTGGACCATCTGCCGGACTCAGATATAATACAGGCTTGTTTCAGGAGGATCTGATGACAGCGTCCCAGAGCCCTTATGCTCAAGTCCTGCGCGAGCTCGCCGCCTTGATGCTGGCCGTGGCTGGCGAGTCCGTCACGATGGTGAAGCGCAGCGCTCCAGGCCAAGCCCTCAACTTGAAAAAGAAACAAGAATGGAACATCTACCTCGAGTTTCTGAAAGTGATGTTCAACCTCGCCGATCGGCTCTCGGCTTTCCACCTCCCGATTCAGGAGCAGCCTCTCTTCATGGACAGTCTCGAAGACACAGTCACCCAGCAACTCAAGGCTGTCCTGGAACCAGCGCTCGGCCCTGACAGTGACGACATGGAGTTGGTCATCACGATCGGCAAGGCAGTGGCTGAAAGCCGACAAGACTACGAACGGTTCCGCTTCATCGTCACCGACGAGGACACAGTCAAGGAGGAGTTCTTTCGGCATTTTGGGGAGAGGGTTGCGCAGATCCTGGACACGCCTGGAAATGGCGCGGTGGTCGCTGCGGCAACACTGTGTGCCGGCGCCGTCATTCCAGCAATGAAGGCTGTGTTCGAAGGCCTGCCCGGTCAAGGACCAGCCACGACAACCATAACAGCTCAGCCGGGCAGTCAACAGCCCGATAGAGCAGCAGGCAACGAGATCAAACTGGTCAGCGTCATGTCAACGGTGGAGGGCGAACAGGTCGAAACCCGCTGGGGCCTCCACCCCAGGTTCAGCCAGGACCTGAAACCCGAAGAAGCACGGGAACTCTCGCGACTCATGAATCGCATCGCGCAGATTCTGGGCGAACGCTATGCTGCCGTCGCCTTCTCGGAAAACTGGGCAACGTGGCACCAGACCGGCCACGCTTGATGCCTCTTGCTTTTCACCTCTAGAAAAAGGAGGTAGAGTGGACGAAAGCCAAGTCTATCCTGGGTCTCCAGGAGCCGTTCCCGGGGGCCTGAGCCGTCTTCTGGAACTCGCATACAATCTGTGGTGGAGTTGGCAGCCGGAGGCCCGCCGTCTGTTTGAAGTCATTGATCCGACTCTCTGGCGCATCACTCACCACAACCCGGTTAAACTCCTCCACGACGTGAAGCCCGAACGACTGATCGCCCTGAGCCACGATCCCGTCTTCGTCCGGCAGTACTCCGCCGTGCTGAAAGCCTACGACCAATACATCGTGCCAAAGGACACCTGGTTCGCGAACCAGTACCCCACACTTTCGACGTCCCTCATCGCGTATTTTTCGGCCGAGTTCGGACTCCACATCTCGATTCCGATTTACAGTGGCGGCCTGGGCATCCTGGCTGGCGACCATTGCAAGGAAGCCAGCGACCTCGGAATCCCTCTGGTGGGCGTCGGGTTCATGTACCCGCAAGGGTACTTCAGCCAACGGATTACAGCCGAGGGCTGGCAGGAAGCGACCTACCAGCCGTTCAACCGGTTGGAGTCTCCGATCCAGCAGGCCATGACGCCATCGGGCACTCCCTGCCAGATCAAGGTTGAAATGGGGAGCCGAACCGTATCTGCCCTGATCTGGCAGGTTCGTGTGGGGAGGGTCTCGTTGTACCTGCTCGACACCGACGTGCCGGACAACGCACCTGGCGACCGCGCCCTCTCCGCAAGACTGTATGGCGGAGACCAGGAACTCCGCCTGTGCCAGGAGATCCTGCTCGGAATCGGCGGTGTGCGGGCACTCCGTGCGCTGGGGCTGGATCCTGTAGTCTGGCACGCCAACGAAGGCCACTCAGCCTTCCTCACCCTGGAGCGGCTCCGAGAGCTGGTCCAATCCGGACTGTCCCATGCGGAGGCTGCCGAAACCGTCCGCCACAGTTCAGTTTTTACAACCCACACCCCGGTGCCGGCTGGCCATGACGTGTTTCCGAACCACCTCATGGAACAGTATTTCAGCGGGTATTGGGAACAGCTTGGTCTCACGCGTGACGCATTCCTCCGCCTGGGAGAGCACCATGACGCTCACGGGAACGGATTCAATATGACCGCGCTGGCGATCCGGATGTCCGCCCATCTGAATGGAGTCAGCCGCGAGCACGGCCGGGTATCGCGCAAGATGTGGCAGGCCCTGTGGCCGGGAGTCTCCGAAGACCTCGTACCGATTCGAAGTGTCACCAACGGCATTCACCCGCCCACGTGGATCGCGCCGGAGATGAACCAACTGTACGGCAAATATTTAGGTCCTGACTGGGCAAACCGGTCTGATGATTCGGCAGTCTGGCAACGTGTGATGGATATTCCAGATCGCGAGTTGTGGAAGGTCCGTCAAGCACAGAAACGCAAACTGATGAGCTTCATGCGCGAGCGGGCCCGGGCTGGCTGGGTCCAAGGGCACCTCGAAGCCTCGCAGGTGTTAGCGAGAGGGACCCTGTTGGATCCTGAAGCCCTGACGATCGGCTTCGCGCGGCGATTCGCGACCTATAAACGCGCCACGCTCTTGTTCAGCGATCTTGAACGGCTCAAACACCTTCTCCAGGACCGCTGGCATCCCGTTCAAATTATATTCGCCGGCAAGGCCCATCCCGCGGACGAGCCGGGTCGGCATTTCATCCACCAAGTGTACAGTCTTTGCAAAGACCCTGGGCTCGGGGGCCACATTGCGTTCCTGGAGGACTATGATATGCACGCCGCGAAGTTCTTGGTCCAGGGAGTGGACGTCTGGCTGAACACCCCGCGCCCCCCCATGGAAGCCAGCGGCACGAGCGGACAGAAGGCAGCTCTCAATGGGGCGCCGCATCTGAGCATGTTGGACGGGTGGTGGCATGAGGGGTACGACGGGTCCAACGGCTGGGCGATCCAGCCATCGACCGATACGAATGATCCGCAAGTGCTGGACGCGCGTGATGCCGAAGAACTCTACCGAATCCTCGAACAAGAGGTGATCCCGCTCTATTACCAGCGGGATATGGACGGGATCCCAAGAGGCTGGATCCAGATCGTGAAGGACGCCATCCGCACGGTCGTCCCGCAGTTCTGCGCAAGGCGCATGGTCAAGGAGTATATGGACCTGTTTTACGCGCCCGCTGCCTCAAAGGTTCCCTCCGCCTGGTAGGACCAGATCTCGGAGCGACAAGAAGTGCTGCCCCATGACTTTCACCGCGCCGCTGCGAATTCCCCCTCGAACCGTAGACACACCGGCCTTGACAACCTCGAGCTGATCCACAAAGATGCCGGCCGTGAAGGGGCGAACTCCCGCGATCTTCCGAGTCCTGACCGCCGCATCGAGTGTTCCGCTTGTTTTCTCGCTGTGGAATCCACACCCACGAGCGGCTGAGTTCCTCATACGCGACACTCGTACTTCCATTGAGCGCGAAGCCTCCGCCGCCTTCAAGAAAGCCCGCTACGATCGAGTCGTCCACCTCCTGGAAACCGCTCCGCCCGGCCATGAGCCCTCCCGTGAAATGCTGAGAGTGAGCTTGCTCAGCTACCTGCGCCTGGGACGGCCAGAGACAGCTTTGAAAACTTATGCTCGTCTGGTGCCACCCGGACGACCTGACGATTCCCAATTGCTCCGAGAACTGGCTTGGGGATTCATCACCGAGCGGCTCCGGGATCCCGAAGAACATATCCGCATCACAGCCTATACAGCCTTGGCAGAGATCGCCGGCCCTGAGGCCATTCCTTTCCTGGAAGACGGCCTCCTCGATGTGTCCATCTTGGTCCGGGCTCGGGCTGCGGAGGGTCTCGGACGAACGGGGCGCGCATCCTCACTGCCGGGGCTCAAGCGGGCGCTGGGGGATCAGACGCTCGCCGTCCGGATCGCGGCTCTGAACGCACTGGCCGACGTGGGAGGACCGGGAGTCCTGGACCTTGTCACACGGGTAGCTCGAGCTGAAGAGGGAGCCGCCCATGTCTTCGCGCTGGCCGCGATGGTGAGGCTCGGAAAATCCGAGGCACTGGATGACATCGTGAATGCAGCCACTCTGCCGGACGCAGATGCCCGCATGGCGGCGCTCGGAGTCTTAGGGCGACTCAGACGTCCAGCCGGCCTGTCGGTCCTCAGTCAATCCATCTACGATCCGGACCCGTCCGTCCGCGCATTCGCGGCCGGTGGGTTGGGAGAGCTCGGCAGCCCTGAAGCCGCCGCGCCGCTAACGCACGCGCTGGGAGACGAGAGCGCACGGGTCCGCAGCGTCGCCGCTGCCAGCCTTGGACGGCTGAAGCTGGCGCACACCCGCCCGCTTCTTCGGCAGCTTGCGCGAGATCCGGTCGAACTCGTCCGCGCCGGAGCAGTTGAGGGATTGCTTCGGCTGGGCGACAACGAGGCTCTCCTGGCAGCTGTGGATTTGGCCAAACATTCGGACCCGTCCGTCAGGAGTGCCGTGGGCCAGGCGCTTGGGGTGGCCGGCAACAAGAAGGCGCTCTCGGTCCTTGAGCCATTGCTCCATGACCGGCAACCCCAACCCCGCTTGACCACGGCCCGCGCCCTAGGCAAAATCGGCGGACGGGAGGTCGTTCCACTTCTTAAAAATGCGCTGCAGGATTCCGATCCCGCAGTCAGGATCGCGGCGGCTGGGAGTCTCGTTCAGGCGTTGTCCAAAACCAAGAGGTGAGGATTCACAATGAAGAAGTTCATGATCAAATTCGTGGGCATGTTGGTGGTGCTCGGAGCTGCCTTCGGCCTTGGGTACTTCGTCGGCCAGCTCCCGATCAGTGAGAAGAACAGCACCATTGACAACCTCAAGAGCCGATTGGCCAATCTCTCACGCAACGTGGTGGACACCACGTTCGGCATCCCGGGTAATCTCCGGTCGCGCCAGGGACTTCTTGATGCCAAGTCTCGGTTGATCCAGGCAAAGTCAGACCTGTTGGACCGGAATTACGGAAACGCCGCAAAGGAACTAGCTGAGGCCGCCGACTCGCTCGACAAGGCGGGCCAGGCGGAACGCGACAGCGGGAGGACGGCGACATTCAAAGCGTTGGCTGGGAAATCCAGAGAAGCGAAACTGGAGCTTACGATGGGGAAGACCCTACCCCGAGCAAGGCTCGATGAGATCCAGAAGGAAGTGGATGGTTACCTGGCGTTGTAACGGGTGAGAGGAAGAGTGTTCATGCGGTGGGGGCTCCCTTCTTCCAGGCTGCTAGGATCCGCTCAACGCGCATCCTCACGACCAGCTCGGGGTCTTGGAGAAGCGGCTTGATCGCGTCGCGCCCCCGCTCATCATGGATGCTTTCGAGGGCGGCCGCAGCGGTCAGACGTGTAAACCACTCCTTGTCTTTCAGCATGTCGATCAGGGCATCAACAGCCGACGGGTCCTTGATGCGCCCGAGTGCGATCACGGCCTGCTTGCGAACATTCTCATCCTTGTCTTTCAAGGCAACGACAAGCTTTTCCAACGCTGGCTGCCCAATCTCCGCAAGGGCCTCGGTGGCCAGCTCATTGAATTCGTCGTTCCGTAACTGTCCGATCAGCGGCTCCAGCACCCGCTCGTCTTTGATCTTGCCCAACGCGACGATCGCCGCCTTGCGAATGTCCCAATCACGCAAAAGCTTGACGACCGGCTCGACACATGGAGAGCCGATCATCCCGACCGCCTCGATGGCCGCTTCACGAACCTGCCAATCACCATCACGGAGCGCGCGAACAACCGGCTCGACGCAGCGTTCATCGCCCATCTCACCCAACGTGATCACCGCCTCGCGGCGTACCACCCAATCCGGATCTTTCAGGAGATCAATCTGGATTTCGATCTCGTCCTTGACACGCTCTTCTTCAAGGACCACTTCCTCCGCAATATCGGCCGGAGGCGGCTCGGTTGCCGCATGGTCGGAAGCCACGGCGATGGTATCCGAGAGCTGATCGGCCAGCGCATCTTCCCCTTCCGGAACAGTGGGAGAAGACAGCTCTGGGGTCTTGTTGTTCTCTTCGCTCATGCCCTCGTCCCTACCGTAGGACTTACTCCGCATCGCTTCTGGCCAAGCAAGCATCGGCGCTCAGTTAGGCGTCAGCGGCCACCTCTGTCTTGGCGCCTGCACCGGCCTGCTTCCCCATCGCATGCCTCTTCCTGGCAGCTAGACGTCGCCGCTTCCGCTGAGCCCGTTTCAGGCGCTTGTGAAGTGAACGAAGCGCCGCATCGGCTTCTGGGTTGTCGGGCGCGGCGAGTTTTTCCCCGACCTTCTTCTTGAGCTTCGCCTCGTCAGCCTCAAGAATCGTCTGCTTTGCCATTAGCGGAGAGTCCTCAAGAATAAATTACTGAGACGCCATCACTGCATCGGCGAATAGGATCACAGTCTAGTAAAGACACGTCGTCACTGTCAACCAGGAGGGAGAAGGGCGGGGGCAATTCAGGAGGGCTCTCAAACCAAGAGGGTAGCAGTGGTATAGACTCGATGCTCGGCAGCCAGGATGTCGGCCACGCGGCGAGCGCGCCGCTCGCGCATGACATCGATGGGAGGGAGGCGCAGGCTTCGTGCACTACGCACCTCCTCGGGTAGCAGCCATCGAGCAACGGTCCTGGATGCATCGGAATCAACCGACTCGGGCCGGGGTTCCAACTTCGTGAAGGACCGCACCTGCATGATCGCCTCAACAACGGCTGCAAGCCAGCCCGTCTCCCCATAGCCAGCAACTTCCAAAACTTCCAATTGGACCGGCGTAATACCGTCCGCCACCATGCCCAATGCCCTAGCGGCTGCATGGGAAAGGTCAACGATACGTCCCTTGACGTAGGGGCCACGATCGTTGATGCGTACCAGAACCTGCTTGCCGTTCACCACATTCGTCACCTTCACCACTGTCCCCAGGGGGAGCGTTCGATGGGCACCGGTCAGAGCTTCCATGTCGTACACTTCTCCGCTGGCCGTGGCCAGCCCGTGGAAATCAGCTCCGTACCACGAAGCAATTCCCCGTGCCTTAACCCCCAGATCTAGATCAGCCTGCCCTTTCGGCAGACTCGAACAGGCGCCGATTGTCAGGCCCATGGCAACAAGCAGCAGCCACAGGCTGACGCGTCGTCTTGTTGAGTTAGTTGCATCCATGCAGGTCCTCCGCTCGTTCATCAGGCCTCCATGTGATCGGTTGATGAACAAAGATGCCTTTCGTCATCATCAATAACCTGTGACCTAAAGTCGAGCTACACCGTCCTTGGACCTAACCATAAAAGACCGCACCCCAAACGGCAATACCGAATGCGTAGGCTCTCCCATACGATAGTATGGGTCTTGCCAACCGAGGAGGTAAATGCGCAGGAAGAAGATGCGCAGGAAAAAGCAGGATATAGTGGCGCCGGTTTATAACAAAATCTGTGGAATAAGTCAAGCGGGGAGCGAGGCCCGATAAAAATTTTCGACCTGCGTGGAGTACTTGCTAGGAATCTCCGTCACTTGAGTCGTAGAAGATTGTTTTCGACCTTGGTGTTGGCCACAAGCTTTTCCAGGCTCGCGGTGAGAACCTCATTCATGAGCCCCTGAGCATCCTCCGGGTCGAACCAGAATACGCTCTCGGTGCCCGCACCATTTAAGGTCATACGGACCGTGCTGCCATCCGCTCTGTTCAAGGCCTGGACGACAATCTTGCTCTTGGATGAAACTTCCGTCTCCAAAAACTTACCCTTGGCATCTACGGAGAGATCCAGCAGCTTTCCCGAGAGCGTGACGTCCGCGCTGCTTTCAGTGAGTGATCCCCCTGGCTTGACCAACTCGGCACGCCAGCCCTTCCTTTTCAGATAGTCAGCCACTACCTGGGCCGCCACTTCGCCAGGCTTGCCGCCCGGCACCATGAAATAGCTTTCGCCTCCCCAGAAGTGAGTACGAGTCCCGAGCCGATTCTTCTGTGGTCTCGAGTCTTCGAAGGCTGTCACCGCCACACTCAGGCCGTGAGCCTCCTTCGCCATTGCGGGGCCCGTCGAATCATTGGCCCGAACATGTAAAGGAATGACCTCCCCTTTGCCGGCACAGCCGACCAGTACTATCAGCCCTAACCCACTCGCGAGCAGCAGAGCGCGTCGTCCCACAAATGCCTCCTTAGGAGTCCTGTCCTGTGAATACTATCATTTGGCCCTAGTGAATGACTCCGATCCGGAGTTACGGCAGCACGAAGTGCGCGCGGCGATTCGACTGCCAGCAAGCTTCACTATGGTCGGTACAGAACGGCTTCTCCTTCCCGTAACTGGTGATCTGAATCTGCGACGACGGGACGCCGAGGTCCTGCAGGTACTGCTTGGCCGCCTGCGCCCGTCGTTCACCGAGAACCAGATTGTACTCGACGGTTCCTCGTTCATCGCAATAGCCCTCGATCAGAAGCTTGCGGCCATTCTCCGCCTTGAGCCGACGGGCATTGGCCTCAAGCACAGCCCGTGCGTCGCTCCTGATGACGAACCGGTCAAAGTCAAAATACACATCCGCCAGCGCGAACGGTTCAGCGGCTGGCGGAGGTGGGGCCACTGGGGGAGGAGGCGGAAGTGGTGCCGGCTCCTCCTTCACTTCTGGCTTCGGCGGCTCAAGTGGGGGAGCCGGCTCTACCTTAGCCACTTCTTGCGGCGGCTCTGGCGGTGCCGGGGCAGGAGCCGGAAGTGGTGCCGGCTCCTCCTTCACTTCTGGCT
>JBOHOI010000079.1:0-11212 GCA_050731155.1 Nitrospiraceae bacterium | reverse complement strand
ATCCTGATGAGTGCAATTCTATGGGTCACCACGATTGATGTGTTTCTCTTTAAGGGTGCGCCGCAGATCGGCGAGATGAACTGGGGGAAAATGCCGGTCCGCTCGCAGTATACTCTAATCGCGGTGTGCGTGTTTATCGTCCTGCTCATCGGGCTCATGGGATTCATCCGATCCGGGCTGCGGGAGGATTGGCATATTTATGCCATCCTGCAAGATGCCTCGGAGGGGTCGTGGACCCCTGATAACGCGCTCATGGCCAAAGTGGTGAGTGCCTGTACGGTGATCTTTCTCGGGGTCATCTCGTTTCTTTTTTGGCTGACCGGAGCGGCCGAGAAGAAACCGGAAAGCAAGACTCAACCGGTGGAAAGCGACACATCGGCCACTCCGTCACCTGAATTGCCGGTGACCGCAAAGTAAAGGGAAAAAAGGAAGAGCGATGCAGAACGCCTTTCTCAAGGCCGTCATCTTCACCGTCGCACTGTGCGCGGTCTATATCTACATCGGCGAGGTCATCACTGATATCTCAGGGGGGGCGAAAACCGCCACGACGGCGGCGGGCGTCAGTCCGGAAGCCGGGGAGGCAATCTTCTGGGGGAAAGGCAAGTGTCATACCTGCCACAGCCTGGGGGAACGGGGGAGTGCGATTCGGGGGCCGAACCTGGGGGTGGACGGGAGCCGGTTCCCGCTGCCGATCGGACTCCGGGCAGACGAGCGTGCGAGGGAACTCAGTCAGAAGACAGGGAAGCCGATGACGGCGGCGGACTATTTGGTCCAGACGCACTTTGACCCAGGTGCCTATGTCGTGACTGGGTACAAAAACGAGATGCCTCCGGCCTGGAAACCGCCGATTAACTTGAAGGCAGAAGAGCTCCTGGCCGTGGACCTCTTCCTGCAAAGCCAGGGGGGAGAGCCCGATGTCGGGGTGCTGGCGAATAGCCCATACTTCATCCAGATGAAAAAGGCGGCTGAGAGCCGGAAGGCCGCCCCGGCTGAGGCATTTCGGCCGTATCTGAAGGGCGATCCAGAAAAGGGGCAGGCGATCTTTTTCGACCCTGACAGCAAGGCGCCCTGCGCGAAATGCCACACGGTCGGGGACAAGGGCGGGAAGGTGGGCCCGGAGTTGACCAACGTGGCCGGCACGCGGGACCTCCCCTATATCGTGCAGTCCGTTCTGGAGCCGAGTGCGGAAATCGCCAGCGGCTATGAGCCCTATTTGGTGGTCACCAAGGACGGCGAGTTCATCAGCGGGGTCAAGAAGGCTGACGATGAGCACAGCGTGACGCTTGCGGACACTGAGGGGGCCTTGCGCAAGATCCCCAAGGCCAAGATTGAGAAGATGGTTCAGCAGAAGAAATCGGTCATGCCTGACAACTTCAGCGAACTCCTCACCATGTCGGAGTTCCACGATCTCCTAGCCTTCCTGGACACGCTGAAGTAGCCTCGGAGGAAGATGATGCGTCCTCGGCTCTCGCTGTTTTCCGCTTCCGTGCTCACCGTGGTGCTTGCCTATCTTTTCATCCAGGTGGTCATTCCCTATGCCTCGATGTGGATCGCCGACCGACCGTCTCCCGTCGCCGTCCCGGCTGCCCTGACCGTGATTTACATGCTGCTGGTGTTCATCGGGTTGTATATCTACATGACGATCTCGGAGGAGAACGTCCGCGAGTTCCTTCGGCCGATCCAGGAGTTTCTTCGGGGGGGGCAGACCGGGGTCAAGGGTTTGCTCCGGTTGGCCCTGCTCGGGTTGGTTCCGCTGCTCGTCGGGTGGGTCACCTATGACCGGCTCGCCCCGACAGTGCAGTCCTTGACCGGCATCCGGATCCAGCATCCCACGATTCCCGGCCAGTACGAGAAGCTCATCAACCCGTACCGCAATCCGACCGATGACCTGGTGAAGCAGTTTCAGCAGCAGGAAGGGTTGGACAGACTCGGGCTGGAGGAGGCGCGGAAGCGGCTTGTGGAAAAAGCCGTGGCCGAGGGCCGGGGTCTCTACCAGAAGAACTGTCGTGTTTGCCACGGATCCAAAGCTGATGGCAGCGGGCCCATGGCCGTCGGCTTCCGGTTACGGCCGGCAGATTTCCGTGATCCCGGCACCATTGGCACCGTCGTAGAGGCCTACGCCTTCTGGCGTGTCAACGACGGGGGGCGTGGTTTGCCCAACGAATCCTCCCCATGGGACTCCGCCATGCCACGATGGAAGGATGAACTGACGGAGGCCGAAATCTGGAAAATCATCTTGGCGGAATATGAACTCGCGGATGTGGAGCCGCGCAAACCGGAAAAGCAGGATTAATCGCATGCGTCGCATGATCTGCCTCGTCACCCTGTTCCTGGCATCGATGGCGCTGTGTGTGGAGGGACGAGCCGGGGAGTTAGACACCGTGTTCGGACCGACGGCGCCCGATGAGCTTCCGTCTAAGAAACTGACGCTCACCCCCGAGGTGATCAAGGCCGGCAAGAAGATCTATGAGAGGCGGTGTCTTCCCTGCCATGGACTCAACGGGGCGGGAGAAGGCCCGGCCGCCGATACGATGAATCCCCGCCCTCGTGACTTCACCCGCGGCCTGTTCAAGCTGAAGAGCACGCAGAACGGGGAGCTGCCAACGGATGAGGATCTGTTCCGAACCATCAGCCGGGGAATTCCCGGAAGCGGAATGCCTTCGTGGAAACGGTTGCTCTACGAGGAAGATCGGCTCCAGGTCATCGCCTATATCAAGACCTTCTCGGATCGATTTAAGGACGGTGCTGCTCCCAAACCCATCCCCATGGGGAAAGAGCCCTCTCGGACCCCGGAGCTGAGCAAGATGGGAAAGGAGCTCTTCGAGGGAAAGGCCCAATGCCTCCTGTGCCACGGGCAAAACGGAAGGGGGAACGGGGCGATTGCGGAAGCCATCGTGGATGTCTGGGGAAATCCTCTCTACCCGCGAAACCTCACCAGGAGCTGGCTGTACAAAGGGGGCAATGAGGTCAAAGACATCTTCTTGCGGATCTCGGGCGGCATCGAGGGGACGCCGATGCCGGCCTACCTGGATAAGCTCAGCGAGGAAGAACGGTGGGCCATCGCCCACTATGTGAAATCACTCCAGAAGCCCGCCCCATCCGGCAGTCGCGTGGTGATCGAGTCGAGACCGGTCAGCGAGGAGATCCCGCTGGATCCCAATGCGCCGACCTGGCAAGCAGGGGACGCTGTCGAGGTGATCATGAGCGGACAGGTCCACGTCGCACCGCGGAATCAGGATCCCACGGTGGATCTGGTGTTGGTCAAATCCGTGTACAACGAGAAGGAGATTGGTTTCTGGCTTGAGTGGGACGATCGTACCAAGAACGTCACCCATCAGGACAGCGAGCGCACTCAGAAAATGGAGAAGGCGGATTTTAGCGCACCGTATCCCGTTCTCTATCCGCCCTCTGTCCGGCTCCGAGGATTGCGTGACGCTGTGGCGCTGCAGTTCCCGGTGAAGCTCCCCCAGGGATCGGAGAAGCCGCATTTCTTCCTTGGCGACACGGGGAAACCGGTCAATCTCTGGCACTGGAAGGCCGATCTTCAGAAAGTCGAAGAGCTGAACGCGAAGGGGTACAAAACTCCCCCATCCGTCCAGCCCCCCGAGAATCAACAGGCGACGGGGCAGGGGATCTTTGAAGACGGCGTCTGGCGTGTTGTGTTGAAACGACCGCTGACGACAAAAGATGCGGCCAATGACATTCAGTTCGTGCCCGGCCAGTTAATCCCAGTCGCGGTGCATGTGTGGGATGGGGCCAATGGAGAGACGGGCCTCCGGCGAACGATCTCGTCTTGGTATTTTGTGGTGCTCAAGACGGTTGTGCCGGCTTGGGTGTATTTCTTCACCGTCTTCGCGATGGCGATCACAGCCGGATTGGAAGTCTGGTTAATTCGACGGGCCAAAGACAGCGCAGGGTCATAACAGGAGAAGCTCGCACAGTGAAGAAGCGGGTGGTTATCCTTCTCGGTGTCATCGCCTCGCTGGCTCTGTTCTGGGCGATCGGCAGCGTGGTCTGGGGAGACCCCTATGTCGCGAAGGGGCATAAGCTCTATACGCATTACTGTGCAAGTTGCCATGGGACGCATGGCCGGCAGAACGAGGGGTTTAACTGGGCGCACATGCCTGACCCTCGACCCAAGGATCTATCCAATAAAGACGAGATGAGTACGCTCAAAGATGAGGAGGTCTTTGCCACGATCAGCCGAGAGATGAAGGACACGACTCCAGAGATTGGCGATAAGATTGGAGACGATGAGTTTGCCGTGCCCACGATGCCGACGTTCAAATACACCCTGTCGGAAGAGGAAATCTGGGCGCTCGTGGCGTACGTACGGACGCTGCACGGGATGAAACTGATGGTGGATGTGGCTGCTCAGAGGAAGGCATTGGAGGAGGCGCTCCAGAAGGCCCAGCAGGCCTATGAGCAGGCTAAGCCAGCGGCGGAGGGGACGTCCAACCCTGTCGCCGAGGCAGGGACCGCTTCCGAGTCGGCCGGAGGACGGGGTACCCAGAGTCCAGAGCAGGCCGCGCATGAGCAGGCTCAGCTCGTATTCGTGAACTTCACCACCCGGCCTAAACCAGCACCCCTGCCTCGCCCTGACCTGACGATGCCGGCGGCGGAGGCGGCCAAGCTGGCCGAACTGGCTAAGCGGCTCTACACGAACAAGTACGGCTGCAACGGCTGTCACCGGATTGGCGAGGAGGGTGGGGTGGTGGGGCCCGCGCTGGATCGTGCAGGCTTTCGGCTTAATCACACCTGGATCTATCGCTGGATCAAGTACCCCCAAAGCATGAAGCCGGACACGCGCATGCCGAATCTCGGCCTGAGCGATCAGGACGCCAAGGCCATCACCATGTACCTGGGGACCTTGCTGGCGCCGAGGCCAGAGAAATCCGAGGCTCAGGCTAAGCTTGAGTAGCCTCAACCTGAACCTCAACCTTGACCTTCATAAGAAACCGGCCCAGATTCCAGCCAAGATCGCCCATCCCACCCAGACGTGTTGTTTGAACAGGGCGAATGCCATCTCGGGTGAGACTGGCCCTCGCAGCTTCCAGACCTGGTGGGTCAGAAACCCGGCCACCGCTGCTAACATGACGTAAAACGCCGGGCCGATGCCGACCAGCCAGCCTGTAACCGCCAGCAGAAGCAGCATTCCACAGACTGAGGCTCCCACCGCGATCCAGGCCTGAGCTCCGAAAAGGATCGCCGACGACTTCACGCCGATCCGCGCATCGTCCGCTCGGTCCTGCAGCGCATAAATCGTGTCATAGGCCACCGCCCAGAGCACCGCGCTCGCGTATAGAAACCAGACCTGGTTGTCCAGCGAATTCCGGGCTGCTGCCCAAGCCATGACCACCCCCCACCCGAACGCGATGCCGAGCACAGCCTGCGGGAGATGAATGATCCGCTTTGTGAAGGGATAGAGGGCTGCAAGCAGGAATGCGACCGGGCTCACCAAGATCGCGAGCGGATTGAGGAAGACCAGCAGGCTGGCCGCCATCAGCATCAGGACAGTTGCGGTGGCGAGCGCCTCCGGGGCACCCAGCGCGCCGCTAGCCAAGGGTCGCATCCTGGTACGGTCCACTTGGCGATCAAAAGACCGATCCGCCAGATCGTTGATCACGACCCCTGCGCTGCGCATGAGGAACGCGCCGACAGCAAAGATGATCAGCAGGCTGACGGGCGGCTGGCCATGGGACGCGAGGACCAGCGCCCACAGGGTCGGGAGCATCAATAGCATGGTGCCGGATTGATTGGGAAGGCGGATCAGACTACGCAATGCTGACCAGTTCAGGCCGCGGCCTGGTTGTGCGGTGCCTGGGCGGTCAATCCAGGGAGAGGGATCCGGCATGACGGCGACCTTAACGCAAGGCAGGAAAGGCTGTCAATTCAGTGCCGGTTGTCTTCTTCCGCCGTTTCCGGTATAACCATGCCGCTGTGTGGCTGTCTCACCTCGCCGCTGCCGTTTCGCCTTCCGTTCATTTTCTCGTCGCCCGACTTGTCCTTGTAGCCGTCCTGCTGACAGGTCTTGCAGGCTGTGATTGGTTCTCGTCCCGAGGGGTCGGCGACTCCGAGGGCTATTGGCTCCCCTTGACGGTCAAGCTTCGACTGGATCCCAGCGTCACCGAAGCAGGGCTGGCTTACACCGACGGCTGCGAACAACGCCGCACGTTGCCGATCGGCGATCGTCTGAAGGGTGCCTTGGAGCGTCAAATCGGGATGGTGTTTGAGCATCTGCAGACCGAGTCGTCTTCAACGAAGCATGGTCCGCCGGATGGAGCAGTGGAGGTTGCGCTGGGACTCAAGGAAATCGAGCTGTTGGTCTCACGGAAGGGGAAGCGCAGTTATCCTGCCACCGTCACAGTTGGAGCGACGGTTTCCTATATTGATGCGGCCGGCGCCCTGCTCTATACCAAGAAGCTGCGGAGCGAGGCGCGCGATGACGTCGAGACGGACAGCGAAAGGTGCGAGGTCCACGGACTGGACAAGGTCGCCGACAGGGCGGTGGACACGTTGGCCCAAGGCCTCAAGAAACAGCTTGGGACCTCGACCAAGGTTCGACAGGTGGCAGAGGCGAAGGCAGCGGGAAACCGACCGACGGTCGCGCGCTCACAGGCAGAGACCAAGATGGAGACGAAGGCCGGACCCGCCCAATTGTCGTTCCGTGCCATGCTGAGGGAAGAAAATAAAAACCAGATTCTTGAAGGCGGAGAACGGGTGACGGTGACGGTGGAGGTGACCAATGCCGGACCAGGCGTCGCGCAGCATGTGCAGGTCATGCTCGATGGAAGCCCGGCGCTGGTTCAGCGATTCACCAATCCCATTCAGGTCGGAGACCTGCAGCCTGGGGAAACAAAGCTGGTCGAGGCGAGCGGCAGGGTGCGGCCTGTCTCGGCAGCCGAGCAGGCTGAGCTGGTCCTCTCTCTCTCGTCGTCGTCCGGCGACGTGCAGGAGCCGGCCCAGAAGAAATTCATCGCGGCGCTTCGCCCAGCCAGATCGGAACAGCTCGAAGTGATGTCGGTCGATGTGGATCAGGTCCCGGAA
Source organism: Nitrospiraceae bacterium (assembly GCA_050731155.1). Lineage (GTDB taxonomy): Bacteria > Nitrospirota > Nitrospiria > Nitrospirales > Nitrospiraceae > NS-7. The sequence goes on along the minus strand of JBOHOI010000079.1, from coordinate 4,165 downwards.
CGGGTGCCGGGGTATGAGCGGCGAAAGGCGGTCGGGATTGCCATCGGGGTTGGAGCCTTTCGGGACTCTGAGGTGCCAGGCGTGAAGTTTGCCGTCCATGATGCGGAGGTTGTCGCGGACTACTTCCGGACAGTCGGGGGAATTCCGGCTAGGCAGATCAAAGTGGTGACGAATGACCATGCCCTCAAGGACGATCTCGCCGAGCTGTTCGAGAGCTGGTTACCTGAGCATGTCGGTTCAGACAGTGTCGTGCTGGTCTTTTTCTCCGGTCGAGCCACCATGGATCCTTCGACCGGCGCGGTCTCGCTGATCCCCCACGACGGAGGCCCAGCGTCTTCCCCTCGCTTATTCTCCTTACGTCGCTTGCAGGCGGCCGTGGCGCGTCTCTCGATTCAGCGGGCAGTGCTGTTGTTTGATGTCTCGCTCACCGTTCCTCCCTCGTCAGTCTCTCAGAATCATAGAGATCCGGTCTGGGATAGCGGAGCGTCGGCCCTGCGAGACGGAAAGTTGGTGCAGATACTCGGAATCCACGGGATCCAGGAGGCGCATCAATATGAACAGGGCCGGCACGGACTGTTCACCTACTATCTGCTCAAAGGGCTTGGCGGAACAGCGGACAAGGACCGAGATGGAATCGTGGCGGTGGGAGAACTCTTCGACTACCTGCGCGCACAGGTCCCGAAAACCGCCAAGGCGGAGTATGGGAATGAGCAGGAACCCTCCTCTGTGCCGGCGCTCGGTCCACGCGCACCAGTCCGTGGTATTCCATTGGCGCGTGTCAGATGATGAGCGTCCTCAGTGAAAGAGGCTCTCTGTAGAGTTCGTCTGTCTCTTGTGAGGCGGTTGACAGGCCTTCGCGCCCTGGGTATGATGCCGCGACAGAGCTAGCCCCGCAACCCGATCCTCATCTCCCGCGAAACCGTTGTAGCCGGCGTAGCTCAGTGGCAGAGCAGCTGATTCGTAATCAGCAGGTCGGTGGTTCGACCCCACTCGCCGGCTCCACTATTCACACACCATTGGTTATATCTCTCACCCAGCGTCAGATTGTCACACGTGAGGGAAAAGACGTCGCTCCAAGCAGTCCTGTGGGGCATCCACACAGTGCTGATCGGTTATGGTGGCGTCTGTGGGGGGCGGTTGGCGGCGCGCCATTCCTCTTCGGTTAGCAGCCCTTTCTTGATCAACAGTTGGATGAGCCTGTTGAGGGCCTGATTGGCTAGATTGGGATTGGGAGGAGGCGCGGGGGACTCGATGGATTTGGGAGGGGGCGGAGCACGGCGTAGCCCAAGGACCCGGAACGACGGAGTGAAGACGATGAAATAGTCACGGTTGCGGAGACGCACCGTGACCGGCTGGCTCTGGCTGTAGGGAGCCAGGTCGGGACTCTGATCCACAGGAATTCTGAAGTAAGGCTTGCCGTCCGGGGTTTCCCCGTCCTGGCCTAGCACTTCCATGCGTTTCAGGATGGATTCATGAGTCAGTGGTTCGTTATCTTCTCCGGCCAGGTTCGTGATCTTGTCCAGGACGAGGACCAGTGAATCGGCCACCAACGGGTCAGCCGTCTCGTTCTTTATACTCACATCGTAGCGGAACTCGTTGGCGAAGTTGTCGCGCGCCTTGAGCGTGATGACCGCTCTGGCTCTCCCCGTCAGATCGGTGAGCTGCTCGATCGGTACGGCGGCAAGGAGAGCAGCCGGATCGGCCAGGTTCGATAGAGCGAACGCGAGCGCGATGACAAGCCGCAATGAAGTTGCACGGGGTCGCATAGAGCCCTCGAAGTAAGCGACGAGATTATTATAGATAGACTAGCACAAAAAAGAAATGTCAAGGCAGAAAGCTGTTTTCATGTAAACCCGCGGGCGAGCCTCAGAGGCCACTTGGCTTGACACTCTGTTTCGCCTGACGATATCCTCCCGTCACTAACCTCTTGGAGACAGGTGAAGGCCGTTTCGCAAACAGCCAGAGACCATCAGCCGAATTCTTATCACAGGCGTGTAGCGAAGCCCGCCGATCCGGTACCCCTCGTGGTTCCACGGAGGCTGGCTACAGCGCTGATGAGGCTGTACGATTACCCGGACCCGCGACGGTCTGGAGGGCTGATCCGTGGCTATGACCGGCCCCACGCGCTTCGAACGGCGCGCATGTGCGCGGCCGTGGCGATGCGGCTGGGCCATCCGCCGGATCGGCTCGTTCCCTATCAAATCGCGTGCCTGCTCCATGACTTGGGCCGGGCCGGGCTGGACCGGCGGTTGTTCGGCAGAATCTGGTCCTGGGCCAAGCAACGAGGGGTTCCGACCAGGCCTCGTGAATGGCGGGCGGCCTACCCGGAGACTCCCTATGGCCGTGAGACGGAGGCCTTTCTCACCCGCTACCGGGATGAGCTGGAGGCCGACGGGATACGCATGGATGGCTGGGCCAAAGAACAGGTGGAGATGCGCCTGGGCTATGCCCGCCGTTTGGCGAGGCGGTTGCGCGCCGTCAAGCCCAGCCTCAAACGATTGGGTGTGCCGTGGTCACCGTGGATGGGCCTCGTGATGCTCTACTACTATTATCCGGAGAAATTGCACGGTGCGCCGCGGTGGGTTCACCAACTGGCTGAAGTGCTGGTGGCGTGTGAGCAATTCGAAGCCTACAGCAATCGGCGGCGCGGGCGAGACTATTACGCTCGCACACAGGAAACGTTGGGGGAAGCCTTTGCCTATCTGGAGAAGCTGAAGGTCGAGGGTATTTTGAGCGAGACGGTCGTGAACGTGCTCCGCACACTTGCTGCCGAAGGGGTGTTCGACTCTCTTCTGGCAGAGGCGCGCGGCGCTGCCCTGACCAGCCGCGAAGTGCGCTATCTCAGAGGCCTGGCGCCGGGAGCCATATCATGTCGGTAAAAAGCGTCCCGCTTCGACTCAACATGAAGGGGCATACCCAAGTTGAGAACGTCACGGACCTTGTCAGGCAGGTGCTGACAGGCACGGGACTGAAGGTCGGTATCGTGACCGTCTTCATCAAGCACACCACCGCCTCCGTCATGATTATCGAGGATGAGCCTGGCATCCGCGCGGATACGAAGGCTGTCTGGGACCGGTTGGTTCCGGCTGATCCTGCCTGGCAACACAATACGCGCAATACAGGCGAGGACAACGCTCACAGCCATCTACGGGGCCAGCTCCAGGGTCAATCGGTGACCATCCCATTCAACGATGGCACGCTGACACTGGGAACCTGGCAGCAGATCGTCGTCATAGATTTCGATACCCGTGCGCGCACCCGCGACCTCGTCGTGCAGGTGATCGGAGAGTAAGCCCAGCCGCTGTGAAGCCCATCATCCAGGAAGTGCGCGGGCACTTGGCAGGCAGCTGAAAAAGATTCCCCCACCGGCGCTGTGAGCCTCTTGATAGCCTGATGGCCGTCTATTCAAAGATGGCAGGACTTGGATGAAGGCCAGTGAAGGAGCACATGGGCATAGCGGCTCGGATCCATGTCGGCCTTGGTGCGCTGAAAGTATGCTTGCCAGAAATGGCCAATGTTCCCTGCCAATTCAGCTGATCCTGCCGAAGCCCCTGAGACATAGACGCAAACACCGGAAAGATCGGGGATTAACCCTTTTGCGTCTAGTTCTGAAAGGATTTTTTGGTTGGTGGCCGTGTTCCATGAAATTTTGTCGAAACGATAGGGCGGATAATCTTCAATCATGTCCGACATCAGGACCAGAACCTTACGTCTCGACGCATTGTGGAACAGTTTTTGAGCAATAATGAGAGAGCTGAAGATATCGGTGTACTGGCTGGCGTGATGTCTTGCGAATATGCCAGCCACCTGGGTCCGGATCGTCTCCTTCAGGTGGACCACCTGAGTCTCGTTCTCCTTCACCTGGCGGGTATGTTTCATCACATTATCCAGCCATCCGTTGAACTCTGGCTTCGGAGGGAAGGTTACCTCGACGAGTGGATGGAAATCCGTGAGGGTCTTGTCGTTGATGGGGGCAATCACGATTCGATCTCCTGCCGAGAGCGACGGGATGATCTGGGATACAATATCCTGCTCAAGCAACGCCCTATCCTGCTTCTGGACGCTTGCGGAGAAGTCTATGAAGATGACGATGTCTGTTCCACGGGGCGTTGTAGCCTGTGAGGAGGGTGCACATCCCGCCGTCAGCAGCCACCCTTCCATGATC
>JBOHOI010000078.1:0-11291 GCA_050731155.1 Nitrospiraceae bacterium | reverse complement strand
ACATAGAGGCTGTTGACGTCGGTCAGTTGGCGTTTGATGGGAATCAAGAGGAATTCGCCCGCGACTTCGCGTTGAACAAAGTCCGCATGTTTGACATAGATTTTATCCATGAGTGTAAAGGCCAACAGGGTAGCAGATGCAGTGAACTCCTTCCACCGATTATTATTTTTGGTCTAGAAGAGCCGGTTCCGGAAAATGCGTCACCGTCATGAGTTCCCGGTTCATGCGAGGTGGACAGGCCAGGACGGCAAAGCCTTTTTTCCAATCGAGTTCTCGAATGAGTACTCCTGATCCGCTGAATTCTCTACGGATCTCGTCTTCGTCTTGGAACGCATGGACAAAATGTCCTTGCGGGCAATCGTCGCCTGGTACATACGTTGTGTTGGCTCCTGGCAGTTTAACCAGGAATCGGTTTACTCGTCTGCAGAGGATCTGAAGGCGGGAAATCGGGCGCCGCTCGGTGAGAAAGCTCAGGATCAGAAGCCCATCTGGCTGGAGGACGTCGGAAAGATCTCGAAGCCAAGCCTGTCTCCGCATCATGCCTGGGATCGCGCTGTACATGATTTCTGATAAGATGGCGCAATTAAAACTCGCGGTCGTGTACGGGAGTTTCAAGAAATCAGCCTGGTGAAACTGAACCAGAAGCCCTGCCAATTCAGCGATGCGGCGCGCCGTGCCTAGGGCGGCGAAGTTCGTGTCGATTCCCACCACCGAGATGCCCATCCGTGCGAGGTCGAGAGCCTCCCGTCCACACCCGGCACCCAGGACCAACATTCTGCCGGAGCGTATGTCGAAGCGATCGAGGACCTCGAGTTCCCAATCAACCAGACGCCATCGCTCGAAGCCCGTCGTGGCCAGGTCCACGTCGTCAGCGTAGCTCACGCGATAGTGGTCCTGCAGCAGTTTGGTGAGTTGAGAAGGAGAAAGAAGAGCGGGGAGCAACCCGTTGAAGAGGTCGGAGAGGCGACTCACGAGACGCCCCATGGACTCGAGGCTCCTGGCCAGCCAGCGCACAATGTACCCGATCAGGTGCATGATGCCATCCTTGTAATATCTTCAGCCACCTTTTGCAATGATTTCTCAGCGGGTCCTTGCAACTGTTCACTCGCAGCGTCGGTCAGGCTGAAAATTGCCACCCTACATCCGATCGAAAGTTGCATCCGTAGAGAGTGTAGAGGGACAGAAGGTAGGCGTACAACCTAAAGCAAGGAGGTCATGATGAACAGGCTATCGCGAGTGGCTGTATTGGCGATGGGTGCGTTATTACTGGGGGGAACGGCTTGGGCTGACATGGGCAAGGGAGCCACACCCCTGAGAACTGCTACTGGCTCCAAGGCGGAAACACACAATACGGAAGGCATTGAGCACTACGGCCAGGGACACTGGGATGTGGCGATGAAGCACTTCATGGAGGCTGCCAAGGCCGATCAGAAGTCTGCCGAGGTGCATTATAACGTGGCGCTGGTGTTGGATAAGACCGGCGATCACAAGGGAGCGACCGAGCACTTCAAGACGGCCTACGATCTGGGGAAAGGAAATCCCGACATCCAGAATTCCGGTATCCTCAAGGCGCACCTGAAGATGAAGTGAGCGTCGTCACAGGTATTTCGCAAGGATCTCTGCCGCCTCAGCCGCGCCGCTCGCGGGGGGCGACTCGTCTTTCGGGTGAGGTGCAGCCCAGACTGCGTTGAGGGTCTGTTCCCACCGGCCAGCGGTGAAATCCTCCGCGGACAATTCAGCCGCCCGCCCGTAGCGGTGAAGGTACTCAACCAAATAAGCCTCGTCTGCAAAGTTGTATCGCCTGACGTACATTACCGGTTTGCGATGGGTGACAGCCTCAACAACCGTGCTGTAGCCTGGCTTGGTGACAATCAGATCGGCGGAGGCAATGAGGACGTTAAAGGGGAGTGGGATTGAGGAGTGTGATCGGATTCGTCGGCAAGCTTCAGGCACTGGTCCGCTGACGACGAATCTATAACCGGCCAACTGTTCCAACTTTTCGAGCGGCAGCGAGTCCAGTGGAACCCCGCCGAAGGCGATCAACACGACATGTTCCTTCGGTGTGGCCTCGATGGCTTCTCTTAGAGCCCGCTGGTTTGGCGGGGTGGGCTGACGAATCGGGCCGATGTCCACGATATTCGGGAATGCCTTCATGGGGACGCTGGGCGCTGGACGGATCAGCAGCTCCGCCATGCTGTAAGACTGTTCGATCTGTTGGAGGGTCTTGATCTGCTCTGGCACTCCTGGTTGGAGAAACGGTTCAAGAACTCGGTCCCATGACAGGTTGCAGAGTCCGACTGTTCGCTTCTTCGCTGTCGCGCCTGCCTCGATCGCCAGATGAGAAATGTCCGACAGCACCAGGTCCGGCGCCGCGGATTGGATGGCTCTCGCTTCGTCCCCGACTTTGGTTTCCCAGTCCTTGTGGAAGCGCAGGTGCTCGGTCCAGGTTGCACTGACATCAAGTGCCAGGGGGCCTCGCTGCACACAGCCGATATCCTGTTCAGCCTGGCTCAACTTCCAGGGAATGGTGAGGCGGTTCTCGAAGAACCACGGTGGGACCTTCGTCCGGAGGATGGCCTTGAGACCGGGGACCAGGCGGCCCAGCTCATTCAGCACCGGCGCCACTTGAGCTGCGTGCCCGAATCCGTGGCCGGAGATGGAACACCAGATTAGAGGCATGGCAGTACGGGGCTGACGGGCTGTTCCCGGTGCTCGCGCACCGCGCATATCAGAAGTGCTCGGTGGACGCGCGCATGTGTGACCAGCCCGTCCACCCCGTAGGTGAGAGAGGGACAATGAGGATTATTGTGGTGAGGCAGAAATTCTCCCATGGGTTAATCACCTGATCCTTCCGGCTCGGTCGGGGCGATGTTGTATTGCAGTTCCAGGTCGAATTCGTCGATCAAGTCGTTTGCGGTTTCGTTCCCCAGGCTCGACCTGACCTCGTTGATGACGAGATCAATGGCCATCCCAGCTTGTCCGCCGAACTGATCGATCGCCGACTGGATCCGTTGCCGTGCATCTTCAGTGGTCATGGACTCTCCCCACTCCCGCCTCCCGCAGCCGAGTCATTCGTTCCCTGTCCTGCTGCATTTGTGGCAACCCGTAGCTGGTATCCACCTGAACTACTCGCTCCAGGCACCTGAGTGCGGAGAGCTGATTGCCGGTCTGCTCGTAGAGGTCTGCCAACAGCCGAAGCGCGGCGGCTTCCCCTGGTTCGTTCCCCAGCTTGATGAAGTGCTCGGACGCGTTGTTCAGGCATTTCTCGGCCTCAATTGTGCGACTGGCCTGCAGAAACGCCTTCCCGAGCTGACTATAGGTGACAGCTAGCCCATCTTCGTCTCCGACCACCCGGTGCGATTCAAGAGCCTTCTTGAACTGAGCGATTGCGTCATCGTACCGTCCTTCCGCCTGGTCCTGGAGGCCGAGGTTGGAATAAAGAATGCCCAGCGCGCGGTGATCCTGAAGCGGCTCCAGGATATCCCGCGCTTCCAGGTAGAAGGGTCGGGCACGCTCTGGGCGACCTGCTTCTGCCCGAAGGTTGCCTAGGTTGACCAGGGTCTGACCGATCGCGGCCCAGTCCTGCTGCCCACGTTGGAGGTCCAGCACCTCACGATAGCAGTGTTCTGCCTGCTCGTAATCGCCCATCATCGCGCAGACATTCCCGAGGTTCCCCAGCGAGTCCGAGAGCATCTGGGCATCCCCATTCGCACGGTCAGCCTTTACTGCCTGCTCATACCAAAACCGAGCTCGTTCAAGATCGCCTCGGTGCAGGAAAATGCGCCCCTTGTGCCTGTCGTCGGTCATGCCAATCAGGATAGAGCGGGCGAAGGGAGAAATCCAGGGGACCTTGCTTGTCTCAGCATGCGAGGGGTGGTATGCTGCGCGCGATGATCATCAAACACTATGCCGAGGTCAAACCGGGCACCCATTCCGGCACCCCTGAAGGGGTGCAAATGCGGGAAATGATCACGGACCGGGATGGGGCCCCGAACTTCTCCCTGCGGGTGTTCGATATCCATCCGGGCGCGAGTACGCCGTTCCATTCCCATGAATGGGAGCATGAAGTCTTCATCCTCGAGGGTGCCGGAACGGTCAGAACGGAAGGAGCTGAAACGCCCTTCAACCGAGGCGATTCGGTCTATGTGGCTCCGCACGAGAAACACTGCTTCGTGGCGGATCATGGGACGCCGGTCCAATTCATCTGTGTCATACCCTCCAAGAACCAGTGCCGGTTGTGAGCCGTCATCTGCGTTCCTCCTTTCAGCCTCTGCACGCGGCTTAGTCTCATCTTCATTTACTTTCGAGTCAGGAGGCAAGTACACTTTGCGACAGGGGGTATCTTGTCTGTGAACCATCGGACGAAAGAAGACTCTGCTCGTGCGACAGAAGCACTCGATCCCCTGGAAGTGGTCATGCTGTACCACGAGGAGACGAAACATCACTTTTTCCGCTATGCGCGCGCGCTCGGTTACATGGACTGGGCGAACCAGCCGGACCCGTTTCGACGTTATGCAGGATCTCCACTCATTCCCCTGCCGCTCCTACAACCGGACGACGCGCCGCTCTCGCCGCTCTATGAGGACTTGTATCGCCCTGGAGCAATCGCGAGCGCGCCGGTCACCGTTCGCACGCTGTCGCGATTTTTTGAATATTCGTTGGCCATCTCGGCCTGGAAGCAGGCCGGCGACGTCCGCTGGGCGCTCCGAAGCAACCCGTCGAGCGGCAACCTGCATCCCACCGAGGGCTATCTGCTTATTGACAAGGTGCCTGGCCTTGCCCCGCTCTCCGGTCTCTACCATTATGCGTCCAAAGAACATGCCCTCGAGCTGCGAGCAGAGTTCCTCAAGGAGGACTTTGCTTCGCTGATGCGAGGCTTTCCGCCGAACGCCTTTTTAGTGGGCTTTACGTCAGTGAACTGGCGGGAGACCTGGAAGTACGGGGAGCGAGCCTTTCGCTACTGTCAACATGACGTGGGGCACGCGATTGGCAGTGCTCGCATCGCGGCCGAGGCCTTGGGCTGGCGCATGCTGCTGTTGGACGGCCTGGCGGATGACACGGTGGCTGCCTTGTTGGGGCTGGATCGAACGGAGGATGTCGAGGGGGCTGAGCGGGAGCACCCTGATTGCCTCGCCGTTGTTTGGCCTGCCGGCCAGTCTGCTGGTCTTGCCACAGGAACAACGGTCTCGCTGCCGTTGTTCTTGGCGCCCGATGCTGTTCGCGAGGTGACGCGACACGCTTGGTACGGGAAGGCCAACCGGCTCAGTCGAGACAATCCCGTGCAATGGGAGATCATTGATCAGGTGGAAGTTGCTTCGTGGAAGTCCAGCACTGAGCAGAAGGTCAGGGTGGAGACACCGATCAATGCGAGTGCCCATGCGCTGAGCATCTATCCGGATCAGCCAAGGGCTGGACAAGTGATTCGGCAACGGCGAAGCGCACTTGCGTTTGATGGTAAAACCTCGATTTCAGTCGGCAGCTTCTTGACGATGCTGGCTCGCGTGATGCCACGGGTTGCGCGTGACCTGTGCCAGCGTCCCATGCCCTGGGACCTCCTGCCCTGGGCACCGGCTATTCATCTGGCCCTGTTCGTCCACCGGGTGGATGGCCTTGCTCCCGGTCTCTATATGCTGGCTCGTGATCCTGCGAAGGTGGAGGCCCTCAGACGGGCGACGCACCAACGGTTTGCCTGGACCTCACCGCCTGGCTGTCCAGAGGACTTGCCTCTGTTTCTCCTCGAAGAGGGCGATGCGCGGCAATTGGCTGCCCAGGTCAGTTGTCACCAGGAGATTGCCGGGGACAGTGCGTTTTCATTGGGGATGATCGCGGAATTCGAATCAAGCCTGCGGCGGTATGGCCCCTGGTTTTACCGGAGGCTCTTTTGGGAAACCGGAGTGATCGGCCAGGTGCTGTATCTGGAGGCGGAGGCGGCTGGGGTCCGCGCAACGGGGATCGGGTGCTTTTTTGATGACCCGGTCCATCAGGTGTTTGGATTCAACGACGCGATGTTTCAGTCCCTCTATCACTTCACGACCGGAGGCCATGTGGAAGATCCTCGCCTCACCACCTTACCGCCTTATAGCCTTGATCATTGACAGCCTGGCAGGCGATGTGACTGAAGTCCGATAAAGCAGGGGTTGGATGTTTAAGATCAAGAAACGAGCCTCGACCCAGGCCAAGCTGCCAACGCTCTACAACATCATCGAGGACTATACCGAATCTGATGCGCCCGGGAACGTGACGGTCTGCGCGATGACCGAGCCGGAAGATGTCGCGGCCCATGCCCGCGTGCTGTCCGAGAGCTACGAGATTCCCCTGGAGGTGATGACTAGGCTCTTGAACGAAGGGGGGCTCTACCTCTATCCGCAGGACGGACCGCTGGTCACGCGCGGGCTCTTCGCCTGCAAGATCGATCCTGCGGGTCATGAACCGAAACAGACCTGGGTACTGGATGTGGTCCAGTATGCCGAGGCGGAGCAACTGGTTCGTTCCTATGGGCTGACCTTGGAAGAAGCCGCGGCACGCGTCTTCTTCCGCACGCTGGCGCCGGAACTCCGGGCGCTGCTTCAAGAGAAAAACCTGGGGCTGGATTATGCGAAACTGGATCGCACGATTGCGCGGCGTGGCGATATCAAATACATTGATTTCCGGAAGGATTGGTCCTCCCATTTCAAACGCCTGTGCATCATGCCGGATGGCAGGTTAGTCGAGACGAGCGGACCCGATGAGTTCGCTTCGCTCCACGGGATTACGGTGTCTCAGGCTAGAACATTGATCGAACAAGGAGGGACGCTTGAGGTGGATGGCGAGGTCTTGGCGTGCCAGATCGTGAACGGTCAGCCATCGGTGGCCCGCTTCAATCGGCGTCAGTATGCAAAAGCTAAAGAGATTGCTGCGACCAGGGGTGTGCACATCATGGACGCGCTCAGCGAGGTGGGGCTGAGCGATCCGGCTCTGATGCAAGCGCTCAAGCGCAGAGAACAACTGTTAAGAGCCCTTGTTTTCATCTTCATTGTAGGTTTGACGGCCTGCTCCGGCCCCAAACCCATTCTCTATCCCAATGCTCATTATCAAACTGTTGGGAAGGAGACAGCGGAGCGCGACATTGCCGAGTGCCAGGAGATGGCTGAAGCCGCCGGTGCCGCTCCTGAAAAAGGCAAAGGGGCTCAAGTGGCCAGCAGCACGGTGGCCGGCGCCGGCATCGGCGCTGCAAGCGGGGCAGTCGGAGGGGCCGTGGTGGGGGCAGCCGGCAGTGGATCGGCCATTGGCGCGGCTGGTGGGGCGACTGCGGGATTGCTCCGTGGGCTGTTCAGACGTCCGAAACCAAGCGATGCCTACATGGGTTTTGTGAACCGCTGCTTGAAGGAGCGCGGCTACGACCCGGTTGGCTGGAAATAAAGGAGGTGCCCGATGCCTACGTACATTTCGCTCCTTAACTGGACTGATCAGGGGATCAAGACCGTGAAGGATTCGCCGAAGCGCCTGGACGCGGCGAAAAAGTCGCTCAAAGACATGGGCGCCGAACTCAAAACATTCTACATGACCCAGGGGACCTACGACGTGGCGCTGATTCTTGAGGCACCAAACGATGAAGTGCTGGCCAAGTTTCTGCTCAAGATCGGCAGCGCAGGGAATGTCCGGACGACAACCCTGAGAGCCTATCCAGAAGACGAGTACCGGAAAATCATCGCGTCGCTTCCCTGACAGGTCGCCGGCCCAGGCGAACATCTGCCTGGGCTGGCTTCAGCCTAACCTGAATGGTATTTGCACCACCATGCCACGCTGGCTGTCTGTTGCGCTGCTGGTCGCCGTTCCGTGCTTACTTGCGCTCATGGCCTATGATTCGGTGGCGATTCTTCTGTTCAAGCGGGGTGAGTACCCACTGTTCCCTGCGTATGACCTGGCGCGTGGGGCGCTCCAAGACATAGGCCTTGCTATCCTGTACGCGATCACGGTGACCCCGCGTGTGGCCACTGTCGTCGCGAATTACCCGACAAACACACGCCGACTCTGCCTCATCATGCTGGGTTTAGGCCTCGCCTGGTATGAGGTGCTCTGCGCTGCGTTGAGTCGGAAACTAGCCGAGCCGCCTGGATTGGTCATGAGCTTGGTCGTACTGGTCCTTATCCCAGTGATGCTTGCGCCCCGGTATGTGGAATGGCTGAGGACTAAAGCGCCGAGCGGCCGACCTGCAACCGGAGGGAGACAAGAATCTTGACGAGAGATGCAGCCAGTTTGCTCACCAGAGCCTGAGGTCCGTCAGAAAATGCTCCTGCTGACCTCATTGGAGAAGCCGCTTTCATTATTGGAGGTATCCACGGCGGTGAGGGTAAAGAAGTACGTCTGGCCGAGCGCCAAATTCGTCACCTGATAGGTCGTCACGTTTCCGACGTTGATTGGCAGTCCGTACGTTCCTGAGGCGAGGCCGACATAGATCCTATAGCCAGCCAGATCGGGCTCAGCATTGGAATTCCAGGTTAAGGTAGCTGTTCCTGATGACGGAGGCCCAGGCGGGGAAGCGAGCGTCAGCGTGACCGGCACTGTCCGCGGACTGTTTGTAGCCCCCGAGGCCGTGATTGTAATCGTGGCTGTGTACGCATTCGCGGTGAGACCAGCGGTGTTGACGGTCACCGTGATCGCATCATTCTCCGTCGTCGTCGTGCCTGAGCCTGGACTGAGACTTAGCCACGGGGCGTTGTCGGTTACGCTCCAGCTTAATGTCCCGCCGCCAGTATTGGTAATGCTCAAGGTTTGAGGCAAGGGGGTAGCGCCCCCCTGAACTCCTGTGAAGGTCAGACTGGGCGGATTCGGACCGATGGTCGGTCCAGAGGGTGGTGGAGTCGCTTGCGCCGGTGGTGCGAGGATCGCGGCTACTTCCGGACGTTGGGTCAGTTTACGCGGGTAACTGGATGAGCCTGCCCCCGGCGCAGCGAACAGTTGGCCCACTGATCCAAAAGGAGTCGGATTCACTGGTGCTGAAGCGAGTGCTGCTTGGAAAGACGATCCGAAGGTTGGAGCGGTGACGCTGCCAGTCGCCATGGCTGCCTGAGGGGCATTTCTGGATTTTGTGCCTGCAGCTGCAGTTGCTTCAGTAGACGGCCCGATACTTGGGATGACTCCGTTCACAGTTTGGCTCGCTGTCTGAGGACTATGAACGGATGCTATGGCCACTGTGGAGGCAGGGGCCGGTACGCTTGTAAGGGCCGTTGACGGGCGGCGAATCAGTTTGCCGTGCACGTTCACGGAAATCTGAGGGGCCGTCTCTGTGGGTGGGGGTGAGGGACTTAGGGAAACTGACGGGCGTTGGATCAGTGTATGAGGACGGATGTCAAAGGCCGAAGGAGTGGTGGGTGTGGGGTCAGGTAATGGAATTGTAACGATAGCTGGGCGGCGAATGAGTTTACGAGGCGGGGATACTGCCGAGGAGATGGGTAGCTCGGACGATTCAGGAAGCGACGCCGCTGATACTCGGCTGGTCAGCGTGACTGACCCTGTTTGCCAATTGACAGATCCATCAATGATCGATGAGAACACCAAGACCGATACGAAAACAGTCCTTTTTAGCAAGTTGCGATCGGCTCCACTCAGCTACCCGTTTCCACGGGTTAGAGCTATTGATATGTTTTCCCCGAAGAAGCATCCGCAAGACTGGTGCCTGATTGTTGTGACACTCCCAAGTATCTTTTTGGTTCTGAGCAACGCGAGCAACATCAATCGGTTATGTCTTGCTTGTGTGAGAAGTCAGCTAGAGATGGCGAATGTAGGGATCTTGTGAGCGTATGGATGGACCTTCACCTCAAAACATAAATGTAGAAAATCAGGTTTCATAGATAATTTAATGATTTTTAATATGTTGTGATGACGTTTGAAGAGGGAAACATATCGGTGAAGCGTCCGATTTTTCTGGCTTGACGGCATGTATGGTTTTTCATACGAAACGCAGGGGAGGAACTTCCAGTTCATTTGACAATACATGAATGGCTGGCGCGCCCGGAGGGACTTGAACCCCCAACCCTCAGATCCGTAGTCTGATGCTCTATCCATTGAGCTACGGGCGCATGGTTGGTCAACCTAAAGCCTTTGCCGGCCGAGTGTCAATTCAATTTTTTAGACGTTTACCTTGCGCCACGTTGAGATTCGGGCTATCTTTTTCACCGATGTCAACCGACTCCCTTCGATGCGGTGATTAGAGCGAGTTGTCCTTCACTCCATCGCGAGAAACACCGCATCACGAATTTCAACAGACTCTGCCAATGATCATGAGCAGACCCATTCCCCTTAGAGTCGCCCTGTGTGTTCTCATTGGGTTCTCCTTGTGGTTCAGCGACCAAGCCTATTCCGAAGAGGTCCTGAGGCGCTCAAATGTTGAGATCGAATTGGGGGCCAAGACCTGGATCAGCCAGGGGCGAACCAAGTGGAGCCATAATGCGTCATCACTGGACCCTAGTTTGGGCAACCCCACCTCTGAGCTCAACTATAAAGATATCTCGAGCAATGTGGTTGAGCTTCATGGCCAGGTTAGCCTGCGCAATGGGTTGTTTTTTCGTGGACAGTTTGGCTATGGTGGCATTGATGATGGAAAACTCATTGATGACGATTTCCTGACTGGTCAAAACCTTATTTCGCGGACCCAGAGCGATATTGACGGGAGCCATCTGTGGTATCTGAACGCAGATGTAGGACTTAAGGTCCTGAGTTTTTCTGGTGGGCGTGGATCCTTAAAAGCATTTGCGGGCTATCAATATTGGCAAGAGACGTACGAAGCAAAGGGAATCATACAACTTGTCCCTCCTGTAGGAACTGTCCCTACTGGTGGTCGAACTGTTATCACGAACGAAGTCGAATGGAATTCGATCCGTCTTGGACTTGAAGGTGGGTATCAGATCACCAGACGATTCAGCATTAATGGCAGTGCAGCATTCATTCCCTATACGTCCTTAAAGAATGAAGACATACATCACTTCAGGCCCGATCTTCGTCAAGATCCGAGCATCTCAATGAGAGGCTCTGGAATTGGCGCTAACTTTGATCTGACTGCAAGCTATATGATTGTCAAGCAGCTATTCTTGGATCTCGGATATCGATATTGGTGGGTTCAAGTTACCGATGAAGACTTGCAATTCCGTTTCAGTAACGGGATTACGAGCACAGTCAATCTCAATGAGTTTCAGACCATTCGTCATGGGGTGACGTTAGGATTGACTTATAAATTCTAAATTTTGAATTTTAAACTTAACCGATCACGACTGCTCCACCTCGCACGTCAGCCACATCGCCGAATTTTGTGATGC
>JBOHOI010000077.1:0-11318 GCA_050731155.1 Nitrospiraceae bacterium | reverse complement strand
CCTGTTTCACAGCTCCACTCACTACTCAGTTGTCGCCCGCCTTCGCTCAAGCTATGGCGGGCAGCCTTCGCTCAAACTGGCCTGCCAGCCGAAGCCTTGGCGAAGGCTGGCGGAGAGGGTGGGATTCGAACCCACGGTCCAGTTACCCGGACAGCGGTTTTCGAGACCGCCCGATTCGGCCACTCTCGCACCTCTCCGAACGTTGCTTAGAAAACGAGGTTAAGGTTCAGGCTGAGGTTGAGGGAAGACGTATATCCTCTGCTTTCTTCTGACTCAGCCTTAACCTCAACCTCAACCTTGTTACAGGCCGGCTCGTTCGCCCACATCGTCCCGCAGGCGTTTGAAGAAAGCCTGCATGAGTTCCTGGCTCTCTCGCTCCATGACCCCCCCGATCACCTGAACCTTGTGATTCAAGCGGCGTTCGTCCGGCAGATTGAACACCGAGCCGCAGGCTCCAGCCTTGGGGTCCCTCGCTCCAAACACGAGCCGTGAGACGCGGGACTGAATGATGGCGCCGGCGCACATCGAGCAAGGCTCGATGGTGACGTAGAGCGTCGTGCCGGTCAGTCGCCAGGTTCCTAGCCTCGTCGCCGCTTCGCGGATCGCCACGACCTCGGCGTGGGCAGTCGGGTCCTGCCACACTTCCCTGAAATTGTGCACCTGTGCCAGCACCTGGCCGTCCAGCACCAGAACTGCTCCGATCGGGACCTCTCCCCGAGCAGGCGCCAGCCTAGCCTGTTCCAAGGCCAACTGCATGTATTCAAGGTCTTTGTCTTCGATGAACGCCATTGTCTTCACCCATCGTCACAACGTCCAAAGTCAGCAGGTCATCAAGTCGCTCGTTGGGCTTGAAGACGTTCTGGCCTGACGACTTTCTGACGTATTGCGCGAACGGGCGGTATCTTACCACAGGGGACGGTTAAGGAGAAGACCTCAAGAGGATCTGAGGACCAAGTTGGATGGGCAGGAGCTTTTGGGAGTGGTGTTGGCGCATGCTTTGGGGAGATCATCAAAGAACTGTTTCTTACGACCGCGGTCCAAGGTAAAATTCCTCATCAGAATCAGAGGCAGCAGACCATGTCACGGTACATCAAGAAACGATCCAAAAAGGTGGGCCTTCCTCCCGGCACATTGGTACATATCGGCGAAAAGAAGACAGACAAGGTCCGGATCACACTCATTGAGTATGATGAGGGGCGCTTTCAGGAGAAGGACCTCGCGACTATTACTGACTGGATACCGGTCAAAAATGGAAGCACCGTCTCCTGGCTCGATGTCGGCGGTATCCACCAGCTTGACCTCATCGAACAGATCGGAAACAAGTTCGACCTCCATCCGCTCTTGTTAGAAGATATTGTCAACACGGATCAACGTCCCAAATTGGAGGAGTACGGAGCCTACCTCTACGTGGTCCTGAAGATGCTGTACGTCGGCGATAAGCGGAATCAAATCGTGGCGGAACAGGTAAGCATTGTGCATGGCCCCGCCTTCGTATTGTCCTTTCAGGAAAATGGAGGAGATGTTTTTAATTCTGTCCGGGACAGACTGAAAACCAGCAAAGGGCTGATCAGAAAACTTGGTGCCGATTACTTGGTGTACGCGTTGGTGGACGCAATTGTTGACAGCTACTTTACTATCCTCGAGGGGTTGGGAGAAAGCGTCGAGCTGCTGGAGGAGGACTTAGTGGCCAATCCCACACCGAGGACTTTACACGGAATTCATGCCCGCAAGAGAGATATGCTGTTCTTGCGAAGATCGGTGTGGCCGCTCCGGGAGGTCATCAGCGGCCTTGAAAGGGGAGGATCATCACTCATTCAAGAACCCACCAAAATCTATCTCAGGGATGTGTACGATCATACCATTCAGATCATGGACACCATCGAAACGTTTCGAGAGCTGGTATCGGGGATGCTTGATATTTATCTCTCGAGCATGAGTAACAAAATGACCTCCGTCATGAAGGTGTTGACTATCATTACGGCAATCTTTATGCCGCTGACTTTCATAGCCGGCATCTACGGCATGAATTTCGAGTTCATGCCGGAACTGAGGTCGCGGTGGGGCTATCCGC
This sequence comes from Nitrospiraceae bacterium, assembly GCA_050731155.1. GTDB lineage: Bacteria > Nitrospirota > Nitrospiria > Nitrospirales > Nitrospiraceae > NS-7. The sequence goes on along the minus strand of JBOHOI010000077.1, from coordinate 9,247 downwards.
TCGTTCTGCTGGGCATGGGCGTGATAGGCATTGCTATGCTTCTCTATTTTAAGAGAAAGAAATGGATCTAAGGGACATGACGACATCTCGGTGTTTTATTGAGGCGCGTCCGTCATTAAGTCTCAACGAGTAGAGATTCCTCCATTATCGAAAGACGTCGAACAGTATCCGAAGTCCGACCTGTAGTGTGTAGCTCCAACCAGGAGCGTCTTCGGCATCGCGGATCCCTCTCAGGACGAAGTCCATTTGGACGTCAGGCCTCTTATACCAGCGGAACCCAGTCTGATAGGCCGGAAATTCCTCCTCGAAATTGAAAGGGTCTCCATTAAACACCTCTCCGAGGAAACGCACTTCGCGTGTGAAGGTAATCGCTTCGAAGCCGGCCGCCCAGTATACCTTGCTGGTGTACCGTCCTCCCAGTCCGGCGTCGTATTGTGATTTCGTACCGAGATTCAGATGAATCGCCAGTCCGTTATCGTAGGGATCAGGGCTTCCCTCCGGGGTAAACAAGAACCAACTGACGTGCGCCATGGCATAGGAGGTCCACTGCTGGCGGTTTCCACTCAGAGGAAAGAGCGTGGCTGCAGCGGCAGATACTGAGGGGATTGCGCCGAATGACCTGTACAGTACGTACTTCGGTTGAAAAAGCATATCCAACGGCCTTGCCTGCCGATCCTGATAGTGTACACCGAAGCCGCCGGCAATGATCTCTAACCGATCCGATACTGAGGCGCCCTGAAGCGATCGGATCTCAAATGCTGGCTTCTGTCCATGATTCAGCGTGATCCCACTATATGATTCGGTTTCCAGTTGGCCTTTGTAGACGATGCGGGCGTCATCGGTTACAAACGGGCGGACTGCTGCTGCAGGATCAGCGCTGAGGGTGGTGTACAAGAATGCCAAGAGAATCAGGAGAGGCAGACATGACCAACTTGGGATGGTTTGGGGCAGAGTTCTCAGGGATGTAATGGGCCTGATCGATCTGTATGGTGTACGGCCGACAACGAGATATGCCATGGCAGAGTTTCATTCCTCCCATCCTCGGCGCCTCAGCGCGCGGTTGCGATGGGTCTGTCTGGAAGTCGGGCCTTTGTAGCGTGGGAGAGAAGGACTGTCAAGTTAAGAGTAGTGTCACTTGTGGTGGGACAGGGAACGTGGGGAGGATCAGAGCTGTCCGACCAGGTAGATGACGCCGGTCGGCTGGGGGCGGCCTCCTTCCGGTTCCAGGCTGACGGCAAACTTCGTGATGTGAGTAAGCTCCGGCATCCTTCGGATGACTAACCGACTCTTGTGACCGGTGTCTGTGCCGAAAATTCCCGCGCTAATGTGATCAGTGGTCTGAATTCCTGCGCTGATCGGTTTATCGAGAACGGCCCAGAGTTGATAGGTTTTCCCGTGCGGGAGCGGCGGCATGTTGAACCCATACAAGAGGGCTTTCTTGCTCTCTGGATCGAACAGGAGGAAAGCTCCTGCCGATTTGGCCATCTCGGAGCCGTGCAGGGCGATCACTTTGACATGAGGTGAGCGCAAGAAGGGGACCAACTCGTCACGCTGTGCCAGGGCCTTTCGGAGGATGACTGTGTCCTGCTCCCGTTGAGCCAGTTGCGTGCGCGTGCGAGCCAATTCCACCTCACGTTCCGTGAGGCTCGCCTGCAGCCCGGTGATATTTCCACCTTTGCGGGTCAACTCTTCCTGCAGACTGGCCACCAATTGCGCTTGCTCCGTCGTTTTTCGTTGGAGCGCGGCGAGACGCGCTGTTTCCTCCTGCAAGGCTGTTTCCAATTGCTGGCGTTGTGCTGTCTCCAGCGAGACCTGAGAACGCAGGGAGAGTGCATACCACCCCGTCCCAGCCAACAGGAGCAGCAGGAGCGCAAAAGCGGGAGAGAAGACTGAGGACCAGGAAGGTGCCAGTGGGAACATCCGCTCAATCCACCTGCCTGACGCCTGGCCGGCCTGCACAGGCGTTTGAACCTCTTCTGGCCGGGAGGCTTCCTGGGCCGCCGCCGCCATAATTTGTGTTCCCAGCGTGGGTGGAACGGTGGCAGGGGGCAATCCGTACGGCAGAAGTGTCGCGACTCCTTGATACTCCTTCAAAGCCGCGCGGCAGGCTGTGCAGCCAGTCAGGAGATGAGCCTCCAAGGCCTGGCGTTCCTGTCGGTCCAGCGCGCCAACCACGTAGAGGGGGACGGCCTCTTCAAATTGCTCGTGCGCCATCGTGGCTAGCCTCGGTCCCAATAGCCACGGAGGGCGGAATGCAGTTTGTTCATGCCCAACTTGATCCTCGTTTTGATCGTACCCAGCGGCTCATTCAACCGCACGGCAATCTCCGTGTGTGACAAGCCTTCATAGTACGCCAGCTCCAGGGCTTGCTGTTGGGCTGCTGGAAGCTCTGCCAATGCCTTCGCAACCAGACCACGCAACTCCAAATCCGCATGCGTTTCGAACGGTCCCGGCATCTGGTCCTGCACCTGGGTGGCCGGCGTCTGGTCCAGCGGATCGGTCATGCCATAACCTTTCGAGGCTCGAGAGCGGAGGCGATCAATCGCGCGGCTCCTGGTCATGGTGACGAGCCAGGCCATCGGTGAGCCGCGTCCGGCGTCATAGCGGACGACCTTGCGCCAGACTTCGAGATAGATCTCTTGCAACAGATCAGCTGCCTCATCACGATCGCTCAAGATTCGTAGCGCGAGCGTGAAGAGGAGTGAACTGCTTCGATGATAGAACTCGCCGAACGCCTGGTGATCCCCTTTTCCCACGCGGGCGACAAGGTCAGGATCAATGGGTGATGAAGCCTGTCTGGGCAAGGCGTCCATCCGCGCCATGTCTTACAGGTTCGCCCTGCCAAGCAGAGCGAGGCGCGCATCATACCATCTTACGGTTAGAGCAGGCAAAAGGATCTACACCGGGAAAAACGGCTGGATGGGCGGGTGGACGGGATACCCGAGTCTGTCCTCCGGCTGTCAGGAGCGACCGGAAGGCTGCGCGGATTGCATCTGTTGATTCAAGTTGCGCAAGGATTCTTCCAGCCCCAATCCAGCAGCCACCCGGCGGATGCGCACTTCGCCAGAACCTGGATCAAATGTTCCCAGAGGATACCGGCCGAGGTGTGCGACAAGGATCAGAGCGTCTGTGGTGTGGTATGCCGAGAGCGGTGGTGCTGCATAGCAGTCCTGGAGCGTCAATCTGTGGAGTGGCACGAAGCGGTATGCATGGATCGATCGGACAGGAGCGCGCACCCCAACGGAAACCCGCACCAGTTTGTTCAGAGCGAACGCAACGGAGTCCCGCACCCAAGGGATTTGTTTGAGAAGCTCAACGCCTCTCAACGCGAGCGACAGCAGGCGTTGGCGGATCTCCGTCACGGAGAGATCAACTTTCATCCGGATGAAGCTGACGGCCGATGGGTTTGGAAGAGAATCCAGCTGAACTTGTTTGCCTCCTCGGGTGATGGTGGTCACCTTGCCCAGAACGTCGCGATGAGGAATTGGCGTGCCCGGTCCTTCTGCCTGATCTCCGTTGGTGCACAGGTCACCGGCTGCTCCCAACCCTGTCACCCGATGGCACACCAGCACTCCCATCTGCCGAAAGACAACCACGTCGCCGATCTGGATCTGGTCCGCTGGTTCGATTTCGATCACGTCGCCTTTCAGAATCGTGGGGAACATGCTCCAACTGACGACCTTGAATGTAAACAGATGATGCACTGCGGAAAAGTCCTCGATAGACACCAGGTCCGCGAGTGAGAAGGGGACGTTGAGATGACCGGGATCAAGGGTCTGAATCGTGGTCTCGCCGCGAGATCGCACTCGTTTGAATAGCAGAAACAAGACTTGCACCAGGAGGAGTTGAGCCCGAACGGCCAGCGAACAGGCCCTCTTGAGCCTGGTCCAGGTAGGGTGTGTTGCCCCACGCTCCCCATATCGGTATTGCAGGAATGCCCTTGGCGGGCAAAAGGCTTTCTGCAGCCACCACCATTTTTTCGCTCCTGGTTGCGTGATGAAGAGCAGGAAATGGCTGATTCCGTCCTCGAACCGGTCCGTGACCAGCTTTTGAAGGAGCCATGCCAATGTCTTTTCCGTAGGACCGGACGGGGCAAGCCTTGTGAAGACGTGGTCAGGGATCGGGATCGCTTCGCGCCTGACCGCATAAGACAGGCCGTGATACAGAGCAACTTTCAGGTGGCGTCGGAATGCTTCGTCCACGATGAACTCCCAATCCAGTGGCTCTTTCCTCACCAGCAAGGCAAGGTCTTTTGGATAGGATGGTGAAAAGCAGCCTCGATGGAGGACGGTATAGGCCGTCAGAAAGATGAGCAGGTCCTCGGCGCCCATCCCTTTGACGGGGAGACCTTCCAGTGTTCGTTGAACCGCCCGTTGCCAGATTCCCTCCAGGTCGTCGCTGTACCAGACCTCAGTGATCAGGTCCAAGGCCAAGGCGTTCTCAGGATCACGATAGGCCGGATTGCCGTCGATTTCAGGAAGGAATCCCAGGGCCGTGACGATCTCGTCAATGGCTGCAAGGTCATGTTCTCGGACTAGTAGGTCTACGTCAACCATCGGCCGCATGCCCCGGACACCGTATAGGCGGGAGAGGATGTCGGCGCCCTTGAGCAGGATGCAATCGATTCCACCTGCGCGAAATCGGGTCAGCACGGTGGTGAGCTTGTCCAGGGAGCGTTTGTTGATGGAGCTGACTTGGGAATAGGTCTCAATCAGCCTGTCCGGGCTTAAGGCGATCATGCATCCTCTTCTCAAGGCTGGCCCATTCCTTGTAATGGGGGAGGCACATGCTCATGTCGCCGGTCTCAAGCCAGGCATCATTGCGTCCTTGGCGGCAGTGCGTTCGCACATCGCAGGTGGGACATTCGTACTGTTCATTCGGCCTGGCACGGTCCACGGTTTGCTTCAGAACCTCCCATCCGTCCTTGACCGTTCCTTTGCGTAAATCATATTTGGGGATGGGGAAGGCAACACACAGGTTCATTTCGCCATAGGGGGTGATGGCAAACCGGCTTTGCCCGCAGGAACATTCGATGAAAGTTCCATTCGCTGCGCAGGAAGGGTCCGTCATCGGCTTATGAAGCGAGCCGAGCATGGCCTGGTTGATGCGGACCTTGTCTGAAGGACTGAGACGATGCGACAAGGGGCTTGAGTCCCCATTGGTTTTGGCGATGATGTCCAGACAGTATTGAAACTTGAATCCATAGCCTTCGACCAGGCGCCTGGCGTCGCGGACTTCTCCGGCATTCCCAATCAGCACCGGCATGCGGACGATCACAGGCAGCTTTCTGGAGGCCAGGCAGTCCAGCCCCCGGAGGAACTGCTCATACGACCCAGGAACTTGGGTGACCTGCTCATATGCGGCTTTCGTCGCCCCGTAGATCGAGATGGTTATGCTGTAGAACTCGAGTTCCTGCAAAGCGTCCGCAGCAGGGGACGTGATGCGGGTGGCATTGGAAAGGAGGTAAAGGACAAATCCCAGCCGCTTTGCCTGCCCGTAGATGTCGAACGCATCAGGTCTGACAAGCGGTTCACCCCCCGTAAAGTGCAATTGCACCACACCGAGATCTGCAAGCTGACGCAGAATGGAGACAATTTCCTCTTTCGTCAATTCATGTGGCAAGGCCCGATGCGTCGGGTTATAGCAATGCACGCAACGCAGATTGCACCCATAAGTCAACTCGAACGTTACCGACTCAGGCGATCGCATCTTGCGGGCCTTTGCCGAGAGAGCGTCAATGAATTGCTCGGACGAGAGATGCCTCATGACAATGCCACCGGGTGTCCGAGGCGCTGCTCCTCAAGATAGGCCACGATGTCCGGTTTCTTCACGAAGGCGAGCTCAAAGCATCCGATCTGATCGATCAGCTGGTCCAGGAAGGCGAGGGTATGGTCCATCGCGTCGCGGTCCCAATGGGGGAGAAAGCTCTGCGGGAGAACAAACAGACTGACCTCGCGCGCACTCATCCGGCGCAAGGCGTGGGCGCCTTGTCCGTGGCTGATGCAACACAAAGCCATGAGCGGTCCCTGCTGATTCTTCGCCAGGCGGCTGGTTCCCGGCCAGGGCGTGCCGAAGACCCTGAATTCGCCCGCGACTTTCCGAATGATGATGCGCTCGTCGCTGAGGACGGAGGCGCCCTTCGCAGCAAAGAAGTCGGAAAGGGTCGATTTGCCCGCTCCGGAGGGTCCGGTAAACACCCACCCGCCGTGATCCGTCAGGACGCCCGCCGCATGAAGCAGCAGCCCGCCGTCTCTCGCCAGTCTGGTGACGAGGCAGACTTCAACGATTGGGGTGACAATGTGCATCGGCGTCCAGCCTGGCCCCGCGTGGCAAGGTTGTTCGCAATGCCAAACCTCGACATGTGAAAAATCTTTCGAGGCAATCGCAACGCTGCGGGGTCTGAGGGTGTATGTGTCAGGCGATTCAAGAACATACCCGGACTCCGCCGCATACAGTTTCCAGAGTCCTTGGCTGCTGTCGAAGATCAATGGCTCATGAGGGACTTCAGGAAGGGTTTTCACGATCCTGACCTCGAGGTCAATATCAGGCGGTTGCTCAGGCTGGATCAGAAACGAATCAAACGGCCTCAATGGCCAGTGTAGACAAGGGCGGGCCTCACGCTCGTGCAGCCGAATCGCATATCCGCCGATCTGAAGATCAATCCTCATGGGGCTGCGCTCAGGATGATGAAGGGCGACTCATTGGCCCGTTATGATGGCCGCTGCGCATTGTCAGACATGCCACCAGGGGCGGCGGATTTACAACCGCCAGCTCTGCAGGTGACCGCTGCGCCTCCGGCCATTGGGTTAGCGGCAATTATGCTGCAGGTGCTTAAGATCGCCTGCTCGTGTTTGAGTTCCACACGGAAGATTTGTGGAGCGGTGTAGGGCTTTTTTTCATTCATGGCGAAGGCCTCCCAGTTTTTGCGTGGCTGTCAACGGATGAATGAGTTTGCGGTGGGATACCCGTTCCGCGCGAGTCAGAGCAACATCGCAATCGTATGGGATGGGTGCTTCCGGATCGCCGCATTCCCAGCGGGCGTCAGTCGGCATCTTGCTGCAAAAGGAGAAAATCTCGCACGTTCCACATGGGGAATCGGTCGTGTACCGCCGCGCGCGGACCTCCGCAAATACCTTGCGGATGGCGTCTCTCAGCGAGTAGTCCCGCAGAGAGGCGCGATTTTCATATTGCAGCGTACAAGTGCCCAACTCTCCCCAGGCGCTGATATGGATAGCGTTCGTTGCACAGCCGCAGCGATACAGGTGCTCAGGCGGGGGGGATAACGCCCTACCGATGAGTTCTTGGCAAGGCTCTTCATCATGAACCGAATAGTTCTCTCGATCTTCCAGAGCTCGGACCTCTTCAGGCGCCAGCCGATAGGTGAGAGAAGAGAGGTCGCCGTTCAGCCTCGGAGACAGCGAGGTTGTAAATCCGAAGGATTGGCCAAATGATTCGACGAAGCGTCTGATCTGGGGGAGTTCGTCTTTATTCCAATTCATGGCCTTGGTTTTAAAGCAGAAGGGAAGACCGCTGGGTCTCAACAGCTCCATCCCTTTCAGAAACTGCCGGAAGGACCCGGGGACCTGTGTGAAGCGGTCGAAGGCTTCTTCGTTGACGGAATGGCAGGAAATATCAATGGAGAAGGGCGGGTATTGTTTGAGCCTCTCGATGATGGCCTGCGTGAAGATGGTGCCGTTGGTGTACAGCATGAGGAGCAAGCCTTTGCGGTAGGCATAGTTGTAGATATCAAAGAAATTGGGGTGTGTGAAGATTTCGCCACCGGTCAGATTCAGGTACAGAATTTCCAGGTCGGCCATTTCATCGAGGATTCGTTTGATCTCTCCGAGGGACAGTTCCCTGGGAAAGAACTGCCGGTCGTTGTAAGGGTCTGTGTAGCAGTGGACGCAGTGGAGATTGCAGCGATAGGTGAGCTCCAGTTGCGCCTTGATCACTCGATCGGATTGGAAGGCGCGTTCGTGAACTTTGCGGCTGAAGTCTTTGTATTCGATGGTGGGAATGGTTCGTGATTCAGGCATGACTAACGCTCAGTTGGATGAGAGGGGCTGGTACAGCGGCCTTGAACGGGCACGCGAAGGTCGGCAGGGCGTGGTAGAAACCTTCCTTGAAGGAACCAAGTCTCAGATCATAGCCCTGACGACGATTGCCGGAGCAGAGTTGGAGTTGGCCGTAGACGTCAATATGAAAGCTGTGCTTGCCGCTTTCACAAGGAGCCATCGGTTGTGATTCTTTTCGGCAGGTCTCGTTCCACAGTTGTGGGTCTTGCCGGTGGATGTCCAGCAGCACGGCTTCGGATAGGGCTAACTGTCTCGGCTGATCACTTCCCTCTAACGTGGGACGCAGTTCTTCACCAAGCTTGTAGCCGACCAGCCCAAGACTCTCGACAAACTGTTTAATCGCCAGGATTTCGTGCCTGTTCACGGTCATGGCGGTCGTCTTCAGGACCACACACAGATTGCGTTCTAGCAAAAGCCGGATGGCCTTCATGCAGCGTTGGAAGGAACCTCTTCCCTGGGTGATCTCTTCAAAGATGCGTTCCGTCAGGCCGTGCAGGCTGATCTCGACCCGGTACGGCGGGAGCGAAGCCAACCGGTCGGCGACCTCCTCTGTGATCAACGTGCCATTGGTAAAGATCGTGACAAGAAAGCCATTCTCCTTTGCGTGTTCATAGATTTTAAAGAAATCCGGACGTGCCAATGGCTCTCCGCCAGTCAGACACAGCTCCAGGCAGCCTGCATCAGCCAGCTCGTCTATGATGCGAAGGATTTCGTTCGTTGAGAGCTCGTCCCGGATCTTGTCCGGCCGATTGAAGCAGTCGGTGTAACACATCACACAATGCAAGTTGCAGCGGCAGGTGATCTCCCATTGGCAGGAGAGCGGGAACCGTTCAGGAATGGAGGTCAGCCTGTTCAGTTCAATCATCGTCAGGGAGGCGCCTCTTGGATCGCCTTGATCGAGAGCAGGTCTTCGATAAGAGCGTTGAAGTCCTTTTCGAGTTGTTCGACTGTTACATCATATTCTTCAGAGACATCCTTGATGATTTCTTGAACGGAATGCTTGCCGTCAATGCGACGCCACAGGGCAGCACCGGTCTCATTGAGGACATAGAGGCTGTTGACGTCGGTCAGTTGGCGTTTGATGGGAATCAAGAGGAATTCGCCCGCGACTTCGCGTTGAACAAAGTCCGCATGTTTGACATAGATTTTATCCATGAGTGTAAAGGCCAACA
>JBOHOI010000076.1:0-11349 GCA_050731155.1 Nitrospiraceae bacterium | reverse complement strand
GGGGACGCTGATCGTGACCTGCTTGCGGCTGACGCTGCCGGCCGTATCAGCTAGGCTGATTCGCACAGTTCTGAACAGGGTGCTGTATCATCGGGGGCGCTTCCTTCCTATCTCCTAACCTGCCCCCAATGTTGACTATGAGTGATATTGTAACAGAAGCGAAGGCTGGAAGTTTCAGTGAGAAATTGGCGCAATACATGACAGGCGATAAGACGCCCGCGGCTGTGCTTTACCTATTGAGCGAGCCGTAGTCCGACTTCATCAAGATGGCGCAAGAGGTCAGCCGGGTCCTGGTAGACGCGGTAGGCACCGGCACGCTCAAGCTCTTGCTGCCCGTAGCCTCCCGAAAGAAGGCCGACTCCCAGTGCCCAGGCCCGGCGGGCGGCGAGCATATCCCAGACGCTGTCACCGACGACAACACAGTGGTTGATTGGTACATTGAGACGCTGAGCCGCAGTGACAAAGAGGTCGGGGTCCGGCTTAGCATGGCGCACTAGGTCACGGGTGATGATCGGCAGGCTTGGGCTCAGTTTTAAGAGCTTGAGCGTGTGTCGCGCACTATCCAGTCGCCCGCTCGTCGCGATCGCATAAGGGATATGGTGGGCCGACAAGTAGTCCAACAACTCTTGTGCGCCAGGCAGGAGGTGAAGAGATGCGGCTTGCCGCTCATACGCGTCCGCATGCAGGCGCTGGATACGGTCTGCTTGGTCCTGCGTCACCGAATGACCGACTTCACGAAGAAGCGCGTGCAACATCAAGCCACCACTCATCCCGATCTGCCGATGAATGCGCCAGACTGCGAGGTCAATCTCTTCGGCCTGGAAGGCTTCGCGCCAGGCCAGCACGTGCTGGTAGACGCTGTCTACGAGGGTACCATCCAGATCAAACACGAAGGCGAGGCTCTCGCTTGGCGGCAAATCTCTCGACTCCATCCCCAACCCTGTGCGCTATTATGATTTAATGAACAACTGATCCAGATAACACCAGCGCCAACTTTCTCCCGGCTCAATGGACTGTATGATAGGATGGCGGGTAGCATGATAATGCTTCGTCGCATGCCTGTTCTTCGATGAATCGCAGCAGCCCACGTGACCGCAACTCAAGCAGAGTCGAAGATGGACCAGGTGTCTCCAACAGCGAGGCACTCTTCACATCCCTTTGCACTGGGGGTCACGCTTTGGATCTGGTCCAGGTGTGTGCATTGCTTAGCCATTTTAACCTCAAATCCATTTCAAATATCTTCAGCGTGCGTGCGTTTGCCTCAATCTACCCGCTTACACGCTCCAACGCAGCTCGGTCCCACTTGCCGAGGGTTGCCGCCGCTTCGTAGGTGCTCTGCAGAAAAGCCAGTAGTGCCGCGTCAGGTGACTTCGCGGTCCGGACCGCGTCGTATGGCAGCAGGAACTCTCTCAACTCCTTACTGTAGAACGCCTCCTCTGGCTTGATGGGATACTCTTTAAAACCTTCCGGCTCCGGGTAAGCATAGGCATAGAAGGCCGGCGTGCCTAGGCCGGCGCCAGGCCAAAAACCGCAACTGCTCACCTCGTGCGAGTACGCTTCGCGCGCCACGAAGCGCGCCACGTTGGGCGCGCCTGGATGCTTGGGCGCCGGGCGTCCGGAAAAACGAGTAAACGCCAGGTCAAAGGCCCCCCAGAAGAAGTGCACCGGGCTCACCTTACCGATGAACCGGGAGCGAAAGTCCGTCAGCACGCGGGTCGCTTGTACCAGAATGCGCCAGCATCGCTGGGCATATTCGGGATCATACGTCGCATGCTTGTGATCCTGTTCGAAGGGAGTTCGGTCTTCCACTTCAACCGGTGTGGTCCAGATGCTCACATCGATGCCGAGCGATCGCAGGGCTGCCATCGTTTCCCGATAAAACTCGGCCACGGAGCGCGGAGCGAGCGCTAGCGAGCGGTGATCTCCGTCTGCAGTCTCGATCCGCAGTTTGTGGTCGAGGAAGTCGAAATCGATCTGAAAGATGCGCGTTCCATACGGGATCGGGGAAGTCGTAAGCCCGCGGGACGTGACGTACAGAGTTACTTGCCACCAGTGGCACACCATCGGAGCCAGCGCAAGCCGGATTTTGCCGATGACCTGTGTCCACATATGAAGAGTGGCGTAAGTATCTCGCCACGCCTCCAGGGGCAGACTAGGCCACACATCTGTGTTCGTAGGAACAGTCAATGTTCGCTCGGGAGCCATAAGAACCTCCAATATAGACTTTTCATGACGCTTAGCCACGCTCAGCCGGTGATGGCGGCTGGCTCAGTCACAGACTTTCGCGCTTCAAGCGGGAATTCCCGCGCTCGCCAGGCGTCAATTCCTCCAGCAAGAGGCCGGACTTTTGTAATGCCTTTTTGACGCAGCAAGAGCGCCATCTTGGCGGCGGTCGCCTCGTTCGGGCAGGCACAGAAGAGGATCACGTCCTGATGCCGTGGAATTTCATGATGGCGGTGTTCCAGTTCCTCGGCTGTCATCCGCAGGGCTCCTGGAATGGTGTAGGGGTCGGCCTCGTGATCGAGGGCGCCGCGCAGGTCCACGACCAGCACCTCCTGCCCGTCATCCATCAGGCGCTTGAGCTCCCCGGCGGAGATGCGGGCGATCCGCAACTCGCGCAACAGCCGCTGGCGATGCACGAACTTGTAGGCGATGTAGGCAGCCAGGCCCGCTCCCAAGATCACCACTAACGAAGAGCCCAAGCGGGCCGCCTGGGCGGCGATCGCTTCAAGCTGGTTGCTGAACAGATAGCCTGGTCCGACAAACGCCACCGTCCACAATAAGGCGCCCAGACCGTTGTAGATCAGGAACCGCTTGCCGCTGACACCGAACAGCCCGGCCAGCGCCGGCGTGATTGTGCTCAAGCCCGGAATGAACTTGGCCATGACCAGAGCTCGGAGGCCATGCCGAGAGAAGAAATTTTCTGTCCGCCTCACGCAGGAATCCGGCTCCAGCGAGATCCGGCAGAGGAGGTTCAGGGCTTGCCTGCCGCGATGGCGGCCCAGTTCGTACCAGACCAGGTCGCCCGCGAAGCAGGCGATGACGGACAGGCTCACCGCCACCGCCAGGTTCATCTTCCCGACGCCAGCCAACGCCCCGGCTGCGAGCAGGACTGGAATCGCGGGGAGGGGAAGGCCGATCTGCTCGGCAAACACCACGGCCGCGAGCACGACTTCACCATATTCTACCAAGAACCCGCTAACTTCGTTCACCCTGGTCTCCTGTGTCTCTCACGCCAAGCTGGCGCCTGACCATGACTGTCGGGCTTACTTCTCAATGTCGAACCCGTCATTCTTCCACCAGCGCCACCCTCCTTCGAGCTCCATCACGGGATAGCCCTTGCCGGCGAACTCCACGGCGGCCGTCGCGGCCAAGTGACAAACATGCGAATAGCAGTACAGCACGTTGATCTTGTCTTTCCGCAGCCGCGCCTTCAGCATCTTCACATCGTGCCACTGATCCTTCGGCAAATTGACAGCGCCGGGAATGTGGCCCTCGGCATAGTCGTCGGTCGCACGCACGTCCACGATGTTCACGGGCTGCCCTTGCTTCACCCATCGCTCCAGCTCAACCGGGCCGGTGGTGAAGTCCATCTTGTCCTGAAAATACTTCTTGGCTTTCGCCGCGCTGGGGATCTTAAGCTTGGTGGCCATGGTTGAGCTCCTTTGTAGAAGTGATCAGTCTGTCTCTCTAAGTACTCGGGGAACCTTCAGTGGTACGCGTGCACGCGCGCATGCCCGCGCCCCTGGCGAATGAGCCAGCGGTTCACCGGCAACGCGGCGACAAAGGCCAAGGCCAGCGACAGCATCAGGCTTCCCCAGAACAATAGGCTGGAGAGCCCAGCGTCCATCGCGCCCGGGATCACCAGCACCACCACGTTGTCCACAATCTCCATGACCGTGATCGAGAGCGTGTCCGAGGCTAGGGCCAAACCCATCGCGGTCCTGAACGCCATCCCGCCGGCAAGCAGCGGCCAGAGAGTCAGCGAGTAACCGAAGATAAAGGCGAGGACGACTGCCAAGAGGATCGAGGAGGCATTGCCCCATCCCATGGCAGTCCCGATGACGAGCCCCAATACCTCACCGATGGCACAGCCGGTGAGGCAGTGCGTCGTGGCGGAAAAGGCCAACTGGTTGAGCGAGGCGGTCGTCCCAGACATGCCCTGATGTGCACGATGCGTCCCATGGTCATGGCTGTGGTGATCGTGTGACATCAGCTGCCTCTTCTCTGTCGAGGAATTGACCCGCTTGACACGATTAAAGCACGGGGCGGCTCTTCACAGTCACAGAACCAGCGGCTTGATCGGCGACAGGACCGCTGCAGGGTTCCTCTTCCAGATCGCCTCATCGGCATCCACGTAGAGTTCCACTTCATTGCCGTCGGGATCGTGGAGATAGAGGCTCTGGCTCACTGTGTGATCGCTCATGCCGCTGATGCGTATTCCGGCCCGTTCCAACTCTTGCTTGGCCGCACGGAGCTCCTTCAAGCTATCTCCGATCTTGATCCCAATATGATAGAGGCCCAATCGACGGCCGACCGGCGGCGCTGGAGCCTCGCCGACTTCGATCAGGAGCAGCTCGTGATGAGTCCTGCCTGAGGTCAGCGCCGCGGCTTTTCCGTCGAAGATTCGTCCCACTTCCCGGAATCCCAGCAGGTCCCGATAAAAGGCCAGCGACCGCTCAAGCTCTTTCACATAAAACACCGCATGGCCGAGGTAGTGAGCTTTCATTGCGATTCCTCAGATAACTGACTGTTGGCTGACCTTGAAGCGGCGGCGCAGCAACCGCTGCACCTCCTCTTTCATGCCGGCCGGTGAGAGGTGAATCCGTTCTCCATGTCCTGGCAACACCCATTCAAAGGCATAGTTGAGCAGCCGCGTGGTCGAGCTCCGGAGCTGCTCTTCGTTCCAGACCCTGACGGACGGCACGTCCAAGCCATGTTCGTCCCGGTCCCACCACAGGTGATCCCCAGTAAACAGGAAGCGCTGGTCATAGAGCAGCGCCAGACTGCCGGCTGTGTGCCCCGGCACCGGGATGAACTGCACGTGGGAGGTGGCGACGACCGGCTCGTTGCCTCGGACCAGCCATTCCGATTCAGGCATCGCCTCTGCATCCTCTTCGTGAATGATCCGCGTCGCCTTGAAGCGACTGGCATATCGCGCGGCATCCGCGACATCATCCGCGTGGCTCAAGAAGATGTACCGGATGCCGCCCATGCGTTCGAAGGCCTCGACCAGATGCGACACGTATCGAGGCGAGTCGATCAACCAATTGCCCTCCTGATGGCGAATGAAGTAACTGTTGGCGCCGAACGACTTCTCAGAATTGAAGCCGTTGTAGTAGACGCCCGCTTCGAGATGGAGCGGAAAGCTCGCCATGGCCTGCTGCAGGTTAGGCTTGTCCTTCTTCACCGTCCCAATTGATCCAACCGGACAGGCGACCAGGGCACGCCACGCATCCTGCAGCTCGGGCTCGGTTTCGGGTTGGTGAATGACGGCTGAGTACTCACCCGTCTCTCGGAACGTAGCGGGGGCCAACTGCCGGCAGGTATCGCAGTTGATGCAGGTCGAGTCCACGAAAAAATCGCCTCCCACGTTCGTCGAGAGCTTTTTCCTCAGATCAGCCATGTGTGTGGCTCCCCCTCGTCCTGTTCAATTCAGCTCCCAGATCAGCACCTCCGCTCCCTTCATTGCATCAGCCGTCAGACGCGGCGAGCCGGCCGCGGTCAGCCGTACCGCACCACCGGTCGAAAGCGACCCTGCGCCTTCAAGCTCTGCGCCTCCCTTCGCGACGTACAGATGGGCAAATTTCGCATCTGGCACGTTGACCGTTTCCCCGGGCTTCAGTCGTCCGCCCCAGAGCACTGCCCCGCTTTGTCGGATCGAGATCGCCGCGTTGTGGCCACGACCCGAGGCGATCGGGACCAGGCCGCCCCGATCAAGCTGGGCATTAATATCGAGCTGCTCGTAGCCCGGATTGATGCGTTCGGTGTCGGGAAGCACCCACATCTGGACCAAATGCACCTCCTTGTTCTGCCGTGGATTCATTTCCGAGTGCCAGATCCCAGTCCCCGCGCTCATGCGCTGCGCCAGCCCTGGATAAATGATGCCTTTATTCCCGACCGAATCCTTGTGCTCGAGCTCCCCCTCCAGCACCCAGGTCACGATCTCCATATCCTGATGCGGATGAGTCATGAATCCGGTCTCTGGTGTAATGACGTCATCGTTGCTCACGAGCAGCAGGCCGTGGTGCGTATTGCGCGGATCATAATGCCCGCTGAAACTAAAGCTGTGATAGGAATCGAGCCAGTTCATCTTCGTATGGAACCGCTCGCTGCCGCGTCGAACGTCAATACCGGCTTCCTTTATGATGTTGGCAGGCCTACTCATGGCCAGGTGCCTTCCTTTGACTGCTCAGTCTTTCAACTGCTTGGCAATCACCCCATCCACCGACCATTTGCCCGCCCCGGTGAGGATGAGGGCTGCACTCATCGCGATCACGAGCAGGTGATACTCATAGCCCTCGCCTGCCTGCTTCCCGGACCAATTCATGAAGAACCCGTTCGGCAGATGCACGGTGGTTATGGCGCCGACCATAATGATGGCCAGGCTCAGCCCTGTAACCCGGGTGAGGAATCCGGCGATCAGCCCAAGACTGCCGAAGGATTCTCCGATGATCACCAAGAAGGTAACCAACCAGGGAAGATGCATCTGTTCTGTGAAGAATCCTATCGTGCCTGTAAACCCAAATCCTCCGTACCACCCCAGCAGCTTCTGCGCTCCATGAGGGAACATCACGACCCCGAGCATGACACGCAGGATCAAGCTGGACCAGGCATCGTCTGTCGCAAACAGCGTCTTCATGTCACCCCTCCCCTGTTTTCGTCTTGGACTCCTCGGCTACGATTTCTAGCTCTATCTTGTCAGCGCGCCGAAGAACCGTGAGCGTTGATTGTACACCCAGCTGTTCCTCCGCGAGCAGCCGGTGCAGGTCATCGATGCCCGCAATCGGACGACCAGCAAACCCGACAATGACATCGCCTTCTACCAGGCCCGCTTGTTGCGCCGGGCTGTCTGCCTCAACAGTTACCACCAGAATGCCGGTCTCGACCGGCAATTGATAGTAGCGGATCACGCGTCGAGGGAGCGGCACCGTTTGTCCACCCACTCCGATATAGCCACGCCTGATCCTGCCGTCCTTGATGAGTCGTCCCGCGACAAACTTGGCCGTGTTGATGCCGATGGCAAAGCAGATGCCCTGCGCCGGCAGAATCACAGCGGTGTTGACGCCGATGACCTCGCCGCGCGTCGTCACCAGCGGTCCCCCAGAGTTGCCAGGGTTCAGCGCGGCATCGGTCTGGATCACGCTATCGATCAGCCGACCGGACGTGGATCGGAGCGAGCGTCCGAGCGCGCTCACCACCCCGGCGGTCACCGTGAACTGGAAGCCATAGGGGTTTCCGATCGCGATAACCAATTGTCCCGCTCGAATGGCTTGGGAATCGCCCAATGAAGCAGAGGCGAGGTTGGGTGCATCGATCCTGA
This sequence comes from Nitrospiraceae bacterium, assembly GCA_050731155.1. Taxonomy (GTDB): domain Bacteria; phylum Nitrospirota; class Nitrospiria; order Nitrospirales; family Nitrospiraceae; genus NS-7. The sequence goes on along the minus strand of JBOHOI010000076.1, from coordinate 3,806 downwards.
CCACCGCCAGATCGGTATCCGGATCGTCGCCGATCAGGTCCGCTTGAAACCGCCGGCTATCCGAGAGGGTCACCTCGATCTTGGTGGCCTCATGCACGACATGACTGTTCGTCAGGATGAAGCCGTCCGGCGTGAAGACGAAGCCGGAGCCGTTGCCGCGCATCTCCTGAGGGCGGCGCGGATCGGGCGTACGCCGGCGCCTTGGCTGGTGGTGAACTTCGATATTGACGACCGAGGGGCTGACCTTCTCCGCCGCGGTGATCACCGCTTGCGAATAGGCGTCAAGAAGCTGCTCATCGGTAGGGGCTGTCTCAGGCAGGCGGATCTCTTGAGTCGACCTACGATCCCCTGCCACCAGTCGGAGAATCTGTTGCATGACGATCGCTCTCGGTGTGTGAGGACGAGTTGAGCTTGATAGTATAATTCTAGTTAGAACAATATCAAGTGGTGAGGAAAAATTTTCTTTGTTGAGGATATTCTCCATCAGATCAATGGCTTATGGCTACGACGATAGGAGGCGGAGATCCAAGACCGGTGGGTGAAAGGGTCCTAGCGGCCGCGCAGACAATTGTTCCAGCGAGAGAACATCGAGGTCAGTGGCGGCTGTAAAAGGCCGCGACGGTGTTCACCACGTAGGAAAGGTGGTCGTCGGTGAGCTCTGCGTAAATAGGCAGCGAGAGCGCCTCTTCTGCCGCGCGCTCGGAGACAGGGAAGGCGCCTTTCCGGTATCCAAGCTCTTGATAGCAACTCTGCAGATGCAGCGGCACGGGGTAATACACTTCCGTTCCAACGCCCTTGTCCTTCAGATACAGTCGAAGTTCATCCCGCTTCTGAGCACGAATCGTGAACTGATTAAAGACGTGGTGATTTCCCGCGTCAGTCCTGGGCAAGGTGACTCGCTCCAGCAGCTTCGCGTCCTTGAACAACTGCTCGTACCGCACCGCATTCCGCCTCCGCCCCTCTGTCCACTGATCCAGATACTTCAGCTTGACGCGCAGGATCGCCGCCTGCAGTGCATCCAGCCGGCTGTTCATTCCTACCAGTTCATGCACATAGCGGACTCGGCTGCCATGGACACGGAGGATGGCCACCGTATCACTCAAACGACTATCGTTTGTCGTGACCAGGCCACCATCGCCGAACCCACCGAGGTTCTTGGACGGAAAGAAACTGAAACAGCCGAGATCCCCGAGCGCTCCCGCTTGAACTCCATTTCTGGACGCCCCGATCGCCTGGCAGGCATCTTCGATCACCCAGACTCCATGGCGCTTGGCAATGTCACGAATCGCTTCCATTTCGGCACATTGCCCGTACAGATGGACGGGAAGGATCGCTTTGGTGCGAGCGGTGACCTTCCCCTCGATCTGGCTTGGGTCCATGTTGAAGGTGTCTGGGCGAATGTCCACGAAGACCGGCTTGGCGCCGAGCCTGGAGATGGATCCGACTGTCGCAAAAAACGTGAAGGGCACCGTGATCACTTCATCGCCTGGCCCGACGCCCAGCGCCATTAATGATAATAAGAGCGCATCGCTTCCGGATGCCACGCCGACGGCGTGCGACGTCCCAATATAACGGGCCAGCGCCTGCTCCAGCTCAACCACTCGTGGTCCCAATATAAACCCCTGCTCGTCGCACACGGCCTCGATCGCGGCCATGACTTCTGCTCGTATCTGACGGTACTGTGCTTTCAGGTCCAGCAACGGAACATTCATGTGCTCTCGCTCCATTCGTTCGTTGAATGATGATTCACGATCTACCGACCGAGCTGCTCGACTTGTCGGCGACGGTCGCCTGCCGCGAGTCCGGGATAGGTGTACCAGGTCCGGACGCCTCTCTGAGCGGACTCTTCCGCCTCAGCTCGGCCACTAAGTGTTCATATTCTCGTTCCTGCTGACGGACCATCTCATAGATGTCAAACTCCTCCGGCAGCGATTGACCATTGCGTCCCATTTGGGTCGCCGCATTTGGATCGGCCAGGAGCGACAAGACACGCTCGGCCAGGCTGCGGACGTCTCCCGGCTCGGTGAGGTATCCATTCACGCCCTCCTGAATCACTTCGGCCGCGCCATCGACCTTCGTGCCCACGACAGGTACGCCGCTGGCCAAGGCCTCCAGATACACCCTGGGCAATCCTTCCCACAGAGAGGTCAGGACAAAGACATCGAAGCAGCGCATGACCTCAGCAATGTCGCGACGCCACCCAGTCAGGAAAAATGTGTCGGACAGACCGAGCCATCGCACCTCCGCTTCGATCGCTCCGCGCAACTCACCATCTCCCACAAGCAGGAACTGTGTATTCGGTTTGGCCTTGTGGACCAGCGCTGCGACTCGAACAAAGTCCAGCGGAGCCTTTTGGGGTTTGAACGGAGCGATCATCCCGATGACAGGCCATTCCTGGTGAAGTCCCAACTCCCGCTTTTTCGCCGCAAGATCCACCCGAGTCTGCCGAAGGGCTGCGAGATCCACGCCGCTCCTGATGACCATGCACCGCTCCTCAGAAAAGAGGCCTAGCTCGATTCCAAGGCGACGATTGGCCTTCGACACGGCAAAAAATCTCGTTGTGAACCGAGCTGTCGCACGTTCCAGCGCAATGAGCGTTCGCTGGAGGACGGAATGCTGATCGCGTGTGAATCCGAACCCGTGGATCGAATGGATAATAATCGGCACTCTCGCCCACCGGGCGGCCCAGCGCCCCAGGATGCCGGCTTTTGAGCTATGCGTATGCACGATCGTGGGCTTGAGCCGAGAAAGGAGCGAAGTGAGGGCAGTCAGCGCTCGGAGATCCGTCAGGGGGCTGATCTGGCGCACAAGCGACGGGACTTGGTAGTAGGCGACGCCGGAGAGCGCTTTGGCCTCCTCGTCCAAGATACCTGGTTCACCTGTGATCAGCGCAGGGCGGAACCGAGCGGTACCCAGGTGGGACACGGTGAACAGCGTATTCTGCTGCGCGCCTCCCAGCTCCAGCTTGGTAATCACGTGAGCCACTGAGACCGGCATGGTCATTGTTGGCTCACTTGGGATGCCCGACCGGCACTCGGGCTCTTCAGTCGCTCGGCTAACTGTTTCCCCTGAGCGATGGCATCTTCCATCGAGCTGTGTTCCCAGCGGCCGTAACGGCCGATCGAATAAATTCCGCGACGCTCGAGCTCGTCGAGAATCGCCGGCAGGACGCGGGCACGGTGCCTGTCGAACAAGACATAAGCATATCGAATGTCACGCACGTCGGCCACGATGATGTCGTCCTCCGGCCTGAAGATGCCGGCTCGCTCCAACCCCTCGCGGATTTGCTTGAGCAAGACGGCGGGCGCGATCATCTCTGTCGGCTGGTGGGAGACCTCGACGTAGAGGGAGCTGCAACCAGGTCGTCCCAGCGAAGGCGAAAAGTTCATGGGAAAACCCGCCCGATAAAATGGGTACTCCGGCTCCGGAAAATAAATCCAGTGCTTGTCGGAGACCCGTTCCCGCGCCACGCCAAGATTGACGTTATAGACCGAGACACAGCGCAGCCCGGCTGCCGCCTCCCGGATTGCTCGGGGAAGGTCCGTGCAACAGCGAACCAGTTCAGGGATCGGGATTGTGGAAACGAGTGTCTCATAGTCTTCTCTATGCCCGTCCCGAAACAGAGCCCGCCGGCGCCCTGTGTCAACCTCGACGAGGTCGTAGCCATAGGTGATCTCTCCCACAGCGGGCAGGAAGGCTTTGGGTAGGACCCCTATCCCTTCATGGATCGGGTACAGAAAGGAGGGGTTGTAGCCGAAGGCCCTGTCCTTGATCCCCAATGCCCCGTTCACCACGTCCTTGAGCTC
>JBOHOI010000075.1:0-11355 GCA_050731155.1 Nitrospiraceae bacterium | reverse complement strand
GGGCAGGATGGAGAAGTCATTGCGGCGATCCAGTCACTCCGGCGAACTCTGAGCCCGCTGCATATCCCACCTGCTCCCCAGCAGGTCTTTGCGGAGCATCTGAAGAAGGAGTACGAAGGGTTCGCCAAGCAGCAGCCGCAGCACGCGTTAGATCAGCCGACTGCCACCGAGGGGCGGGTTCGAGCGCTGCCGTTCGCGACCGAGTTCTCGGGCGCAGGCTTGCAATCGCAGCGATTTCTGAACGGTCTGATCGGCTATATCAGAACCCATCACCCGGAAGTGGCCGAACAGCTGAGCAGACAGCAGGAAGGCGGCCGCATCGTTCTGCCGGGCCAGTTCACACCGGGGAAAGTGGAGGCTCCGACTCACCAGCATACAGGTTCCCACCACACCCACCACCACTAAACTAGTGATGAATGCGGAATGCTGAGTAATGAATGGAAGACCTCTCTGGCGCATTCTTCCTGCCACTCAGCAATCATCATTCATCACTCTACTCCACTATGGTGATCGTCATCTCCACCCGCTCGACCGGATTATCCCGCGCATCACGGGGGAGATTCACGATCTTGTCGACGACCCCGATTCCCTTCACCACTTCTCCAAACGCGGTGTACTTACGGTCCAGGAACCGCGAATCCTCCACGACGATGAAAAATTGAGACCCCGCGCTATCCGGGTCCTGCGCTCGGGCCATCGAGACGATGCCTCGTTTATGTGGGGTCTCGTTGAACTCAGCCTTGACGTTGTAGCCGGGGCCACCCGATCCATAGAGTTCCTTCTTGGCCGGGTCCTTGGTGTTGGGATCTCCTCCCTGGATCATGAAGCCCGGAATCACGCGGTGAAAGATGGTGCCGTTATAAAAGCCCTCTTTGGCCATTTTGATGAAATTCTCGACATGCTTGGGTGCTATGTCAGGGAAAAACTTGATCTCCATCTCGCCGAACTTGGTCTTGATGATTGCGCGAGGCCCTTGTTTGTTCTCCGCTTCTCCGGGCGGCGCCTTGTCTGCGCCCAGCGCAACGCTCACCCAGTTCCCCAGAAGGACGACCGCCACCACCAGCGTAGCAGCAACGACGATTCTTTGAACTCTTTCCAACATCACTCGCCTCCCCTCCCATGAACATCACAGTTCCTACGTCCCATGTCTTGACCGGACGAGCGCCTGTTTCGCCGCCATCTGTTCCGCTTCTTTTTTGGTTCGCCCGACTCCCACTCCGACCACATCCCCTTGGAGCGTCAACTGGACTTCAAACGTCTTCTGGTGGTCCGGGCCCGATTCGCGGACGGTGCGGTATTGGGGCAACGTCTCCAACCGCTTCTGGCACCATTCCTGAAACTGGGTCTTGTAATCCTGAACACCAGCCGGCCCTTCCGCTCCTTGCAGCTCCTGCAGCTCCTGTGAAAGCACTCGGAGCGTGAATGTCCGGGCCGCCTCCAATCCCCCGTCCAGATATACCGCAGCGATGAGGGCCTCCAGCGCGTTCGCCAGCAACGAGGTTTTCTCCCGGCCTTGTGTCAGTTCTTCGCCCCGCCCCAGCCGCAGCAGGTTCCCCAGATCCAGCCGCCGGGCGGCCTTGGCCAGTGACGCCTCACTCACGAGTTGGGCCTTGTGCTTGGAGAGCGTCCCTTCCGTGGAATCAGGAGACGAGGCAGCCAGGTGTTCGTTGATGATAAGGGAGAGCACCGCATCGCCCAGGAATTCCAGCCGCTCGTTGTCCTTGCGACCCTTGTCCCTGGCCTCGTTCACATGGGACTTGTGGGTCAGCGCTTCCTCGAGGAGCCGAGGTTGGCGAAACGAGTAGCCGAGAAGAGTCCCTGCCTCATGATCGTTGCAGGACTGCGCCATGGTGTTCAAATCTCTCCTGGCGTGAGACACTAGCTCAGGCATCCAGCCGTTTGAACAGGAGGCAGGCGTTCACCCCGCCGAATCCGAAGGAGTTGGAGAGGGCCACCCTGACGGTCGCTTCACGGGACCGCCCTGGAACATAGTCGAGATCGCATTCAGGATCCGGGTGTTCGAGGTTGATCGTCGGCGGTACGACGCCACGGTGCATCACCAAGACGCTGAAGACCGCTTCGACCCCGCCGGCTGCGCCAAGCAGATGCCCGGTCATGGATTTGGTTGAACTGATCGGGATCCGGTAGGCTCGCTCGCCGAAGACCTTCTTGATCGCCTTAGTCTCGATCGCATCCGCCATAGTGGACGTGGCGTGGGCGTTAATGTATCCGATCTCGTCTTTGGAAACTCCGGCGTCTTTGATCGCCAGTTCCATGCAGCGCACCGCCCCCTCGCCATCGTCGGGCGGCGCCGTGATGTGGTACGCGTCGCTGTTCATCGCGTAGCCAACCAACTCGCAATAGATTCTCGCTCCACGCCGACGGGCGGTTTCAAGCTCTTCCAGCACCAGCACGCCGGCCCCTTCGCCGAGCACAAAGCCGTCCCGGCCCCGATCAAAAGGACGACTCGCACGCGCAGGATCATTGTTCCGGCGGGACAAGGCCCTCGCGGCCGCAAACCCAGCCACACACAGCGGCGTCAGCGCAGCCTCCGTCCCTCCGGCCAGCATGACATCCGCCTCTCCCCGCTGGATGATTCGAAAGGCGTCACCGATGCAATTGTTGCCGGTCGCGCAGGCCGTGACGGCGCAGGAATTGGGGCCCTTGGCTCCCAGCCTGATCGCTGCCTGCCCTGAGGCCAGATTGATGATGACCATGGGGATGAAGAAAGGGGAGACCCGGTCTGGGCCCTTCTGCTGGAGGATGTTGTGATAGTGCTCGATGCCGGGAAGGCCGCCGATGCCGGCTCCGATATAGACTCCGACCCGGTCCGCATTCTCCTCAGTGACTTTCAGGCCCGCGTCATCCACTGCCATCTGGCTGGCGCCTACGGCGAAGTGGATGAAGGTATCCATCTTCTTGATCTCTTTTTTTTCGATATAGCAGGCGGGGTCGAAATCCGTGACTTCTCCCGCGATCTGGCAGGGGTACCCGGTAGGATCGAATCGCGTGATCCGGACGATGCCGGACTTCCCGTCGCAGAGTGCTTTCCAGGCCTTATCCACTCCGGTCCCGAGCGGTGTGATCAGCCCCAAGCCGGTTACCACCACCCGTCGTGTCACGCGCTCGCTCATCATGATGATCGGATCGCCTGGCTAAATTTTCTCCTTGATATATTCCATGGCGCGCCCGACCGTGAGGATCTTTTCTGCGTCCTCATCCGGAATCTCGATCTCAAACTCCTCCTCGAATGCCATGACCAGCTCGACGGTATCGAGAGAGTCCGCACCCAAGTCCTCGACGAAGGAGGCTTCAGGCACGACCTCATCCTCGTCCACTCCCAATTGCTCGGCGATAATTTTCTTGATCCTATCCTCGACCGCCATTGGTTTGCCCACCTCCTTCCCCATCACCGACCTCCTTTCTCCGATACGCGCTGAACGATTTGATCTTCCACATCGCCCCTCACTTCGTGTCCGTCACACCATCAGCATGCCGCCGTTGACGTGCAGCACCTGTCCGGTGATATAGCCGGCCTCGTCCGAGACCAGGAAACGGACCGCCTCGGCCACATCCAACGGCTGGCCTAACCGGCCCAGCGGGATCTGCTTCTGCAGTGTCTCCTTCACCTCCGGCGGAAGGCCGTGAGTCATCGCCGTGTCGATGAAGCCGGGCGCGACGGCATTGACTGTGATCATGCGGCTTGCATATTCCCTGGCGACGGTCTTGGTCAACCCGATTACCGCCGCCTTGGAGGCGGCATAGTTGGCCTGCCCCGCGTTTCCGATGGCGCCCACAATGGACGCGATGTTCACGATCCGTCCAGAGCGTTGCTTAGACATCCCCTGAAGGACAGCCTTCGTACAGTGAAACGTGCCGTTCAAATTGACCTGAAGCACCAGATTCCAGTCTTCTTCCTTCATCCTGACCAGCAGCCCATCACGAGTCACCCCGGCGTTGTTAACCAGGATGTCAATCTTGCCCCAGTCCTTGAGCACTTGGTCGGTCATGCTCTTGACGTCGTCCCAGTCTGCCACGTTCACCTTGACGTTGAGCGCCCGCCGACCCAGCTTGCCGACCGCCTCGACCGTATCTTGGGACCGTCCAGGGTCCAGGTCCGCTACGACGATGTCCGCGCCGTGCCGAGCCAGAGTCTCGGCAATAGCCCGCCCGATTCCCTGGGCTGCACCGGTCACGATGGCCACTTTGCCTTGTAATGACATGAAAACTTCCTGTAAAAGTCGCAAAGTCATCAAGTCTGAAAGTCATAAAGTCCACGGATTTTCGACTTTTGGACTTTCAGAATTTGAGACTTTTTAACGTCGCGTCCAGCGACTTAGGATCCTGCACGTTCAGCGTCACCGCCTCTGGAACAATCCGCTTCACTAAGCCTGTCAACACGGTGCCGGGCCCCACTTCGATGAAGGTCCTGACGCCCATCTCCCACATCACCCTGACTGAATCTTCCCACAGCACTGGTGAGGGAAGCTGTCGAATGAGCGAATCTCGGACCTCAGCTAACCGCCGTAAGGGCTTTGCATCAACATTGTTGACGAGCGGCACTTCTAAATCTGACAACGCCGTTGCAGCCACATCGGCGGCCAACCGGTCCGCAGCCTTCTGCATGAGCGGCGTATGCACGGGCACACTGACCGGAAGAGGAATAGCCTTTCGGCAGCCCTTTGTCTTGGCCAGCTCCATGGCCCGCTCGACCGCGGCCTTCTCTCCGGCGATCACCACCTGGCCTGGGCAGTTCAGGTTCGCTGGAGCAACCATGCCAAGCTCCGACGCCTCTTGGCAGACTTCTCGGACTGCCTCTCCGCTCAGACCGAGAATCGCCGCCACCAGTCCGGTACCAGGCGAGACTGCCTCGGCCATGCACTGCGCCCGTTTCTGCACCAACGACACGGCAGCGCTGAACGTCACTCCGCCCGCAGCCACCAGCGCTGAATACTCACCGAGACTGTGGCCGGCCACAGCAAGGGGCCGGAGACCAAGCGGCTCCAGAAGGCGGAGAGCCGCAATGCTGGCTGTGAGCAAGGCGGGCTGCGTGTATTCGGTCAGGTTCAGGCGTTCGGCCGGTCCCTCGAAGCACAATGCAGCGACATCATATCCAAGGATCGTCCCTGCCTCTTCGTACACCTTCCGGACAAGAGGGTGAGCCTCGTGCAATGCCCGGCCCATCCCCACCGACTGGGAGCCCTGGCCGGGAAACACCAACCCTATTCCGGAAGCCATAGCGGGTTATGATATGAGGAAAACATTTTCCAATGTCAACGAGAAAAAATTTCTTGTACACCCTCAGTCCACGATGAATTCGCCGCCATCGACACAGATGACATTGCCGGTTATCCACTGGGCCTTGGACTGGCTGAGGAGCCCGATCGCCTCGGCCACATCCTTCGGCGTGGTCAGTCGGCCAGACGGATTCTTGCGCCGGGCCAACGTGATCATTTCGTCCGACCCCGGGATCTTCCTCAGGGCCGGCGTGTCGGTCACGCCCGCCATAATGGCATTGGCCGTGATGCCCAGCGGCGCCAGCTCCAACGTCAACTGGCGAAGATGCGACTCCAATGCCGCTTTCGCCGCCGACACGGCTCCATAGGTTGACCAGACACGGGCGCCACCGGCGCTGGTCATGGCAAAAATGCGACCGCCGCGGCCCATCAGCTGGCGAGCGACCAGATCCTGCACCCAATAGACGAGACTGTTCGCCATGACGTCCAGCGTCATATCCAGATGGGACTTGGCGATCGCGTCGGCCGGCGCTTTCGTGATGAAGGGCTTGAGGGTCCCGAACGCCAGCGAATGGAGCAGCACGCGCACCATGCTCTTGCCTCCGGCCGCCTGCAGCCGACCCTGGATCTCGTTCAGAATCTCCTGACGCTTTTCGGCGTCGGCCGCGTTGGCATTAAAGAAGACCGCCTCACGACCGGCAGCCCGAATCTGTCCCGTGATCCGCTCGACATTCGGCAGCGTGCCCTTCCGGTCCAGATGCACCCCGAAGATATGCATGCCCAGTCTGGCCAGCTCCAGCGCTGTGGCTTCCCCAAAGCCGCTTGATGCGCCAAGGATGAGCGCCCAGTCCCCCTCCAAAGGTCGCTGCTCTATTGCCATCATGCTCCTCCAATGCTGAAGACTAAACCTCAGCCCTCAGTCCTCATCACTGACTCACCAGCGAATCAACGCCGACGCCCAGGTCAAGCCACTCCCAAATGCCGCGATCATCACCAGGTTTCCGTCCTTCACCAGTGCCGCCCGGACCGCCTCGTCCAGCGCCAGCGGAATCGAAGCAGCGGACGTGTTGCCGTACCGGTCCATATTGAGGAAGACCTTCTCCATCGGCAACCCAAGTCGGTCAGCGACCGCCTTGATGATACGGACATTGGCCTGGTGCGGCACGTACAGGTCAAGATCCTCCACTGAGAGATGGTTGGCAGACAGCGTCTCTCGAGCCGACTCCTCAAGCGTTTTCACTGCAACCTTAAAGGTTTCATTGCCCTTCATCTTGATGTACTGCAGGCCATCGGCCAACATCTTTTCCGACGGGGGAATCCGTGACCCACCGCCCGGGACACAGATCAGGTCCCACAGGTTTCCGTCTGAATGCAAGTGCGAGGAGAGAATCCCCCGATCGCCATCAGATGGTCCTAGCACGACAGCACCCGCGCCGTCCCCAAACAGGACGCAGGTGCTGCGGTCTGTCCAATCCGTAATCACCGACATGACTTCGCTGCCCACAACCAGGACGTGCCGGAGTCCAGTCTTGACGTAGGCATCTCCTACCGCCAGCGCATAGACGAATCCGCAACAGGCAGCCGAGATGTCGCAGGCAGCGGCCCGCACCGCGCTGAGCCGGTGCTGAATGAGGCAGGCCGTGGACGGCAACGGAGAATCGCCGGTGCAGGTCGCGACGAGAATCAAGTCAAGATCGGCCGCGGTCAGGCCCGCAGCCTCCAGGGCGCGTTCGGCCGCTTTGGTCCCCAGATCGGAGCAGGCCTCGCCGGGAGCGGCGATGCGGCGCTCGCGGATGCCGGTTCGCTCGACAACCCAGGAATCGGACGTGGCGACCATCCGTTCGAGGTCGGCATTCGTGAGCACACGCTCCGGAACGTAGGAGCCGGTCCCCACGATTCGGGCTCTCATGCCGATTGCTCTCCACTGCCGCCCTGTTGATGTTGCGCCAAGCTCTCCTCGATATCCCGTTGGATGAGTACATTCAGGCGGCTCTCCGCCAGCCCCTTGGCTCGTCGGATGGCGTTTTTAATCGCTTTGGCGGACGAGCGTCCGTGGCAGATCATGCTGATCCCGTTCACGCCCAGCAGGGGAGCGCCCCCAAACTCCGCATAGTCTATTCGGCGACGAAGGCGCCCCAGCGGACCGGCCAGAAAGAGATAGGCCAGTCGCCCCAGACGGGAACCCGCGATCTCCTTCATCAGCATCTTCTTAATGGTCTCAGCCACCCCCTCCGTAATCTTCAGCGCCACGTTTCCGATGAACCCGTCGCAGACGATCACGTCTGCCCCTCCGCTGAAGACGTCCCGGCCCTCCACGTTACCGATGAAATTCAGCGAGCTGGCTTTGAGGAGCTTGAGGGCCTCCTTGGTGACCTCGTTGCCCTTCGTGTCCTCTTCTCCGATGCTGAGCAGGCCGATCCGGGGGCTCGGCTTTCCGAACAGGTGCTTGCCGTACTCATTGCCCATGATGGCGAACTGCTCGACGTGTTGGGCTGTGCAGTCCACGTTAGCGCCGGCATCGAGCAGTACCGCAGTCCCGGTCAGCGTCGGGAGCGTGGCCGCGATGGCCGGCCGTTCCACGCCTTTAATGACACCGAGAATGAAGAAGGCCGCCACCATGCTGGCACCGGTATTGCCGGCGCTGACCACCGCGCTGGCCTCGCCGGTCTTCACCAACTCGGTTGCCACCCAGACAGACGAGTCCCGCTTTTTGCGCGCGACCGAGGCGGGAGACTCGTGCATGCCCACCGTTTGGGCCGCATGTCGGATGGTGAGGCGCGGATCAGTGCATCCGAGGCGGCGTAACTGGTCCCTGATCTGGGATTCATCTCCGACCAGCACCACTTCAATATCCAATTCCTGGGCCGCCTGCAGGGCGCCTTCGACGGACGGGGCCGGTCCGTAATCCCCTCCCATCGCATCAACAGCGATCTTCATCTGATCTTGCGTTGGCCTTCAGGCCGCGAGCGTACGCTCATAGTGAACAGCGCTCCGCTCCCAGCTAGCTGCTCCTCGCTGCTAGCTGTTAGGCTTCTTCGACTGCGATCACCGCTATCCCTTTGTAGGTGCCGCAATTCAGGCAGGTGTAATGCGGGAGTTTTGGTTCGTGACACTGCGGACAGACCGAAAAGCTAGGCGGCGTGATTTTTTTGTGCGTCCGCCGCTTGTCCCGGCGGGCTCTGGAAAGTTTGTGTTTCGGATTCGCCATCGTCGTTCCTCACGTCCCTACACGGGATTCTGGATTCATGCCTTGGAGGCGCCGCCCGAGTAGTCCCCGCGCCCGCGCATGGTCGTGAACGGCGTGGACCGGCATTCCTCCGAACAGCGACAGAGTCCTTCGTTACGATCCTGCCCGCAGACCGGGCACAGCCCCCGACAGGCCTCATCGCAGAGCGGCTGCATTGGGGTGGCCAGGATGACGTGCTCCCGTAGCATCGTTGCGAGATCCAGCTGGTCTCCAGCGTACAGGTACAGGTCCTGCTTCAATTCCTCATCCGGTTCTGGCGGCGCCTGTCGCGACTCCCCAGTAGACAGCTTGGCGCGTCGCATCGTCGGCATCTCCTGACACCGATACTCAACGGCAAACGGCAACCTGACGGGATCCTCGTAGTCCTTCAGACACCGGACGCATTGCCGAAGAAAGGTCCCGGCCAGGACGCCGGTCACATTGATGCCTGGACCAACGCGGGCGATCTCCGCCGCAAGGGAGAACCCGTCACGGACTTTGGCATCGGTCGGGCTCAAGGTCAGTTCCTCTGCCTCGACCTGGCAGGCTAGGCTGAGCCCTTCCTCTGGGATGTCGTTGACGTGCAGGCTGAGCAAGGCCATAGCGGCCACCGCACCGCCGGGGACGCGGTGTGTATACACGGAGCCCTCCGAGAAGTCAAACCGATCGCTGCGCTCGGTGATCAGCACGCGCCTCACCGCTCCTCGGCGAAGGTCAGCATCGCGATCGTTCTGGCTCGCTTGATGGCAATGGTCAACTCCCGCTGATGCCGCATGCAGTTTCCCGAAATCCTGCGCGGAATGATGCGACCTCGTTCCGTGAGAAAGGTCCTCAGCAGGCCAGCATCCTTAAAGTCGATCAGGACGTTCTCATGGCAAAACCGGCAGGTCCGTCGTCGCTGAAATAGCCGTCCTCGCTCCACGCTGCTCCTCCCCGACTGTTAGGTATGTTCCCCAGACTCATAGCCCGTCTCGTCCTGCGGACTGGGCTCTCCTCCTGCCTCCGGTCTCTTGGGCAGGAACGTCACGGTCTGGGCTACCACCTCGTGTTTACTCCGCTTTTGCCCGTCCTCCGCCTCCCACCGGCGTTGTTGGAGCCGCCCATCCACGATCACGCCATTGCCCTTGCTGAGATACTGCCCGCAATGCTCCGCCTGTTTGCCGAACACGACGATGTCGATATAGCACACCTCTTCCTTCAGATCATCGCCCTGCTTGAACCGGCGGTTTACCGCCAACCCGAAGCTGGCTACAGGGGTGCCGTTGGGCGTGTACCGCAGCTCCGGATTCTTAGTCAGGTTCCCGATCAGAATGACCTTATTGAACCCTGCCACGATCGGGCTCCTTTGGCTCGCCTGCCGGTTTCTGGGGAGCTTCTTGATCGAGCCGCACCGTCAGGAACTTAATCACGGAGTCCTCCAACCTGTACGAGCGCTCCAGTTCGTTGATGACACTTCCTTCCGACCTGAAGTAGAGATAGACAAAGGTGCCCTTCCGTTCCCGCTTGACCTCGTAGGCCAATTTCTTCCTACCCCAGTTCTCGGCCTTCAGGATCGTGGCGCCGGACTTCTCGACGACCCCTTTCATTTTCTCGATGATCTTGCTGGTGTCTTCGTCAGAGAGGGACGGACGAACAATGAAGATAGACTCGTAGAGCTGCATGCAGCGGACCTCCTCATGGACTTAAGGCCCCAAGTCCTGACTTGGAGCGAGGGATAGACGCATCGCCCGAAGCGATGCGAGCGGCGCACCCTATCACGGCCTGTAACGAAGTGTCAAATGCGATCCCGAAGAGCCAAACTCCTCATGAAGGCGTTGGGGTTCGAAGGTTCTCAGATTTCGACTGTATAGCTTCGGTTTTATTCTGGTTCCCTACTACCATATGTTCGTCTTCAGATTTGTCGGCACCGCTACTTCCACCTTCAACCGTAGCGCTCTTTTTTCTCTTCCTTTTGGCTTTACGAATTTTGATGTCCTCCGTCAACACTTCAGGATTTAGAAGGCGTCGCAAGGAAGCGGCAACATCGGTTAACTCTAGGCGAGCCTCTGACTTACGGCGAAGTTCTCTTCTCAACGCGCCGAGTACTTCTTCGGTAAAGAGGGCTCTGACAAGCGAATCAGGGCTTAGCGATTTCTTCTGTATCCAGAAATCTTCAAGTTCGCCTCTAACCAGACTCTCGCGTGAAAGAAGGTACAAGCATTTCCATACTTCTTCGAGATCAGAATCCGGATTTAGATTAATGTCAAAGACCAGGTCGTGCTCGATTCCCGTTGTCTCAAAGGTTAGGTGGTATAACCTCCAAGATAGTCCATTAGTTAATAGGACCCATTGAATACCGGACCGGGCGGCATAATTTTCTGCTTGTTCGATGTGCCTGTCCGACAAGGCAAGGGGCATTGCTTTCGCTTCGAGTAGAAACCGGACTTGTCCTTCAACCTTTACAGCGATATCGCAATAACGATCTCGCACCTGGAATTCTTTAGTAATCTCGGAAAATAGGTCGTACCCCAAAACATCAGTGAAAAACTTGGTGAGATACATGACAGAGTCAGCTTCATTGATATTCCGTTGCCGGCCATCATGAAAGATCTGAGCATACTGCTGAAGGGACTTCTTTATAGTTTTGTCCATGCTATCTCTCCATCTGATTAGTGAAGAGTGTGGACGGCATGCCCGCTATTCCTACAGAGCTAGATTCCGCGCCGCGTACACTACTCCTCTTACCACATTGGTGCAAGAGGGTAGCTCAGCCAACAACCTTGTGACCTGGGGCAAAGTCTCGCTTCCTGAAAACTCATGGATAGGAAATCCAGCCAGAAGGTATGCGATTTGGGCGAAGTCTCCTTAGATTTGTCAGGTTGCTCAAAAAGGCCATCCAACGAGGCCGTATGG
>JBOHOI010000074.1:0-11370 GCA_050731155.1 Nitrospiraceae bacterium | reverse complement strand
GCATTTTCGGCGCCGGAAGCGCCCGCATCGGGCGTGGCGGGCGCGCAAAGCCCACGTGGGGGAACTGGTGCAGCTGGACGGTTCGCATCATGACTGGTTCGAGGGGCGCGGCCCCCGCTGCGTGTTGCTCGCCTATATCGACGATGCGTCTCGTCGGGTGTGGGCCCGGTTCTACGCGTATGAAGGGACCATCCCGGCGTTGGACAGCTTCGGGCGCTATGTGCGGCGGTATGGGCTCCCCTTGGCGGTCTACACGGACAAGCATACGACCTACAAATCGCCGGCCGAGCCGACGGTGGCCGAGCAGCTGGAAGGCCGGAAGCCGTGCAGTCAGTTTGAGCGGAGCCTCGCCGAGTGGGGCGTCGCGGTGATCCATGCCCACTCGCCGCAGGCCAAGGGCCGGGTGGAACGGCTGTTCGGCACGTTCCAGGATCGAGTCATCAAGGAGCTGCGGTTGGCAGGGGTCAGGACCGTGGACGCAGCGAATCAATTGCTCGAGGGCTATCTGCCGCGCTACAACCAGCGGTGTGCGGTTCCCCCCGCGCAGGCGGCCGATCTGCATCGACCCCGTCCGTCGGCACCGGAGCGGGACCGTGTCCTGTGTCTCAAGACGCAACGGGTGCTGCGTCGCGATTGGACGGTGGCTCACCACGGCCGTCTCTATCAGATCCATGACCATCTCCGGGCCACGCACGTGCAGGTGGAAGAACGACTCGATGGGACCATGCGCATCACATACAACAGCCGGCCGCTCGCCTCTCAGGTCATCGCCGCTCGGCCGGCACTCGCACCGGCCCCCTCAACGGTCCCGATCCCCCGGCGCCCGGTCATGCCGACACCGGATCATCCGTGGCGCACACGGCTGCTGCCTGACCGAGGACACCATGCGGCGGCCAGAACATAAACCGGACATTTCTACTTTGGGAGAAAGAGGACATTTCTAAATTGGGTTGACATCCCGTTCGTAAAGTCTGGACCATTTGGCCTGATCTGCTACAATAGCCAGGATGAGACGGGCGGGCAGGATCCTCGTGGCGGGTCGGCTCCCGTCAGGACCGCGCCAGGGTTTATCCAGCGCGATTCGTTCGATGTCCACCCTTCTCCGGAACGCGGTGAACAGGCCGAGCGGAAGACCGAGTCTGTGGCGCCAGAACGGACGTCTGCGTCGCAGGTGGCGGCGCCCCTGCCCACGGTCCGCACACACGACAGCGAGTGCCGCCGGCTTATCCTGTCGCCTGCCGAGCAACGCAGGTCGCGAGTAACGGCTGCTGGCCCCTATGCATTGGTCCATCGAAAACAGGATGGTGGCGGGATTCGGATTGGTGTTGGCTTTCGTCCTCGTGATCGGCGTGGTCTCCTACTCCAACACGAAGAAGCTCATCGCGAACAGTCACGCGGATGCCCGCAGCCACGGGGCGCTCCAAGCGCTCGAAGGAACCCTCTCCACAGCAGAAAATGCGGATCTGGGGCAGCGTCGGTATCTCATCACGGGAGAGGAGAGTTATCTCAGCCCCTACCACACCGCCGTCTCTCGTCTCCCGGAGCAGCTCCGTGACCTCAGGGAGATGACCGCAGGGAACGCCGCCCAGCAGAGTCGGCTCGACTCCCTCGAAAGACTCCTGACGAAAAGCCTGGACTCCAGCAAAGCTGAGATTGCCTTGCGGAAGGACAAGGGCTTTGAAGGCGTGCGTCACCTCATCTTCGCCAGTAGGGTCAAGCAGGAGATTGACGAGATCCGCCTCCTGATCGAGGACATGGTGAACGAGGAGAGTAAGGCCTTGACGCGTCGGGCCGAAGAGTCGCAAGCGAGCACCCACAACACGATCCTGCTCCTCGCCATCGGCACGTTGCTGCAATCGGTCCTGCTGGGTTCCGTCTATTATCTGATCAGACATGACATCACTCAACGAAAGCGGGTCGCGGAGGAACTTCGCCACCGAGGCGAACAACTCGAAGCCGCCAACAAAGAACTGGAGGCCTTCAGCTATTCCGTGTCCCACGACCTCCGAGCACCGCTTCGGCACATCGACGGGTACGTGGGGTTGCTGGAAAAGGCCGCAGCGGAAACCCTCGACGACAAAGCCCGTCGGTACTTAGCGATGATTTCGGAGTCCGCCAAACAGATGGGGCAACTGATCGACGACCTGCTGGTCTTTTCACGGATGGGGCGTGCCGAGATGCGCGGCACGCCCGTCCACCTGGACCAACTCGTCAAAGAAGCCCAGCACGAGCTCCGGCATGACACGCAGGGACGCAACATCGCCTGGACGATCGGCCCGCTGCCCACAGTGCATGGCGACCCAGCCATGCTGCGATTGGTGCTGATCAACCTGATTTCCAATGCGGTGAAATTCACCCGGACGCGCCCCCTCGCCACCATCGAGATCGGGAGCACCTCGGGAAGGCCGGGGGAGACCGTGATCTTTGTGCGAGATAACGGCGTAGGGTTCGACATGCAGTATGTCGAGAAGCTCTTCGGCGTTTTCCAGCGCTTGCATCGCGCTGAAGAGTTCGACGGCACCGGCATCGGGCTGGCCAACGTCCGGCGCATCATCCATCGCCATGGAGGCAGAACCTGGGCTGAAGGCACGGTGGACAGCGGCGCGACCTTTTACTTCTCACTGCCAACCGGCACGGAGCAAGCATGACCGCCCCAAGACCCATCCTCCTCGCTGAAGACAATCCCCGCGATGTGGAACTGATCCTGGCGGCCATGGCTGAACACAACCTCGCCAACGAGATCGTCGTCTGCCGCGACGGCGTCGAAGCGCTGGACTACCTGTACCGCAGGGGAGGCTTTAGCGCGCGCCGCCAAGGCAACCCCGCCGTGGTCCTGCTGGATCTAAAGATGCCCAAGGTTGATGGGTTGGAAGTCCTGCGAACTATTAAAGCCGATACCGGTCTGAAACCGATTCCGGTGGTGATGCTGACCTCCTCCCGCGAGGAACGGGATCTCGTGCAGAGCTATGCCCTGGGGGCGAACGCCTACGTGGTGAAACCGGTCGATTTCCACAGCTATTTTAACGCGCTCAAGGCGCTTGGGATCTTCTGGGGGGGCGTCAACGAACCTCCGCCGGGGCTGGCCAGAGCCACGGCGAATGGTCGCTCAACAGGATGAATCTATCCACTGAACAAGGGACGGGCGTGAAGTCGCCGTTGCGCATCCTGCATCTGGAGGATAGCCAGACGGATGCCGAGCTGATTGTAGCGACGCTGGCCGAGGAAGGCATCGCCTGCGAGGCGCAGCGCGTTGAGACCAAAGCGGACTTCCTTGCGGCCCTGGAGCAGGGCGGGTTCGACCTGATCATCGCGGACTATTCCCTTCCCTCCTTCGACGGCATCGCCGCCTTGGCACTGGCGAGGGAACAGTGCCCGGATGTGCCGTTCATTTTCGTCTCCGCCACGCTCGGCGAAGAACTCGCCATCGAAACCCTGCAGCGCGGCGCGACGGATTATATCCTGAAACAGCGACTGTCTCGGCTCGTGCCCTCGGTGCATCGCGCCCTACGCGAACTCGAAGAGCGGATCGAACGCAAGCGCGCGGAGGAGGCGCTTCGTCAAAGCGAGGAACAACTCCGCCAGTCGCAGAAGATGGAGGCTGTCGGCCGGCTGGCCGGCGGCATCGCGCACGACTTCAACAATCACCTCATGATCATCATGGGGTACAGCGAGCTGCTCCTGAGCGAGCTTGGCCTGGATCACCAGATACGCGGCAAGGTCGAGGAGACGCAAAAGGCGGCAGAGCGCGCTGTGTCACTGGTCCGCCAGCTCCTCGCCTTCAGCCGGAAACAGGTGCTCGATCCGCAGGTGGTGGACCTCAATGCCGTCGTCGGGAACCTCGAGAAAATGCTCCGGCGCCTGATCGGAGAGGACATCGAGCTGATCGCCAGGATGGACCCCTCGCTGGGTCGGGTCAAAGCCGATCCAGGCCAGCTCGAACAGGTCATCATGAACTTGGCCGTCAACGCTCGTGACGCCATGCCACAGGGAGGCAAGCTCACGATTGAGACCGCCAACGTCGAGCCGGCCGAAACCGCGGCTCGCCAGCTCGCCCCCGCCCAACCTGGTCCCTATGTGAAGCTGGTGGTGCGGGACACCGGGTGCGGGATGGATGCCAAGACACAGGCGCACATCTTTGAGCCGTTCTTTACCACGAAGGAAGAGGGGAAGGGAACGGGGCTCGGGCTCTCGACCGTCTATGGGATCGTCAAACAAAGCAGCGGCGGCATCCAGGTCCAGAGCGCGCCTGGACGAGGAACCGCCTTCACGATCTATCTCCCCAGAATCGATGAAGTCACCACAGCGGCGGAGGCACGCAGGGCTCCGGACCGGCCACCTCACGGCACGGAAACGGTCCTGCTGGTGGAGGACGAACAAGGCGTGCGAACCCTCGTGCGGGACGGGCTCCGGCGGTACGGCTACACGGTGCTGGAGGCGCGAAACGGCGTCGAGGCCTTCCTGATGAGCAACCAGCACCAGGGCCCTATCCACCTGCTCGTCACCGACGTCGTCATGCCGGGGATGAGCGGCCGTGAGGTAGCGCACCAACTCATGCCTCTCCGTCCGGACATGAAGGTGCTGTACATCTCAGGGTACATCGACGACGCGGGACTGTGCAGCGGCGCTGACCGAGCGCGGACCAGCTTTCTCCAAAAGCCCTTCACGCCGGAGGCGTTGGCGCGAAAAGTGCGCGACATGCTGGACTGGTAGCGCCTCTCAACACCAACCAACTGCCCCGCTGGCCTGCCAATCTTCTTTTGCAGAATGTTCCCGTAACCGCGGGCGAGCAACCCAAGCCATCTGAACCCTAAGGCTCGCCGAGGAAGCAAGCACGAGCTTCATCATTCTTCTCGTTGATGCCGCGAGCGCTTGGGGGATAGAATAGCCCCTGCCCTCAGGTTCCCAGGAAACCCCTTCCATAACCATGACACCCATGCCTGAGAGGGTGGAGGAGGCGCTGTGGATTCAGTTCGTACCGCCCAATACTTCAAAGTGCAGGTGCCCGACAAGCCCGGCGAAGGGGCCAGGATGCTCGGTGCGCTGCGTGATGCCGGTGTCATTCTCCTGGCTTTTTCCGGCTTCCCACGGAGTCGTCGAGCCCAGCTTGATTTCGTGCCCGATGATCCACCTGCCTTTCTGCAAGCGGCGAAGCAGGCGAAGTGGAAGGTTCAGAAATCCAAGATCTGCTTTGTCGTCAACGGGGATGATCGGACCGGCGCCGTGGCAGACCTGATGGCCAAGCTGGCCGAATCCAAGATCAACGTCACGGCCATTGACGCCGTATGTGCCGGCCAGGGCCGCTATGGCGCTCTGTTTTGGGTCAAGCCGCGCGACGTAAAGAAAGCTGCGAAGGTCCTGGGTATTGAGTGAGTCCCCCCACGCCATGCGCATTGTCGTGACGGGAGGGACAGGGTTTATCGGCCGACCGCTTTGTCAAAGGCTGGTGGAGCTTGGACATGCGGTGACGGTGCTGACCCGCAACCCCGCTGCGGCGCAGGTGCATCTAGCTCCTCCCGTTTCAGTGATCGGCTGGCAGGGGTCTCGCGGGGCGACGGACGAATTGATGACCGCATTGGGCAATGCAGAGGTCGTGATCAACCTTGCGGGCGCTCCGATCGCGGAATGGCGCTGGACCGACCAGACGAAAGATCGTCTGCGAAGAAGCCGCGAGGGGACGACCTCCGCGCTTGTGGCGGCTCTGGCCAAGCTTCAGGCGAGACCGGTGCTGCTGATCAGCGCGTCGGCGAGCGGCTATTATGGGCCTCGCCAGGACGACCCGCTGAGAGAGGATGCTCCATCCGGCGCCGGATTTCTGGCAAGCCTCTGCCGTGAATGGGAAGCAGCAGCCCGCGCGGCCGAGCGACTCGGCGTGCGCGTGGTGCTTCCTCGCATCGGCGTGGTCCTTGGAAAGAACGGCGGCGCACTGGCCAGGATGCTCCCCGTGTTTCGCCTGGGGCTTGGCGGGCCGTTAGGGAGCGGGACACAGTGGCTGTCGTGGATTCACCTGGATGATCTGATCGAGCTGCTGCTGTTCCTTCTTCACGAGGCAGCCAGTGGGCCAGTGAACGCGACCGCACCGCAGCCGGTCACCAACAAGGAGTTCAGCCTGGTCCTGGGGCAGACGCTTGGGAGACCGGCCTGGCTTTGGACTCCGGCCTTCACGCTCAAGCTCCTCCTCGGCCAGATGGCGGAGGAGTTGCTGCTGACCGGGCAGCGGGTCTTGCCCGCTCGAGCTGAGGCGATGGGATTCCGTTTTCGGTATCCGACCTTGTCGGAGGCGCTACATGCGATCCTACATTAACCCCACGCAAGAGAGCACGTCGGCTTCTCGAAGTCGAGCGACCATCCTTTGCCGCGTGCTTTTCCTTGCTGGAGCCTGCTTGCTGCCGCATGGCTCCTTGGACGCCCAGGAGGTGTCCTGGACCAGCCTGGCGGAGGGCTTGGCCGTGACGGTCTGGGAGCCAAGCGCCCGGTGCGATGAGGTTCCCCCCTTGCTCGTAGTCAGGGTCGATCCGGAGCGGTTCCGGTTTTCGATCTATCATTTTCGTGACGAGGGCTTGCCCGCGCCCGTGACGATTCAGGAATGGCAACAACGGACCAACGCAAGCCTGCTGTTTAACGCTGGTCTCTTCCGGGAGGATTATTCCTATCTGGGGCTGCTGTTCAAGGAGGGGAGGGCCTTGGGAACAAAGCGCCACCCCCGCTGGCAAGGACTGTTCGTGGCTGAGCCGGTTGAGTCGGGCTTGCGGAAGGCTCGTGTGCTGGATTTGGCGTTCGAGCTGTTTCGCGAGGACCAGCCGGCCTATCGTGAGGCGGCGCAATCGCTCATGTTGCTGGATCGAGCCGGCAAGCCGCGGGTTCGCCAGACCGGCAAGCGGGCGCAACAGACGGTCGTGGCGGAGGACGGGGAAGGACGAATTCTCCTGATTAAGACGACGGATATGGTGACGCTGCGGGGGCTGGCCGACTGCCTGCGAGGAGGGTTCCCCTCTATCCGCCAGGCGATGGCGATGGACGGCGGTTCTTCTTCGGACCTGCTGATCGGCAGCGAGTTACTGAAGCCCTTCAGAAACGGCCGTGAGCCGTTCCAGTGGTACTCGTTGCTGGACGGCAGCGGGACCGGTCACATCACACTGCCCGCCGTCATCGGGATCCAGCCGCGCATCGGGAGCCGCCATCCTTAACCTGGTCAGCGCTGGGGCGGTTCAATCGGATAGCCAGCTTCCAACCAGGCGTTCATGCTACCGCGCACGTTATAGACGTGCTTGTAGCCAAGGTCGGCCAGTGTCTCCGCCGCGATGTTGCTGCGGTGCCCGGACTGGCAATAGACGACGATGTGATCATCCAGCTTGGCCCCGATCTCGCCGTGGCGGGCCTTGATCTCCCGGAAGTCGATATTCAGATCCGTCCCGGGAATCACGCCAGTGACATGTTCATGGGGCGACCGGACATCAATCAAGAAAAAGCCCTTGTTGGCAGGTGTGGCCGCCTTGGCAAGCCCGTCCCTCAGTTGTTGGACCGTAAGCAGGTATGAATGATGGGCCGAGACGCTGCTGCCGATCAACGCCAGCGCCAGGCCAAGCCCAAAACAACTCATCAAGACTCTCGGTTTCATGACTCAGCCTCCTTCATGCACGCGACAGTGAACCAGCCTTGTTTTGAGATGGCCTATGTGAAGGACAATCATCATCATACGGCCGCCATGAAAGGATGGTCAAGAGCCACCCTGCTGGCCCTCCTCATCGTCTGCCCCGGATGCGCTGAAGGGGCCAAACTGGTCCAGGAAACAGAGTCAGGTGGCGTGGTCACATACCCCTACAAGGGAGAAAGCGGCTATCTGTTTTCACGGCTTCGGGACGATGCCTTGCGGATCATCGAGCAACGATGCGGGAAGCACTACACGATCGTTCGGGAGGGCGAAGCGAAGGGGCGAAGCCGCGTGTCAAGCGTGATTGAGGGGACGGAAGAGGTCATGACGGAACGGCGCTGGGGGCTCCAGTTCCGATGTAAGTGAGGCCGTGAGGGGTAAGGGGTGAGGCGTCAGGTGATGGCCACGAGAAATCTCTGAATCGTACCCCCTCACGCTTCACGACTCACGCCTAACGCGTTAAGCAGATCCTTGATGGTTAAGAGGCTCACCAGCGTGAGCGCCTGTTCCTCCACGCGCGCACGCCCATCCTGCTCATTGCGATCCATGATCACCAGCGCATGGTCCACCCTCAATCCGGCCTCCCGTGCCGCCTGGACCGCTTTGATGATGGACCTTCCGGTCGTGAGGACATCGTCTACAATCAGCGCCCGGTCTCCCGGCTTGACTGCGCCTTCGATCAGCTTTCCGAGCCCGTGGTTCTTGGGTTGCTTACGGACGACAAACGTGCGCCACTCCCGCCGAGGCCTTTCGCGATAGCCATAGTCCGAGAGCGCGGTGGCAATGGCAATGGCGCCGATCTCTAGCCCGCCGACGCAATCGAATGGCAGGTCTTTGATCGCCTGGAACGCCAGTTGGGCGACCAGATTGCGGGGAGCCGGGTGAGCCATGAGGACCCGGCAATCCACGTAAAACGGGCTGATGACTCCGGAGGCCAGCTTGAAGCCGGTGGTCTGGTCCCATTTGAAAGAGTGAGTCGTCAGAAAGGCTCTGGCCAGGTCCTCTTTCAACATCGTGGCGCGCCAGTATAACACGGAATCGGCCCTTTCCTTGACCTTTGCCCCAATCCAGGGTACGGTTCGCACCATGTGCTCAACGACACGTTCGCTCTCCTGCGTGGTCGAGCCACCCACTCCAAACTGAAAGGAGCCGTTATGATTGGACGGGCAGTCGTCGCAGCGATTCTGGTGATGACGTTTGCAGCGCCGGTGTTCGCAGATCCCAAATCCCCAGGCGCTGACCGCCGGGAACATAAGCAGAAGCAGCGCATCAAGCAAGGGGTCAAAAGCGGAGAGCTGACGAAGGAGGAGACCCGAGCACTGAGGGCCGAACAGAGAGCGATCAGAGCCAAAGAGCGCGAGATGAAATCAGACGGCTCACTGACGAGAGAGGAACGCAAAGAACTGCATCAGGACCTCAACGAAGCCAGCAAAAACATTGCGGAGCAGAAGCACGACGCCGACAGGAGATAAGTCGGTTAAGCCTCGTTTAATTCAGAGAAGCTTGCACTCCCGTTACGGTGCTGACTCCACTGAGGGCGGAATCTCGGGCGGAGGTTGGTGCAAAAGTAGCGGTTCTGTTCGCCTGTGCATGAATCGCGCGAGAGTGCTTGCGCAATTCGCCAGCGAGTTAAGCGGTGCCTTCGTAAGAGTCCAGAAAGGAACAGGTCCCAGCGGGCTCGCCGCTGAGGCCTGTTTAGTATGCCTTCGACCCAAAACAGCCTAGGCTGTTTTCCCAATCATATTTTGAGATGCAGTGTTGATGTGTGATCAGGATCTGAACCTCAGGTAGCCTTACGAAGATTTGGACGAGATAATGAGCTGCCGAGCGTATGCATGGCCATGAGATGGAGCGGCCCCCACAGCCAAAGCTGACCTATCCAACAATCGCGCACAGAAGCTTGGCAACCCAGCAGCGAAACTTGACGATCGAAATTCCTTTGGCACCCATTCACCTTCTCGAATCAAGGCCTTTCGAATCAACTCACAGTCCGCTTCTGAAAGCAGGTGAACCTGACTTCCAAAGGCGATCACATCAAACGTCCGCAACACCGGCGAAGGAACCGCCAAGTCAGCATTGTTCAGTGAGTTCAGTGCGGTCCGATCATTGCTGAGAGCTGGGACCTCTAATACAACTGCCGCTGCCAATGTATAGGCCTCACCAAGATCCACTGGCACATTGTATTCAGCGCCCAAGCTTTGGATTCTTTCCATTGTCGATTGCGCTGCAGCGGTTGGGATTGCCGACTCTGAACTAGCTAAACAGGCTTGGATCGTTGCACGGTCTAAGACTACGATGATCCCCGTTGTAAGCGCCTTGTCCAGGCGTGCCTCGATTTGATCCCGATACTTTCTGTGAACCCGCAGTTCGTTCTCCACTTCGGGAACGATGACAGGCTGGATGCCGTAATTTATTTTCAGAATGCGGAATGGACGAAGTTCGTTGACAAGAAGGAGTTGAACAAGGGCGTCTGTATCACAGACCAGAAGCGGCGGATTCGGCATGATCGCCTAGGAGAGACACGCGAATCAGTCCTCACACGCCTCCGCGACCTCACCAAATCGTTCATCGAAGGCTTGCTCGTCTACCATCAGCAGCTCGGCAGCTTTGCCACGGCTTATCTTTCCGTCTTTGAAGGCCTCTAGTACAGCATCAATATAGGGCACCGGCAATCTTAGGCTTCGGATCGGAATCGTTGTATTACGCTTCCCAGCCCATTTAGCCTCCTCTACACCAATTTTTTGAATGTACTCCTCGGCGGAAAGCGCGTGATCGCTGAGCTCCCGGAGGTCATCGGCAATCTCCATTGCGAGACAACGTGTCTCGTCTTCTGGAGACAGTAACTCATTCTCCACAGCGGCCCTAATTACCAATTTCTGCTCGACATGTGTCTCTGCAACCAGCCTGGCCAAGCTTCGTTGAGTCATTCCACCCCAGAGGATCCCGCGGGTCTGAGTGATATGGCGGAGGACTTCCCGGGGGACTAGGGCCTCTTGGGCGAAAGCCTGGGCACGCTCCTCCGCTAACTCTATGTCAGATTGCCCATCGCGAAAGTCTAGTGATGCTCCCTGATTAGATGCGTCAAAGATAGCGTGACAGACCTCATGCATCAATATTACGTTACGACGAAACCACGTGGTTCCATGCAGGTTGGCAAAGAGGCATGGCCGATCAGATGGCGGGGTGCCGACAAAGAACGTGCAGCCCTCAACTTGCGATTCAGGCAGTGGGCTCTCTATTACCAACAAGCCGCGGCTGCGAAGATGCCCCCTAAGTACCTCTCCAATACCAGTGCACCCCTGACCTAATCCTGTCGATTCCCGAAACATGCGAGCGGCTTGCCGCCCTTGTTCCCGTGGAGGGGCTTGGGTATCCGTTTGCCGAACAATATCTTGGAACAACGATTTCCAAACAACCGCGCGGCGCTTGGTCGCCTGTTCTAGCTGATCGATATAATACCCGAGCATACGAATGAGAAGGACAAATTCGCGGTCCGCCTCCACAAGCCGATTCCCTCTCAGCTTGTACCAAATCGCGGGAGTTATATCTGCTTGTTGCCCCTTCAGGTTCCGGGTTGCCCTAAGTATTCCTGGCGCAACACCAAGGATTGTCGAAAGACGCTGCACCATTGATTCTGGGATTGGGCGTTGGCCTACGATCCATTCGTTGAAAATTCGTGGATTGATTCCCAGGAGCCCTGCTGAGGTCTGTGGGTTCAACCC
>JBOHOI010000073.1:0-11391 GCA_050731155.1 Nitrospiraceae bacterium | reverse complement strand
CCTCTAGATCGCGGAAGTTCTTGATCTTCATTCCCTCGCGCCTCGTCGTTCTTGGTTCGTCGCTCGTCGTGCGTCGCTCGTCGCTCGTGAAGCAGTATTCGTCTCTCGTCGTTCGTGAAGCATCGTTCGCAACCCTTTCCTGCGAGATACGCTTCACGCTACACGTTCAACGCCCCTTGCGTTTCACCCTTCACGAGTGACGCCTCGGACGCTTCACGCTTCACGAATGACGGCCCGTTAGAGACTCAGCGTCGGGAATCGCGGCAGCGACGTCTCGTTGACACCAGTCAGCTTGATCACGACGTCATAGAGCTGCTGGAAGCGCTCTACCTTCACCGGCTCGAATCCATGCCCCAGCACCGCTTGGTTGGCTGCGTCCAGTAGCGGCTTCATCTTGGGCCACTGGGCCAAAAAGGTCTGGCCCATCTGATCGCCCAGCCCAGCCAGGGCGCGGAACTGGCTCTGAAGCGGCAGCTTGTATTTCCCATCCACATCATCCAGGTAACAGGTCCGACAGGGTTCCCGTAACGCTTCCGGCAACTGCTCCGGCTGCACATCCCAGGTCTTGATCGTGTATCGCTTGAACAACTGCCACTGCGCAAAGGCTTCGAGGGCTCGCAGCAGCGTGGCGGTCGCGGCCTCGAAATGATGGTCCACGTCAGCCCGACGACGCGCATGCGCGAGGAGGTCGTAGGCGATGGCTTCTTTGACCTCCTGCGGGTCCAGCACCAATTTTTCAAGAAACCCGGCGTTAGCTTTGATCGAGGGCAGCAGCCCCTTAAGCCCAGCCGGACCTCCCCAGACTGATGCCATATCGAGCGCCTTGAGGGAAGTCTTCAGCTTGTCCCAGGCTTGGCGGTATTGAAATCGCTCCCACAAGCCATATCCCTCCGCCAAGTCTGCGAGTGCCCGGTAGAGCGGTTTCTGTCCGCCGCTCACCCGAGACTCGATCTGACGGAACAACGACGAGGCCGGTATGAACGCGCCCCTGTTAAAGAGCTCGCACCCTTCGCGACGAGAGAGGGCCGCCGCCTCATCCCAGGGATTCCCCTGCATCCAGACCCGCTCGTGGTCCTCCACCACGACCGCTTCGCCGTCGGCGGCACGCACAGCGTTCGCATGCCCAAGTGCAACCATGCGTGATGTGGAGGTGATGCTCGCGAGAGATAACGCGGCGGCCATGGCAGGGGTGGTGCCGGTCAGGTCCACGACCAATTCGCCGGGATTCACTTCCCAGGTCCGCAACAGATCTGGAAGCGTTCGAGACAGCACTTGGTAGCACGCCATGAAGCGGTGGGCATCCGGCGTCACCACCCAGTCCCAGCGGCGCGGCATCTGGGCGATCTGCGGCTGCACGGATGTTTCGACGAGACTTTTGGCAGACTCAGGGACGAAAAAACACAGGAGCTCCGGCTTCAGCCGGTTGATCGAATAGACCGCTGCCGGCGCGTCGTCAGACACGGCAATCAGCAACGCTTTGACAGGACCCTCAACACTCATGCCCGGCGGACTATAACATCACACCTAGGCACGATCAACGGTGTGCAGAAATAGTGAGGAGGAGCGAGGCGACGGGAACTCACATGGGTTGTCTGACCCGCTTTTCGTTTTGGATGATGACAGTCGGACTCGAATTGGCAGGAGGGATTGGCAGACTTTTCTCTTTCAGAAGAGCAAGATGCTCTTCCATACCCCATCTGGCTTGATAAAGACAGTCCTCGATAGAATGTCCCACGCCTGTAAACCCTTCGAGGTCCGGCGAATAGAACCCGAAGAAGGAAGGATCTTCCGTCGCCTCGATCACCAGTGAATATTTAAGGTCGACCACGTTATTCCTCTCTGTTCTTCAGGCCGGCCGCTTTCAGGATTGCCTGACAGGTCCCCGTAGGCACCTCTTTCGCGCCATGATAATCAATCCGAATCAATCGGTCTACACCTGTCTTTGTGTAGTAGCGAATGGCCCCCTTCTCTTTCACGAGCTTGAACCCGTTCCGCTCCAGCAATCTGACCAGCTCAGCAAATTTCACGCATGTTCCTCACCATAAGCCAGAGCAGTCCACTGCGTCGTCAAACCCGGTGATCGGCAACGCTTTAACAGGACCTTCGACGCCCATACCGCACGGACTATAGCACCCCGCACTGGCACGAGCAACATCACGCTACGTTTGACAGGCGACGGGCTGTAGCCTACAATCCGCCGCATGAAAGAGCAGGTCATCAGAGCCTTTGAAGAGAGCGCCGAGGTCAAGCGGCGGTTCGTCCGGGAGCACGCAGACCGGATCGTCGAGGTGGCGCGCCTTATCGCGCGGGCATTCAAGGAAGGGCATAAAGTCCTGCTGTTCGGGAACGGCGGGAGTTCGACTGACGCCTCGCACATCGCCGCCGAGTTCGTCGGCCGCTATCATCGCGACCGTTCGCCCCTGCCAGCCATCGCGCTGGGCGCTGACATGGCGGCGCTCACCTGCATCGCCAACGATTATGACTACGCCGAGATTTTCGCCCGCCAGGTTCGGGCGCATGGCCAGAAGGGCGACATCGCGATCGCGATCAGCACCAGCGGCAACTCCCCCAACGTGCTGAAAGGGACGGAAGCCGCGCGAGCGATCGGCCTGATTACGGTCGGATGGACGGGCGGGAAAGGCGGTCAGTTGGCGAGCTTGGTTGATCACTGTTTCATCGTGCCGTCCACCGTGACCGCCCGCATCCAGGAAAGCCACCTCACGCTCGGGCATGTCCTGTGCGAATTGATCGAGGAAGACATATTTGCGAAAACCCCCTGATAAGCCGCGCGCGCCGGTCTCGCCACGCGCACCGCTCAAGCCCATTGACCTGTCCAAGCTGAAGACCTATCCGCTGAGCCGCCGACACAGCAAGGTGCGGCTCTCCGACTTCTCCGCTCCCTGGCAGCGCGGTGGGTCGCTGCAGCGGTTCCTTCAGACTCTCCCAGACATCCTGGCAGTCAAGACGCTGCGCGCCGTCGCACAGGCCATCGTTCGAGCGCACCGTAAGGGCCGGCCGGTCATCGTGGGGATGGGCGCGCACCCGACCAAAGTCGGCTTGAACCCGATCCTCGTGGACCTCATGGAGCGCAGCATCGTGACCGCGGTGGCGATGAACGGCGCGGTGATCATCCACGATTTCGAGCTGGCCTTGATGGGACACACTTCAGAAGATGTGGAAGCGGAGATCGACTCCGGTCGCTTCGGGATGGCAGAGGAGACCGGCCGCATGCTGAATGAAGCGATTGCGCGAGGAGCGAAAGAGGGACAAGGGATCGGCGAGGCGGTTGGCCACTACATTAACCGCTACAAGGGACAGTTTCCCCATCGCCACATCAGCCTGCTGGCCACCGGTGCCAGGCTCGGGATTCCGGTCACGGTCCACGTGGCGCTCGGAACAGACATCATCCATATGCACCCTTCAGCCGACGGGGCCGCCATCGGTGCCGCGTCTCTTCTCGACTTCCGAAGGCTGGCAGCAGTCGTGGCCGGGATGGAAGGCGGCGCGTACCTGAACCTGGGCTCTGCCGTGATCCTTCCGGAGGTGTTCCTGAAGACCGTCACCCTGGGTCGCAACCTGGGTCACGCGCTGACCGACATCACCACTGTGAATATGGATTTCCTGCCTCACTACCGCCCGACGACGAACGTGGTCAAGCGGCCCACGCAAAAAGGCGGCCATGGCTATTCGCTCATCGGCCATCACGAGATCATGATCCCCTTGCTCGCCGCCGCAGTAATCGAAGAGCTGGACCGCTGATTCCGCTTGCCGTACCCTCCACAAGGCATTGCACTCCGTCAGCGAATCTGTTTTCATGAGGCCATCATGACGCGGCTTCCACCCGCACTGCCTTCGGTCGAACGGCTGCAGGCTTTGTGGCGTGAGTTGAATGCCCGATACTTTCGTGGCGCGCTCCCTCCTATTCAGATTATCTGGAGCCGTCGCCTGACCGCCTCCGCCGGGATGTTCGTCAGTCGAGTCGGGCCGCGGGCAAGAGCGGGCGACTGTGCCGACACGACTCATGGGCGACGACTCATCCGACTCTCGTCGCCATTACTGCAGCGGCTATCAGACCATGCCGAGCAGGCTGAATGGGAGACCATCAGCACGCTGGCGCACGAGATGATTCACCAGTGGGAATTCGATGTGCTCAAGCGACGACCGAACCACGGACTGGACTTTGCCCACAGGATGGCGGCCATGAACCGCGATGGGTTAAGCATCACGATCTGCCATCGGTTCGACGAGGCGGTCCGAGCATTTGCCAAACACGCGTGGCAGTGCCTCCGATGCGGGAAAGTCTATGAACGACAGAGGCGCACCATCCGGCCAAGCCGCCACCGGTGCGGGGCCTGCCAGGGGTCGCTCAAAGAAGTGGTGACCGCGAGCGTCAAACGTCCAACGCCACCAGATCCAAATGTCATAAAGTCTGAAAGTCTTAAAGTCTCAGACGTGAAGACTTTCGGACTTTCGACGATTCCTATCCGACCAGTCCAGCTCGAGCTGAACTTTTCGATACCGTGATGGATGCTCGCGATGGCCAGGTGGTTGCGCCAGATTGTCTTCGGCGACGTGGACGCCATGTTCGCCTCCTCAGCCATTGTCGCGAATCCGGCTCTTGCCGGAAAACTGGTGGCTGTCGGGTCGCCGCCGCCCCGCGGCATCATCGCCTCTGCCAGCTATGCGGTCCGCCGGTTCGGCGTCAACGCGGCCATGCCGACGGCTCACGCGCTCAGGCTTTGTCCTGATCTCGTCCTGGTTCCCTTGGACCATCCGCTCTACCAGCGCATGCACGAACGGATGCGAGCAGTGACCGATCGCTTCTTCCCAGCCATCGCCTGGACCAGCATCGACGAGTTCTACGCCGACACGAGTGACCTCCAATCGTTGCACCCAGACCCGGCCGCACTCGGCCGTGCGGTCAAGGACGCCATCTTCGAGGCCACCGGTCTTCGTTGCACGGTGGCCGTCGCGATCGGCAAGACGATCGCCAAGGTCGCGGCCGACGCCCGCAAGCCCGACGGTCTGGTTGTCGTTGAGCCAGGGACGGAGGCAGCCTTTTTAGCTCCGCGGCCGGTCCGGTCACTGCCAGGGATCGGCCCCAAGACCGCAGCGCAACTGGAGCGCCTGGGCATTTATCGCATCGGCGATCTGTTGGAGCCGCGATGTGAACCACCGCTTCGCCAACTCTGGGGCAAGCACCTCCCGGTCCTGCAGGCGCTCGCGCGCGGCGAAGATCACGATCCGGTGGTGCCAGACCGGGATCAAAAAAGCCTGGGACATGAAACGACCTTCGATCACGACACGGACGATCTGACGTTCCTGGAACGGACGGTACGCGGCTTTCTCAGCACCCTGGCCCACGAATTGAGACGGCAGGGCTTAGCGGCCGGCGCGTTTACGGTGAAGCTCAAGGACGCGAAGTTCAAGATCACGACGCGGCAACGTCATTTTGCCGAACCGCTGAACTATGATCCTCTCATGTGGCGCGACATCCGCGACGCCCTCCGGAGTCTGACCGTCCCACGAACGCGCTACCGGCTGATCGGCCTCTCACTCTCCGACTTGGTACCCGCGACCGAGAGCCTGTTCGACCAATGCACCACCAAGGCCGTCGCTGCCATGGATTCGATCATCGACAAGCACGGCGCCCGCGTCATGCGCCTGGGCGGGATCCCGGAAGATAGAGAGAGCCCCTAAGCGGTTTCTGATCACCGAACCAGCTACAAAATTGTGCGTAAGCCCGCACCAAGCCTCAAAAAATTGTTAAAGGCCTTCAGCCATCCTAGTATTTCTTCGAATACTTGCTTCAAAAACAACAGGTTTTACGGCTAGTTCTAGTCTATACGCCGGCCCGACTTTTGCACATCTCGTTGGGCTGTCATGATCACAGACTTGCTCAACCCCGCCAATTACACCTTCAGCCCTTACGCAATCCCAACCTTTGTGACGACGGTGGCCCTCCTGATACTGGGCCTCACGGTTCTCATTCGAGAGCGACTCTCGCTGGTGAGCGTCTTGTTTTTCTTGATGACGCTGACGGTCAGCGTCTGGCTCTTTGGCTTCTCGTGGATGTATTCGACGACGAACGAAAGTGTGGCCCGCTGGTGGGCCAAAGCCGCGTACCTCGGCGTTCCCTTCATTCCTTCGGCGATCTACCACTTCACCGTGGTCGCGCTCCGCATCTATCAGCGATACAAGGCGCGGGTGTGGATCAGTTGGACGATCTCCGCGCTGTTTGCGGCCGTGATCTTGCCGACAAACGCCCTCCATAGCGCCATGTATCGCTATCCCTGGGGCTATTATCCCAAGTACGGGTGGCTGGGCCTTCCGTTTATGACGTTCTTCTTTTGCATGATGTTCATCGCTCTGCATCATTACTGGATGGAATACCGGAAGGCCAAGCCTGGGACGCACAAGAGCCGGATCAAATGGCTCTCGATCGCGTTTGCAGGTGCTTATATCGCCTCGTTGGATTTCCTCCCGAAATACGGCGTCGGGCTCTATCCCCTCGGCTACCTCGGAGTCTTCGCCTGGCTGGTGTTCGTGGAGCGCGCGATCTGGCGCTATCAACTGGTGGATATCACGCCAGCCTTTGCGGCGGAGCCGATTATCAGGACCATGGCCGACGCCCTGCTGGTGCTGGATCACGATGGGATCCTGCAGGTGACCAATCAAGCAGCCTGTCACTTGCTGGGACGCTCCGAAACGGAGTTGGTCGGAAAATCCATCTCGACGATCAGCCGCGATCTCTTCCCCAGGGAGAAGCTGGACACGTTGATTCGCACAGGGGCTCTGCAACACTACGAAACGAACTATTCTCCCAGGCAGGGCTGGACGATGGTGCTGGACATCTCCGCCTCGGCGATCCGCGATCGCTTCGAGCAGACCGTCGGCATCGTCTGCATCGCCCGGGACATCACCGAGCGCAAACGGGCG
This sequence comes from Nitrospiraceae bacterium, assembly GCA_050731155.1. Lineage (GTDB taxonomy): Bacteria > Nitrospirota > Nitrospiria > Nitrospirales > Nitrospiraceae > NS-7. The sequence continues at coordinate 4,452 of JBOHOI010000073.1, read as the reverse complement.
GAAGAGACGGTCAGGGCCAGCGAAGAGCGGTTCCGCTCCGTGACCCAGTCCGCCAACGACGCCATTATCTCAGCCGATAGCCGCGGCGTCATTCTGTCCTGGAACAAGGGCGCGAGGGCCATTTTTGGCTATGAAGAAGAGGAAGTGCGGGGCAAGCCGCTGACGCTCCTGATGCCAGAGCGATATCGAGCGGCGCACCAACAGGGGTTGAAGCGGGTGCAGGGAACCGGCGAATCGCGGGTGATCGGGACGACTGTGGAGTTGCACGGATTGAGAAAAGACGGCGTCGAATTTCCGCTGGAGCTCTCCCTGGCGACCTGGAAGACCTGGGGACAGACCTTTTACAGCGCCATCATCCGCGACATCACGGAGCGCAAGCAGGCGGAGGCCCGCCTGGCTGAATTGGCCTATTACGATTTCCTCACCGGCCTGCCAAATCGTCGTCAGTTCATGGAACTGCTCGACCAGGCGCTGGGCCGCGCGCGCCGAACCGGCAAGTTGTTGGCGATCCTGTTTTTGGACCTGGATGGCTTCAAGCTCGTGAATGACAGCCTGGGGCACCCCATGGGGGACCTGGTCCTGAAGACCATGGCGACCAGGTTGCCAAGCTGTGTGCGGAAAACCGACTCAGTCGCCCGCATGGGCGGCGATGAATTTATGTTCATCCTCGAAAAGATCTCGTCTCCGATCGACGCCAGCACCGTCGCACAGAAGCTCCTCGAGACCGTGGCCCTTCCGATGAGACTGGAAGGTCACGACATCTTTATGACCGCCAGCATCGGTATCGTGATCTATCCCTCTGATGACCAAGAGCGAGACGGCCTCATCCAATATGCCGACACGGCCATGTACGTCGCCAAAGCCAGGAGCAACTCGTTCCAGTTCTACTCGGCCGACATGAACGTGCGGGCCGCTGAGCGCCTACAGTTGGAAACCGATCTCCGGCGGGCGGTGGAACGGGAAGAATTCCTGCCTCACTACCAGCCGCTTATTGATGCCCATTCCGGGAACATCTGCGGCGTCGAGGCTCTGGTCCGATGGCAACATCCGCACCGTGGATTGCTCTCTCCAGACTCATTCATCTCGGTGGCGGAAGAAACCGGCTTGATTGTGCCGATCACTGAATTGGTGCTGCGCGCTGCCTGCGCACAGACCAAAGTGTGGCAAGTCGGCGGGTTCCCGGACTTACGCGTGGCGGCGAATATCTCGCGACGACTCTTTCAATACCACAATCTCAGCGATATGATTGTCCAGATCCTGCACGAGATCGGTTTGGAGCCCTCCTCGCTCGAGGTGGAACTCACGGAGAGCCTCTTCATCCAGGATCGGGAACGGTCCATTGCTACGCTCCGGAAACTGCGCGAGGTCGGGGTTCGGATCGCCATTGACGACTTCGGCGTCGAGTATTCGTCCCTTGGCTACCTGAAGCACCTCCCGATCACGACCTTGAAAATCGACCAGTCCTTCGTGCGCGACCTCCCAACCAATCCGGTGGATGCGGCGATTATCCAAGCGATTATTTCGCTGGCCAAGTGTCTCGACCTGACCGTCATTGCAGAGGGTGTTGAAACGGACGCGCAAGCGGAGTTCTTGAGAAGCCGGCTGTGTGATGAATTCCAGGGGTATTATTTTTCCCGTCCACTGCCAGCCAACTTACTGACACCGCTGTTGGGCCATTCCGTCTTTCGCCCCGCTCGCTCGCGTATTACTCTTGGGCAGCCGGATGGGTGGTAACGTTTTCGCTCCCGGACTATTTCTCTTTCTCCTTCTGCCCCTTCACCGCCTTGTTCACCGCTTCGGCCCCGGCGCTGGTCGCCTTGGAAATCCCTTTGCCGACCTCATCGCCGACGCGCTTGATGGCGTCCATGACCTCCGGGACCGGTTTGGGCAGATCATCAACGCGCAGGGAGAAGCCTTTTTTTGTGCCTTCCTCCTGCTGAGTCGTCTTCTCCCTCTCGGTCTCCGCAGCGGGTGACGGAACGAACGGCCCGACGCTCAGTGAAAGCACAAGAGCGATGCTGCCAGCCATGTACGACGTCAGTCTCTTCATCGTCAGGAGCCCTCCTGGATACAGCAGAAATTATACCACCTTGCCTTGTGCACACAACACCAGATGAGCGATGATAGACGAGCTTGCCGACCTTTCCTTCCGTGACATGGAGCCAGCGATGTTGAAGCGAGGGACGAGCAGCGGCTGTCAAGTCTGGGGAGCGGTCGGCTTTCGCCATGCCGTCACCGATTCCCGGGAAGACAAACGGTGGGTCGCGCGCAAATTTTGCGATGATCTGCAAGCGGCCCTGGCAGGACAACCGACCCTCAAAGCCTTTGTCTTTTTCACGAACGTCGAGCTCACGCCGGCTGAGGAAGACGCGCTCATCCGGGAAGGCAAAGACCGAGGGCTCGGCTATGTGGAAGTGTTCACCCGGAAACGGTTACGGATTCTGCTCGACAATCCGGCAGAGCTGCGCGTTCCGATCCAGGACTTGAGCGTCCCGATGTCAGAGTCTGCATGGGCTTCATTTCTTGAACGGTTCGGCGCGCAGCTTGAGAGGCTGATGCTGAAGCAACTGGAGGGGGTCGAGAAACAACTTGCCCGTCTGGAGTTTTTCCAGGACTGCGCGACACCGCTGACGAGCGCAAGTGTGTTGGTGAAATTGAAACGAGCGTATTCTCCCGCTGAACTGGGTCACTTTCGCATCCTGGTTCAAGTCCTCAACATCCAGAAACCGGATCCGCATCCGACCCTGTGCATGGCAGGCCGTGACGGGTACCCGATCTGGCGGCATCGCGATGCTCAGAACACGATCATGGGAGTAACCTGTCTTGTGTGGTCGAGACATCCGGAGGGGGAGAGGCATCACGAGTCGGAAGGGCGCCGATTCACACAGCGGGGAGTGGGCACCCTTGGCGACCTGGATCAACGACATCTCTTTGTCTACGTGACGAAGCCGCTCCTAGACCGGATCAGCGGGATCGGGGTGCAAGCGAACGAGTATGTCCTGGCCTTGGCCGAGAAAGAACGCCTGGTTCCCATTGACATCGCACCGCCGACGCCGTGGCCTGAACCGCTGACGGAAACGGAACAGGCCGTGCCCTGGATCGAGCTGCTCCTGAAAGCCGATGGTTTCTCCCTGCCGCCCCCTGCCTGGCCCACGAAAAACTGGTACCTGGACTTTTCAGTATCCACCCCATCCAAGCTGCCGATCACGTAGCCGCCACGCAGCAGCCCGGCGCCTTGCCTCCGGAGCGGTATACCCGCCCCGTTCAGCTTTGGCACTCTCTGTACCCTAAAGGGTACACCCCACTGACTCTGCTATAGCATCGGCTCGTAAATCCATGAAATCTTTTGCAATCTTCTGTGAACAACATTACGATGGCATGGCATTTGCTCTCCTTCGCTCTTATGGAGGTGGGCAAGCCTCATGCGTCCCAAATTGAACAGCCTCCCTATTCCATGGGGAATAGCAGCCCTGCAGGCGGCATCTTTGCCCTGGACGTGTGGACTCTGCAGGGGGTGCCGGTGCCAATGCTCTCTGTGGCCCTCGTCTTAGGCTCCGCCTGGATGCCCCCTCGACGGTCCACGCTCCGGGTCGTCGCAGGCTGTACGATCTTGACCCTGCTCGGCTCCATCCTGCCTCCTCCTAGCCTGACGATCTGGTTCTTAGAAGCAAACCCCGCGCTGGTGCTGGCTTCGATGTGGGTAGCTGCAGTTATCGTCCGCCTGCAGAAGCGAGCGGAGGGGTGCTGCGACAGAGGGCGCGCACGACAGGCCGAGGAGAGGACGAAGGCTGGTGGGTCCGCGCTGAGCCTCCTGGTCATGACGTAGGAAGACAGCATGAAGGCCGTAAGCCACGCATCGAATCAAGCGTAAAGGAGAGAGAATGGCCGGCAAGAATGGTCATGATCTGAAAACTGGTGACGTGCCGGATGCCAAGATGCTTCTTCACGTGCTCAAGGCCGTCAAAAGAGGTGACTTGACCGCTCGTCTGCCGGTCGAATGGACGGGCATCGGTGGCAAAATTGCCGACGAGCTGAACAGCATCATCGAGATGAACGCCAAAATTGCCGCCGAGTTCAAGCGGGTCAGCCATGTCGTCGGCAAAAAAGGCAGACTGTTGGAGCGTGCGTCGATTCCGGAGGCCGGTGGCGCGTGGGAAAGCAATGTCGAGGCGATCAATGAACTCATCGACGATCTGGTCCGCCCCACTAGCGAGATGGCCCGGGTGATTGGCGCGGTGGCGAAGGGCAATCTCACGCAAACCGTGTCGTTGGAAGCGGAAGGCCATCCGCTCAGGGGAGAGTTCCTGAGCACGGCAAGAACGGTGAACGAGATGGTGAAACAGCTTGATGCCTTCGCGGCGGAGGTGACCCGGGTGGCGCGCGAGGTCGGCACGGAGGGCAAGCTGGGCGGTCAGGCCCTCGTGCCCGGCGTGGCCGGCACCTGGAAGGACC
>JBOHOI010000072.1:0-11536 GCA_050731155.1 Nitrospiraceae bacterium | reverse complement strand
GGTGCCGGCGCTCTCCCCTCTCGAAGTGGAGCGGCTCGTGACGTTTCCATTGGAAATCGAGCTCACCAATTTACCTCGAAAGACCGAGCTGCGTTCTGTCTCCAAGTTCGGCCTGTCTGTCATTACCGTGGTGTTCGCGGATTCGGTGGATATCTACTTCGCTCGCCAAGTGGTCCTCGAGAAAGTGATCCAGGCCAAAGACCGCCTCCCAGCAGGCGCAGATCCGGTCCTGGGCCCGGTCAGCACCGGGTTGGGGGAGGTCTATCAATACGTCGTCGACGGGCCAGGGAAAAGCCTGATGGAGCTGCGGACGATTCAGGACTGGGTCATTCGTCCTCTGCTGCGCACGGTGCCCGGCCTCGCCGATGTCGACACGTTGGGGGGTGAGGCCAAGCAGTACCAAGTGCTGGTGAATCCGGACGCACTCATCAGCTACGGACTCACGTTACGCCAGGTCTACCAAGCGGTCTCTGAAAACAATACCAATGCAAGCGGCAGTTATGTTGAGCACCGTGGGGATAAGTTCGTGGTCTACGGGATCGGCCTGGCTCGGTCGGTCGAAGATCTCGAACGGATCGTCGTCAGCGTCCATGAAGGGACACCGGTCTATGTCAGAAACGTCGCCAGAGTGCAGGCCGGCGCCGCGATCCGTCTCGGAGGAGAGACACGAGACAATCAAGGCGAGGTCGTGGGCGGCATTGCGGTGATGCTCAGAGGCGGCAACAGTCTCCAGGTCGTGGAACGGGTCAAGGAGAAGGTCACGTTGATCAATGCCCTCCTTCCGGAGGGCGTGCGGATCCTTCCCTACTATGAGCGAACCCAGCTCGTGAGGCATGCGCTTGAAACCGTGGAGAAAGCCTTACTTGAAGGCGCGGTGATTGTCATTGTCGTGCTCTACCTCTTTTTACGCAACGTTCGCGGCGCGCTTGTCGTGGCCCTGACGCTCCCTCTCGCTGTCCTGACGACATTTCTGATCATGTACCAGGTCGGATTATCCGCCAACCTCATGTCCTTGGGAGGCTTGGCGATTTCCCTCGGCATGGTCGTCGACGCAGCGATCATACAAGTGGAGAACGTCGAGCGGCGCCTGTCCGATCGTGCGGCCGGGCAGGGGGCAGGAGACCTGAAAAGACTGGACACCGTCCTGAACGCCGTGCTGGAAGTTCGGAGGCCGAGTCTCTTCGGGGAATTGATCATTGCGTTGACCTTCCTCCCGCTGCTGACCCTGCAGGGCATGGAAGGGAAGATGTTCAACCCGTTGGCCTTGACAGTCGTCATCGCATTGCTCAGCTCGCTGTTCCTTTCCATGACGGTGATTCCCGTGCTCTGCTCCCTTCTCTTGAGGAGCCAACCGGGCGGCGGCGAAGGGCGACTCCTGGCTCGCCTCAAAGCTTCCTACCGGAACCTCTTGCAGAAGGCGCTGGCGCATGGTCGGGCGGTTGTGATGGCCGCCGTGATCGCCCTCGGAGGAAGCCTGATCTTACTCACATTCATTGGAAGGGAATTTGTGCCGAGCATGGATGAGGGCAGTATTGTGGTGAGCCTCATGCGGCTGCCCAGCATCGGCTTAACGAAATCGCTTGAGATCACGAGTGAGGCGGAACGGCTCCTACGACGCATTCCTGAAGTGCGTACGGTGGTCTCGCGCACGGGAGCCAATGAGTTAGGGACCGACCCCATGGGCATGGAGCAGACAGACGTCTATGTCATGTTGAAACCTCGCGCTGAGTGGGGGGTGTCCTCAAAAGCTGAAATTGAACGCCGTATCCGCGACGAGTTCTCGCAGATCCCCGGCATCTCTTTTGGTCTCTCGCAACCCATTGCCATGCGCGTGGATGAGTTGGTCTCAGGCGTACGCTCCCAAGTGGCGATCAAGCTGTTCGGGGAAGACCTGAGTGTTCTCAAGGCTAAAGGGGATGAGATCGTGAATGTCCTGAGCAGCGTGGCGGGGGTGAAGGATATTCGGGCCGAGCAGGTCTCAGGGCTCTATTACCTGAAGGTCGAAATCGATCGCGCGCGGATTGCGCGGTACGGGATCAATGTCGCGGATGTGAGCCAGATCATTGAAACAGCGGTGGGTGGGAAAACTGCGGGAGAGATTTTTGAAGCCCTCCGCCGTTTTCCCATTGTCGTCCGGTATCCCCAGGAGCGCCGGGGAGATGTGGAGGCGATTGGGAGCCTCCTCATCTCTGCGCCGGGCGGCTCGCGGATACCTTTGCGAGAACTGGCGAAGATCAAGCTGGAAGAAGGCCCGGCGCAGGTGAGCCGAGAGGACTCGAGCCGCCGGCTGGTCATCGAGTGTAATATCGTCGGCCGGGATCTTGTGGGGGCCGTCCAGGAAGCGCAAGCGCAAATTGCAGCCCACGTCAAACTTCCGCCCGGATATTACCTCACCTGGGGGGGGCAGTTTGAGAACCAGCAGCGAGCCATGGCGCGCCTTGCGATCGTCGTGCCGCTGGCCATTGGACTCATTTTTCTGCTGCTCTTCTTCACGTTTGGGACAGTGCGTCACGCAGGCCTCATCCTCCTGAACATTCCCTTTGCGCTGATCGGTGGCATCCTCGCCCTCTGGCTCTCGGGGCTGTATCTCTCCGTGCCGGCCTCTGTCGGGTTTATCGCCTTGTTTGGTGTCGCCGTGCTCAATGGTGTCGTCCTGGTCTCCTACTTCAACCGGCTGCAGGAGGAAGGCCGACCGATAGATGAGGCCATTCTGGATGGAGCCATGCTCCGGTTGCGCCCCGTGCTGATGACCGCTCTCGTGGCCGCCATGGGGCTGATTCCCTTGTTGTTGGCTACGGGGCCAGGATCAGAAGTCCAAAAACCATTGGCGACCGTGGTGGTTGGCGGCCTCGTCTCCTCCACAGTGCTCACTCTGCTCGTCCTGCCGATTGTCTATCGCTGGATCGAGCAGAGGATCTCGCGACGCAGCACAACGGAAACGTCCATGCCCACACTTACTTCTGCCATCGAGGTGGGCAAATGAAGCCTCATCGTCACGTTCGTCTTCGATGCATCTTCGCCGCCCTGTTCGTGACAGTCGCTCCTCTCGCTTTTATCTCCTGCGTGGCGACGACCCAACCTCACCCCGTCACCGCCCAGCAGACCCTCATTGGCAAATCCGAGTCGGAAGTCCTGGCCTGCGCGGGTCCGCCGCGGAAGGCCTCGTTACACAATGGAGGGCGACTCCTGACCTACTACAAAGAGGGAGGAACGTTAGAGCAATCCTTCCCGGGGTCTAAAGGCAGCCGTCCCGAGGGGATACGACACAGTTGTACAGCGATTGTGACGGTGGAGAACGATCTGGTGACCAAGGTGGAGTACCGCATGATGCCGGAATCCTCCAGCACCCATAAGCATTGTGAAGAAATCTTTCAGTCCTGTGGGCCGTAGGGAGAATCGCGGCGGATCAGACGCGACAACCCTAACCAAGGACGAGGCATGAGGCGACCGTAGTCTCGCTCCGACTGGTGGGCCTTCCGGTTCTGTATCGGTGGATGGAAATGTCGACGTGGAATCGATGCATGGAGATTTCCTTATGAGCTTCTGTTCCTCACAACGGGTCCGCTCGTGAAGACGCACATCCAGCACACGGAGCCTCCAACCCAGGAGACAAGCGCCGGGCGCCATTCAAGGCGTCTGTTGGTGACGCTTGGACTGACGATTGGATTCTTGGTCATCGAGGTTGTCGGTGCGTATTGGACTGGCAGCCTTGCGCTCTTGGCCGATGCCGGCCACATGTTGACCGATGTCGCTGGCCTGACCCTGAGCCTCCTCGCCATCTGGTTTGCCAGCAAACCGCCCACCCCGGCGAATACCTATGGCTATGTGCGTCTAGAAATCCTGGCGGCTTTGGCAAACGGTGTGCTGCTCTTCAGCGTGGCAGCCTTTATTCTCTACGAAGCGTATCAACGCGCCTGGTCTCCTCCTGAGGTTGTGGCAGGCCCGATGCTCGTTATTGCCATCGTCGGCCTGGGCGTTAATCTCCTGAGCATGTGGCTTCTGCGCAGCGGAGTTGGAGAGAGTCTGAACCTCCGAGGCGCCTACCTCGAGGTGCTCGGGGATGCCATCACCTCCCTCGGCGTCATCCTGGCCGCTCTTATCATTCAAATAACGGGATGGTTACTTGCCGATCCCATCATCAGTGCCGCGATCGGCCTGTTTATTCTACCCAGAACTTGGAACCTGATCCGACAGGCCGTCCAAATTTTGATGGAGGGAGTGCCTACGCATCTGGCACTTGCTGAGGTGGGAAAGGCCATGACCAGTGTCCAAGGCGTAAAATCAATTCATGATCTCCATATTTGGACAATTTCCTCCGGCCTGGACTCACTGAGCGCTCATGTCGTGGTTTCATCCGGAGTAAACCGGGATGAGGTATTGAGAAAACTTCAACAACTTCTGCAGGAGCGATTTGGCATCGACCATGTCACATTGCAGATCGTGGAAGAGTTAACAGAAGGCATTCAAGTTGTAGGACCGTATGAATAGAATGTACTTCACTGCACCATTCTCCAGCCCACCCTAGCCAAGTTACCCTTTTCCATCACTCCTGGTTGCAGATGCGCATAGTGTGAGAGCAGAAACGATGACTGACGACAGAACACATACCGCAGAACGGGCTGATCAAGAAGAATTTGGTGAGCTGCTCAAGTATACCGGGGCAGGATTTGCTGGCGGACTCCTAACTGGGGCGTTGCTTGATCATTTTGGGTTCCATCAGAGCGCTCTAGGCCAGTGGATTGTCCGCACACTCTCGGGAGAAGGAGAAAGTCTCTTTGAAGGAATGTACGCTATCAGGCAACGCATCCGTGGTTCCTCAGGCTCGATGGCCGAGGCTTATGGATGGGGAAAGTTAATGGGGATGTTGGTTCCATGGATCATTGATTGGGGAAGCCGCCTGCTCGGGGTAGATGTGTACGGAGTCGAAGGCTTTTATATTCCCTATTTTTATGCGTTGGGTGACCAGATTGGGGCCAACGTATCGGGATTAATCTTCATGCGCCGGCGAGAAGGGGCATGGCGAAAGGCCATAGGTCAGTATCTCCGTCATCCGGTGATGATCACCAGTCTTACTATTATTCTCGTTGTGCCGATCGGTTTGTTAATTGCTCGAATCTTAGGATTCAGCCCCACGACGCAGGTCTCTACCGCTCTTGAAACAATTGCGGCCAATCTCTGTTGGGTTCCTCCAGTTGTGGGTTGGTTAAAGCGTACTTAGTCACGTGCGACGCCAATGTTGTGAGCGGTGCCCCGTCTTCAAGAAAAGAAGCTTCTTGTACTAAGTTCGTCAGATCCCTTCACAGAAGCTTTGCCGCTATGCGTGTAAGTCAACTAAGGTCCATTCGGTCCTGGCTGACATGCTGCTCCAAAGGGCATTGTCGAGAATCCAACGAGTCCAACGTGCTTCGGCGATGGATACTCGTCCAGGCCGATCCGGATTTCTTCCTGGCGTATCCGTATGAAATAGGTTCCAAACAGCCGATCCCATCCTGAAAAGATCGTCCCGAAATTGGCGTTGTGTTCCCTCGGCCTGCGAGAATGGTGGATCCGGTGCATATTAGGTGTCACCATGAGCAGGCGGACCCACGTCTCGATAGGTTCTGGCAACCGGAGGTTGCTGTGCTCAAACTGGGCCGCGGCCAGAATCGCCATCTCAAACAGGATCAGACCTAGCGGGGAGATCCCGAGCGCAACAATGCTCACAGCTTTGATCACGGTTGAGATCACGATCTCACCGAGGTGAAAGCGGAGTGCGGTGGTCACATCGAAATCTAAATCGCTGTGGTGGGCACGATGAAAGCGCCAGAGGAACGGGACGTGGTGATTGGCCCAATGGGCACCATAGAAGACCAGGTCGAGCAAGACAACCGAGCCCACTAGGTTGGGAATGGGTCCTGGCAATTGGTAAAGCAGTCCCCATGCTTTGGTTTCCACGAAGTGGCTCCACGCCAGCAACGGCCCGGCCGAGAGCATCACCACAACGGCATTGCTTCCGCCAATGGTCAAATTCGTTCCGATATGGCGGGATCTGGATTGGACCGGGACGCGGAACGGGACCTTCCACTCCAGGACCAGCAGAAAGCCCAGCGCCCCCAAGAACAGGAATAACCGCAAAGAGGGCATATACGAGATGACGTCCATCTGTTCTCTTCCGACTCTCAGATCGGTAGACAGTGACTTCGACTTCTACCGCTTTCCGTCCGCAGCCAGCATGCTGTGGAGCATGGTGTTGAGATTCGCCGGGACCAGGAATTCCACCTTGCTGTCCCCATCCAGCACGATGGTAGTGAAGATGTCAAGGCTGACGTCATGAAGCGGATTGCAGCGCCAATGATTGGTGGGATGGTGAGTGCGACGATTCCTACCCTGCTGGTGATTCCCGTTCTCTACTCCTTGTGACGCGGCCATCCTGTTTCGGCGGAGAATGACCAGTCCTAACCTCGTCAGCCGAGTCGTCCGGTTTGAGCAATCCTGAGATACGCATCTTGGCCAGTTTTGATCGTGTCCTCAGTGCAAGATGTAGGAGATCACCCGTTCCGGCTTTTCGTTGACATCGTCATAGGGTCCGATTAGAATTCGTGGCTGAGGTTCCCCATAGTGCCTGCCCAATTCGTCCACCTTCACCTGCATACGCAATACAGCCTGCTGGACGGCGCGAATCAGATTGACCCGCTGATCCGGCAGGTCAAGACGTTCGGCATGCCGGCGGTCGCCATCACGGACCACGGCAATATGTTCGGTGCGGTCGAGTTTTACCAGAAGGCTCAGGCCAGAGGGGTCAAGCCCATCATCGGCTGTGAAGCGTACCTGGCGCCAGGAAGCCGGCTGGCCAGAGAGGGGCACCTCGCGTACAATGACTATTATCATCTCATCCTCCTGGCCGCGAGCCGCACCGGATACCAGAACCTGATCAAGCTGGTGAGCAAGGCCTACCTGGAAGGGTTCTATTACAAGCCGAGGATGGACAAAGAATTGCTTCAACAACACCATGAGGGCCTCATCGCGCTCTCCGGCTGCTTGAGCGGCGAAGTCCCCTACCTGATCGGCCAGAAGGATATGGAGGGCGCGATCCGGACGGCCGGTGAGTACCGGGAGATCTTCGGCAAGGATCACTATTACCTGGAGGTCCAGGCGAACGGCCTAGAGCACCAGCGCATCGCCAATTGCGGACTGGTTGAGATTCATCAGAAACTGGGGATTCCGCTGGTCGGCACCAACGACTGCCATTACCTGAAGAAAGAAGACGCCCGGCCGCACGACGTGATGCTCTGCTTGCAGACCGGCAAAACGATCAACGATCCCAACCGGCTCCGGTTTGACACCGACCAGCTCTACGTCAAGTCCACGGAGGAGATGGTCACGGAGTTTGCTGAACTGCCGGAGGCGGTCCGGAATACCTGTCGCGTTGCCGACCAATGCGACCTCAACCTCGCGTTCAACCAGAGCTATCTTCCCCACTATCAGGTCCCAGAGGGCGATACCCGGGAGAGCTATCTCGAGAAACTGGCCACGCAGGGGCTGGCCGAACGCTTGCGGGAACGACCCAGCCACGTCCAGGCGCAGGGCTACGAGCTGCGCCTGCGTGAAGAACTGATGGTCATTTGCTCGATGGGCTACGCGGGCTACTTCCTGATTGTCTGGGACATCATCAACTTCGCGCGGTCCCGCGGGATCCCGGTCGGCCCAGGGCGTGGGTCAGCCGCCGGCAGCCTGGTTGCCTACGCGCTGCGGATCACCGACCTCGATCCATTGGTGTACCACCTGCTGTTCGAGCGGTTTCTGAACCCCGAGCGTGTCTCGATGCCCGACATCGACATGGATTTCTGCATGGACCGCCGCGGCGAGGTGATCAATTACGTGATCGACAAGTACGGCAAGGACCATGTGTGCCAGATCATCACGTTCGGGACTCTCGGCGCGAAGGCGGCCATCCGCGATGTGGGACGGGTGATGGAGATTCCTTACGCGGAAGTGGACCGGGTCGCGAAGCTCGTGCCTCCCCAGTTGAACATCACCTTAGACGAGGCGCTCGCTCAAGAGCCACGTCTGCGTGAGCAGACGGAAACCGATCCTAAGATCGGCGAACTGATGAACGTTGCCCGATCCCTGGAAGGGCTGGCGCGGCACGCCTCCACCCATGCGGCTGGCGTGGTGATTTCCCAGGAACCCCTCACCGACCACGTCCCGCTGTATAAAGGCGCGAACGACGAAGTGGTCACCCAGTATTCCATGGGCGACGTCGAGAAAATCGGGCTGGTCAAGTTCGACTTCCTCGGCCTCAAGACCTTGACGATGGTCAACCACGCCGTGCGTCTCATCAATGCGGCCCACCAACCCTTAGACCTTGCCTGCCTGTCCCTGGATGATCAAGCCACCTATGCCCTGCTCTCCTCCGGACGCACCGCCGGGATCTTTCAACTGGAGAGTCCGGGCATGCGCAACCTCTTGATAAGGATCAAGCCGGAATGTTTCGAAGACCTGATCGCGATCCTGGCGCTCTACCGGCCGGGCCCCCTGGAGAGCGGGATGGTGGAAGATTTCATCAAGCGCAAGCGAGATCCGTCCAAGATGACCTACGACCCGCCCGCGCTGGAACCGATCCTGAAGGACACCTATGGGGTCATCGTCTACCAGGAGCAGGTCATGGCGATCGCCAACCGCCTGGCCGGTTTTTCGCTGGGCCAAGCCGATCTGCTTCGGCGCGCGATGGGGAAGAAGAAGCCCGAGGAGATGGAGAAACAGAAAGCGCAGTTCATTCAGGGGGCCAAGAAACACCACCTGTCTGAAAGGAAAGCCGAAAAACTCTTTGACCTGATGGCCCATTTCGCCGGCTACGGATTCAACAAGTCCCACTCGGCGGCCTATGCGCTGGTGACCTATCAAACGACCTACCTCAAAACGCACCACCCGACCGAGTTCATGGCGGCCCTGCTGACCAGTGAAATGGGGAACGCCGACAAGATGGTCGGCTATTTTACGGAATGCCGGGACCTCGGTATCCGCGTCCTCCCTCCCGATGTGAACCAGAGCCACAAGAACTTTACGGTCGTGGAGGGCGATATTCGGTTTGGCCTGGCTGCGATCAAAAACGTCGGCGAGGGCGCGGTTGAGTCCATTCTCGAGACGCGAGATACCATCGGCCTGTTCCGCTCGTTCCTGGACTTCTGTCACCGCATTGATCTACGGAAGGTCAACAAACGGGTGCTGGAGGGATTGATTAAGGTGGGCGCCTTCGACTCCACCGGCGCGCGCCGTGCGCAGTTGATGGCGGTGTTGGAACAGGCCATCGAGGAAGGAGCTGCCGTCCAGCGAGAACGAGAGCGCGGACAAACCAGCATCTTCGGTCATGGAGACGAGAGGGATTCCGGGGCCACCGCCTTCGTGGATTCTCCGTTGCCCGATCTGCCGGAGTGGGATCAAGGGCAGAAACTCAAATACGAGCGAGAGCTGACCGGCTTTTACATCACTGCCCACCCGCTGGCGCAATACGAAGCCGCGATCCAAAGATTTTCGACTGCCACGACGGAGGGCCTTTCAGAGGTTGCCGACGGACACGAGGCCAAACTCTGCGGCATTATCGCTACGGTCAGACCGATGGTGACCAAGAAGGGCGATCGGATGGCCTACTTCCAGCTTGAAGACCTCCACGGGCTCGTGGAGGTCATCGCATTTCCCGACCTCTACAGGACCGCCGGCGCCCACATCGTCCCGGAGAGCCTGGTGCAGGTCACCGGGACGGTCGATCGTGTGGAAAAAGGAACCAGGCTCAAGGGCATCCGGATTGAATCGCTCATGGAACTCCAGGCTCGAGCGGTCATCCGAATCAACATTCGATTGTGCGACGGTCCTGATGCGCCGACCCGGTTGGGCCAGCTTGAGCAAGTTCTGCGTCGGCACCCAGGCCCGACCGCGATTTACTTTACCTTCTGTCTGCCTTCGAGCATTGAAGCGGACACGGCTCCCCTCCCCGGTCTGACGGTATCGCCCAGTGAGCGGCTCGTGGCCGAGGTGGAGGATGTGCTGGGGAAAGGAGTTGTGGGCTTAGAGGCGCGATGAGAGACTATTTGGAGTTTGAGAAACCGATCCGGGATATTGAGGAGCGGATCGAAAAGCTGGCCGGCGCGGGCGCTTCGCGCGCGTCTGTCCAGGAAGAGCTCCGCAAACTCAAAGCCCGTCTCGCCCAGGCCGAAAGCGAGCTGTACAGCAAGCTGACGCCCTGGCAGCGGACTCAACTGGCCAGGCACCCGCAACGGTCTTCAACCTTGGACTATGTTGGGGCCTTGTGTCGTGAGTTTGTGGAGCTCCACGGCGACCGTGTGTTCGGCGATGATCGGGCCATCGTAGGTGGATTCGCGCGGTTCAACGGTCGGTCGGTGATGATCATCGGACACCAAAAAGGAAAGACACTCAAGGAACGTATGCAGCGAAATTTCGGGATGCCAAACCCGGAGGGCTACCGAAAGGCGCTCCGCCTGATGAAGTTGGCCGAGAAATTCGGACGACCTATCCTCACCTTCATTGATACGCCGGGGGCTTATCCAGGGATCGGAGCCGAAGAACGCGGGCAGGCCGAAGCGATCGCCCACAATCTGCTGGTGATGTCTCGGTTGGTGGTCCCGGTCGTGTCGGTGGTCATTGGTGAGGGGGGTAGCGGAGGAGCGCTCGCGCTCAGTGTGGCTGACCGAGTGCTGATGCTGGAGCATGCCGTCTATTCGGTGATTTCACCGGAGGGCTGCGCCGCGATACTCTGGGATGACCCTGCCAAAGCTCCTGATGCCGCGGCAGCCTTGAAAATGACCGCGAAGGATCTATTGGAACTGGGCGTCATTGATGAAGTGATTCCGGAGCCGTTGGGTGGCGCGCAGCGGGATCCCTCCGCCATGGCTGAACGCTTGGCCAAAGCCCTGTCTACACACCTGGGCCAGCTTGCAGAACTCTCTGTGGAAGAACTGCTGGCGCGACGAGACGTGAAGTACCGCAAGATGGGGTCGGTGGGAGAGCCATCTCAGCCGGGCTCCTGAGCACCTCCCTCCGAGCCTACCCGCCTCGTCAGGTTCCACCAGCGTCATCACGGATTCTGCCAGGTTGCGCCTTCATAGGTCGGGTTGAACTGATGGGTGAGCTTGACCGTATCACCATCGTGGACCACTGAGTCCATGGTGCCCACCTTTCGGTTCACGGTGACCAGCAGCTCGCCTTTGCCGAGAAACAGCATCACTCTCCCAAGCCTATCCTGATTGGCTTCAAGTAGTTCCCTGACCGTGAGCGGCCCCGCCACTTCAACCTGGAGTTCAGACTCTTCCACACTCTGACGCAAGGTCTGTCCGAATAAGAGCACCGTGACCATTCCCGTGGTTCCTCCTCGCCTGCGCAGGGTCTGGTCAGGCCGGGCTGCGCCAACCCTGGGGCGTCTTCCTCTGCTCGTTAGTCCATCGCTGCCTTATGACAGCGCCAGCAGTCCTGCCGCGTTGGATGCCGACCTGCTAAGGGCCTCGTACCTCCGACGACATGGCAACGCAGGCAGTCTTTCTCTGAG
>JBOHOI010000071.1:0-11607 GCA_050731155.1 Nitrospiraceae bacterium | reverse complement strand
GTCAATGACAACACGATGACACTGACCAACGACAAGGGCCAACAGCGAGTCAGGAAGATGCACAGTGTGTCTACCCTCCAACCCAACGGCATCGACAGTAAGCTCATGATCCGGTTCCTGTTCCCGGGCGACGTGGAGGGGACCGGCTACTTGCAGATCCAGCACTACGACGGCGACGACGACATGTGGATCTATCTGCCCGCCTTGAAGAAGGTCCGCCGCCTGGTGGCCAACAACAAGAAGGACAGTTTCGTGGGGTCGGACTTCTCGTACGGGGACATCCTGCTGCCGGTCGTGGACACCTACCGCCACACACCGTTGAGGAGCGAGCCCTTGGACGGCGAGGACTGCTACGTCATCGAATCAGTTCCGGCTTCCGAGCAGATCAAGAAAGACTACGGGTACGCCAAGAAAATCGCCTGGATTCGCAAGAGCAACTTCATGGAGAAAAAAGTGGAGTACTTCGATACCTCCGGACGCCCGCTCAAGACCCAGGTGATTCCGGAGGTCAGGGAGGTGGACCCAGTCGCGCACAAATGGTGGGCGTCGAAGCGCGAAGTCGTCAACCACCAAACAGGTCATAGCACCCTCTTCTTCACGGAATCCTTGGATGCCAAGCAAGCAGTCCGGGAAGATTTCTTTACTACCCGCTACCTGGAACGGGAGAAATGACGATCCTCCCGGCTTTGGGAGTGGTGCTACTGACACTGCTTGCGTTGCCGGCTCAAGGAATTTCAGCCGAAGCCGACGATGAAACGTCTTCCTGGCAAGCATGGCTGAAACAGGCCGGACTACGCGGGCACATCCGTTTCGATTACTATTCAGCCTCCAAGCGGCTCGACAACAATCACAGCCTGCCTGGGCTGACGTTCCAGCCCAAGATGCTGCCCAAGTTCGGCTCATGGGGAGACGCCAAGATGGAATGGCGTCTCACCGATCAAGACCTCGGGGATCACAGAGAACCCAAGTGGGCACGGCTGCTCGAAGCCTATGCGAACCTCTACCTGGGCTCGATTGACGTCCGGATCGGCAAGCAGAACATTGTCTGGGGCCGGGCTGACGCCCTCAATCCCACCGACGTGCTGACGCCCAAGGACTTTACCCTGCTCTCGGCCAAGGATGAGGAGGAGCGACGGATCGGCACGGCCGGCATCAAACTCAACTACTACCGCGACACCTACACGCTATCGCTGATTTGGCTGCCGATCTTCAACCCAACCACGATTCCGCTGACGACCCCGCCGGGCTTCCAGCTCATCGAAGACAAGCGCTCGCAAGGGAAGTGGAGTGAACAAGGATTCGCGATCAAATTCGACCAGACAGGGGGCGAGTTCGACTGGTCGGTCAGCTACTATTACGGCCTGGATCTCTTCCCGGTGGGGCGTCCGCTCAGCCCGATCCAAACGCTACTCATCCATAACCGCATCCACATGATCGGCGCCGATTTCGCGCGCACCCTCGACCGATTCGGGGTGCGCGGCGAGGTGGCCTACGTGCACACTCAGGATCCGGCAGGGACCGATCCGGTCATCAAGAATCCGTATGTCTATTATGTGCTCGGGGTGGATCACGACCTCACCGAAGATCTGAACGTGAACGTCCAGGCCTATCAGCGCATCATCGTAAACTACCAAGATTTGTTTGAGATCACGGATCCTGTGTTGCGGAACGCGGCAGTGCTGAATGCGACGTTTAACCAGCAGCTTGACCGGGTGCAGGAAGGACTGACCGGGCGGGTCAAGGCCACGTGGTGGAACAAGACACTGGAGGGGGAACTGCTCGGAGTTTGGAACGCCAACCGCGGCGATTTTTTCGTGCGCCCGTCAATGGCCTATGCATTCACCGATGTCTGGAAAGGCTTCATCGGCTGGGACATCTTTAACGGCCGGCGACAGTCCTTCTACGGCTTCTTCCAGCCGATGACGGCCTTCTTCATGGAGATTCGGGCCACGTTCTAGCGGCCGGCGTGGTATCATTCGGTCATGACGAGCGACCAGCTTCCTCCTCCCGCGATTCGTGAGGAGCTCAAGAAAATCGCGATCCGGGCCGCGTGGGTAGGTGGAGCCATTCAGGAAGAGCATGCACGCCACGGATTCCGCGTCGAACATAAGGACAGTGTCAACCTGGTGACCGATGCAGACCGGAGGGCCGAGGAGGCGATCGTCCACACGATCCGCATTGAGTATCCCTCACACCAGATCCTGGCAGAGGAACGGGGACTCCAGAAGCAGGATCAGTCTCCCTTCAAGTGGGTCATTGACCCGTTAGACGGCACCACAAATTTTGCGCACGGATTTCCGGCCTATTGCGCCTCGATCGGCTTGGAGTACCAAGGCCGGTGCATCTTAGGCGTCGTGTTCGATCCGACGAGACAGGAACTCTTTGTGGCCGAGGCTGGCCGAGGAGCCTTCCTGAATGGAACACAGATTCACGTGTCGCGCACACCGAAGCTCGATGAGGGGTTGCTCGTCACAGGCTTCGCCTATGACATCCGAGACAGTCCAAACAACAACCTGGACCACTTCGCGCGCTTCGCGCTGCGCGCCCAGGGCATCCGCAGGACCGGCTCAGCCGCGCTGGACCTCTGCTACGTCGCAGCCGGCCGCTTCGACGGGTTTTGGGAACTTAAGTTGCACCCGTGGGACACGGCAGCCGGCACACTCATGGTCGTGGAGGCTGGCGGGCAAGTCACCGATTTCAAGGGCGGGCCATTTTCCATTTACAGCCAGGAGATCGTGGCCAGCAACGGGTTCATCCACGACGCCATGCTGGCTGTCCTGGGCGGACGCTGAGACGCGGCGCGCGCCCTTCACCTGAAGCCGCAGAGTCCTTTCCCGACAACGCTCGTAGAGAGGCTAGCTGGATCCAAGGGAGCGCAGCAGAAAGTTGCGCGCCCATTCGCCCGCTTACCCGGTCTTACCCGAAACCGGCATCGGCGCTGCAGGGGCTTGATCCGCCGACCTCTCGTTCGGCGACCATCCGCCACCTAAGGCCTTGTAAAGCTGGACGATGGACACCAGGTGGAGCCGATGGGTGCCCGTGAGGGCCACTTCAGCCTCGAAGAGATTGCGCTGGGCGACGAGCACATCCAGATAGTTGGCGAGCCCGCCTTTATACCGTAAGTTGGCCAGGTGCAATGCAGATCTGAGGGCATCCACCTGCTGCACCTGCGCCTCTCGCTGCTCGCGGGCGGTACGAACCGCCACGAGGGCGTCCTCGACTTCCCTGAAGGCCACGAGGATGGTCTGCTCGTATTGGGCTAAGGCCTGCCTTGTTTGGGCTTCAGCCGCCTCTTGCTGGAATCCCAAGATTTGGGCGTTGAGAAGCGGGCCGGCTAATCCTGGTCCCACGGCACCGAATGCTGTTTCGTCGGCGATAAGACGCGAGAGTTGTGGACTCGACACTCCTAGGATTCCGGTGATGGTAATCTTAGGAAACCGTTCGGCCTTGGCGACTCCGATTCGCGCATTCGCCGCCGTCAGTTCTTGCTCGACCTGCACGATATCCGGGCGGCGCTGAAGCAATTCGGACGGGAGCCCAGGCGGAACTCGAGGCGGCAACACCTGCTCCGTCAGCGAGCGGCCTCGCGGGATCTGATGTGGATTGCGTCCGAGCAGCACACTGATCTGATTTTCCTTTTGGACCTTCTGTCGTTCAAACTCAGCCGCTCGAGCCGCCGCATTGGATCGTTCAGCCTCGAACTGGTCGACGTCCAGTTTGTTGATCACTCCCTGCCGCAACCGAGCCCGGCCGATTCTGACCGACTCTTCCCATGCCAGAACCGTGCGCTTGGCAATCTCCAATTGCATGTCGAACTGGAGCAGATCGAAGTACGCCTCGGCCACCCCGCTCACGAGTTGCAGAATCACCGCGCGCCGGTTCCATTCACGGGCAAACAGATCCGCAAACGCGGCTTGATTCGATCGCCTAATGCGTCCCCAAATGTCCAACTCCCATGAAAGATTGCCTTGCGTGTAATAGTTAAACGAGTTCGGAAATCCGGGGAAAAGAAAAGTCGCCTTTCGTCCGAACGCGGGCGTACTGACGATCCCGCTGAGCTGAGGAGAAAAATCCATCCTTGCAATCAGCGCCCTCGCCTGAAACTCGTCTATGCTGGCCACAGCACGTTTCAGGTCTTTATTCTCCTCCAGGGCAATGCGGATGAGCTTTTGCAGCTCTTCGTCACGAAGGAGTTCCCACCACGGGAGATTCGCGATGGAGTTCGGATCGGCGGACTCCGTCATCCGAAACCCTTCCGGAGTCGAGATAGCGGATCGTTCGTAGTCCGGCCCCATCGCACAGGAGGTCAGCAGCATCAAGAGCACTGCCAGGGCTAGGCCGCGCATCAGGGTTCTCCTTCCACCTGTGAGTGGGCAGGTGTGACGCTCTCTGCTCCCCTCTCTGGACCTCTCATACGCTGCGAAAGGTTCCGGACCAGGACGAAGAAGAGCGGTACGAAGAAGATGGCCAAGAAGGTAGCGGCGAGCATGCCGCCGAACACGCCGGTGCCGATGGATTGTCGACTGGCAGCCCCAGCGCCTGTGGCGAATACCAGAGGCACGACACCCAGGATGAATGCCATCGACGTCATGATGATCGGGCGGAACCGGAGCTTGGCGGCTTGGATTGCGGCGTCGAACACCGACGTGCCGGCCTCGTACCGTTTATTGGCGAACTCGACGATCAGAATCGCGTTCTTGGCGGACAGCCCGATCAGCGTGACCAATCCAATCTGGAAGTAGATGTCGTTGGACATCCCCCGAACCCACACCGCGGACAAGGCTCCGAAGACGCCGAAGGGAACAGCGAGGATCACGCCGAAAGGAACGGTCCAGCTCTCGTACTGGGCGGCCAGCACGAGAAACACCATCAGCAAGCCGAACGCGAACGCAAAGACCGACTGTCGCCCGACGATGCGTTCTTGGTAGGAAATCCCACTCCAGTCAACCCCGTAGCCTCGGGGGATCAAGACCTCCTGCGCAACCTGCTCCAGTGCATCGAGCGTTTGTCCCGAACTAGAGCCCGGAGCCGCCGCCCCCAGCATCAGGGCTGTATTGTAGCCGTTGAAGTGTGTCACGGGATCCGGCCCGCTGGTGAATTCCGTCGTCACCACCGTGTCGAGCGGAATCATGGCGGGACCCTGTCCGTTCACGGCACGCACGTAAATCTTGGCGATGTCTTCAGGACTGGACCGATATTGTGCCTCGGCCTCCGTCTGTACCCGATAGACGCGACCAAACTTGAGGAAATCATTGACGTACAGGTTGCCGAAATAGGCCTGCAGGGTGTCGAACACTTCGGAGATCGGAACCCCCAGTGCCTTGGCCCGTTCACGGTTGACGTGGGCGTACACTCTCGGAGAACTCACGCGGAAGCTGGTCCCGATGGCCCCGATGGCTTGGTTCTGCCTGGCTTTGGCGACGAACTCTTGGGCGACAGCGGCAAACTTGTTGAAGTCCCCCCCGCTAGGGTCCTGCAGTTGGAGCGAAAACCCACCGGTCGCCCCAAGTCCTCGAATGGATGGCGCATTGAAGGCCAGAATCAGCGCTTCAGGAATTTTCGCGAACTCTCCATAGGCCGCTCCGATCAGGGCCTTCACGTGTAGATGAGGTCCCTTCCGTTCATCCCAGTGGTGCAACGGCAGAAACATCGTGGCGGCATTTGGCCCTCGCGTGTTGAAGACGAAGTTCATGCCGGACATCGCATCCGTCGAATGGATCGCTGGAATCGAGAGGAAGTAGCGCTCCACCTTACTCAGGACGGCATCGGTCCGCTGCTTGGACGCTCCGTCAGGAAGCTGGATCATGGTGATGAAATAGCCCTGGTCTTCATCCGGCAAGAAGCTGGATGGGATCACCCGGAAGAGACCGACGCCGAGGGCGATCACGACGCCGAAGACCCCCAGAGCCAGGGCCGCCCGTTTGATGACCAGGCCGGCGACCGCGGTGTAGCGGTCTCTCGTCCAATCGAAGAACTTGTTGAAGAGCGTGAAAAAGCCTTTGCTTTGACCCTCGCCCCCCGGCTTCAGCACCAGGGCGCAGAGGGCCGGGCTGAGCGTGAGCGCGACCAACCCTGAGATGGTCACGGACATGGCAATGGTGATCGCAAATTGCTTGTAGAGCTCGCCCGTGATGCCTCCCAAGAAGCCCACCGGCACGAACACGGAGCAGAGGACGAGCACGATGGCGATCACCGGTCCGGTGACCTCATCCATAGCCCTCTTGGCGGCTTCCTTGGAGGAGCAACATTCTTCCTTCATGTGGCGCTCAACGTTCTCGACCACCACAATGGCGTCATCCACCACCATCCCAATGGCCAGCACCATGCCGAACAGCGTCAGGGTGTTGATGGAGAACCCGAGCGCCTGCATGCCGGCAAAGGTGCCGATGAGGGAGACCGGAACCGCCACACCGGGAATCAACGTGGTCCGCCAGCTCTGGAGAAAGAGATAGACGACTAGGATGACCAACACCATCGCTGCCCCTAAGGTCTTGACGACCTCCTGAATGGACACCTCGATGAATCTGGTCGTGTCATAAGGAATGTCCCACGAGACCCCAGGGGGAAAACTCTTGGCTACCTCCCCCATCTCCTTGCGAACCCGTTTCACGGTATCGAGGGCATTCGCTCCCGGAGACAGGAATGTTATGAGAAACACGTTGGGCTTGCCGTTCCACCGTCCTTCGAGGGTATAGGATTGGGCGCCCAGTTCGACCTTGGCGACATCTTTCAGTCTCACCATGGAGCCGTTCGGAAGGGCCCTCACGATCATGTCCTCGAAGTCCTTCACTTCCGTCAAGCGGCCTAACGTTATCACCGGGATCGTGAGTTCGGTTCCTTTGGGTGCCGGCTCCCGCCCGACCGTCCCGGCCGGAAAGTCTCGATTCTGCTCGCGGACGACGTTCGCGATATCGGTCGGCGTGAGACTCAATTGCGCCATCCGGATCGGGTCCAGGATCAACCGCATACTGTAGTTCTGCTGCCCGAACACGTAGGCGTCCCCCACGCCTTTGAGCCGCTTGACGCTGTCGACCACGCGGAGAATGGCATAGTTGGAGAGAAAGACAGTGTCATGTCTGGGATCGCTGGAACTCAGGGCTATGACTGTGAGCAGATCCGGCGACACTTTTTTCACGCTGATGCCCTGGCGCACCACCTCCGGAGGGAGCTGCGGTTCTGCTAGCTTCTGCCTGTTCTGCGTCTGGACCTGCGCGATATCGACGTCCGTCCCGATCTCGAACGTGAGCCGGATGGTCATGTGGCCATCGTTGGTACTGGTGGAGTCGTAGTAGAGGAGATTGTCAATGCCGGGGAGCTGCACTTCGATGGGGCGGGCCACCGAATCCGCCACGACCTCCGCACTCGCGCCGGGATAGTCGGCCTCGATTTGGACCACCGGCGGCGTAATTTCTGGAAACTGAGCAATGGGGAGGGCCTCCAAGGACACAAGGCCCACCACCACAATGACGATGGAGAGGACCGACGCAAAGATGGGGCGGTCGATGAAAAAGCGAGGACTCACTTCGTCTGCTCCGTCTTGGTGTCCGTTGGCTGGCTCACAGGGGTGGTCTCGGCTACCGTATAAGGAACCGGTTTGACCGGGACCCCCGGCATGATTCGTTGGAAGCCGTCCACCACCACCTGTTCGCCGGCATGCAACCCTTCCTCGATGAGCCATTGGTTGCCTTGCCAACTGGTGGCTTGGACATCGCGAACCTCCACCTTGTCACCGTCACTGACCACATAGACGACGGATCCCTTCGGTCCCTGCTGCACCGCTCGTTGGGGAACCAGGATCGCCTCGGTCTTCACCGTGCCTTTGAAGCGAACCGTGACGAATTGTCCGGGAACCAGAATCCGGTCGGGATTCGGGAACGTGACCCGCGCCGGCCTGGATCCAGTCTCGGTGCGCATGCTCACATCGAGTAAATCCAGGATTCCCTCGTGGGGATACGTCGTCCCGTCTAAGAAGATGATGATGCCTCGTAGCTGATAGACGCCTGGATGTTGGATCTTCTTCGCGGCGATGTCCCGTCGCCGTTTCAGCAAAAAGCTTTCCGGGGCGCTCACGGTCACATACATGGGATCCACCTGATGGATGATCGTGAGCAGGTCAGTTTGGGCAGAAACCAATCGCCCTTCGTAGACCCGGGTCCGCTCGATCAGCCCGTCGATGGGAGCAGTGATGAGGGTGTTATCAAAGTCGAACTTCGCCTTGACCAGATCCCCCTTCGCCGCCTCCAGCGCCGCTTTCGCGGCTAATTCCTCCGCCACCGCATCGTCCACATCCTTCTGGCTGACGGCCTGCTCCGCCAGGAGCGGTTTCACGCGAGCGAGATTCTGCTTGGCTTGCACCAGCCTCGCCTCGGACTGGGCCACTTTCGCTTTCGCACTGAGCAAGGCTGCCTGGAACGGGACAGGGTCGATATGATACAACCGGTCACCGTTCTTGACATCCCGGCCCTCCTGGAAGGAGCGCTCTTTGATGATTCCTGTCACCTGGGATCGGATCTCGACCGGGCGTGAGGACTCGGTTTGACCGATGAACTCCGGTTCGTCAGGCACACTCTGAGTCGTCACAGTGATGACCTCAACCTCCGGGATCGGACGAGCAGGAGTGGAGGCAGCTTCTTGCTTACAGCCTAGCAGCCCTGCCATTGCCGTGCCTGCGAGGAAGATTGCCGTGAGTCTCACCGTTCGGGTATTTGCAGTCATGTTGATTTCCTCAGGACGAATACCTACCTCTCGCCCAAACGGGGAAGATGTGGAGCATGGGACTATGGGTTATGCCCGATCGAACAATGGCACATCGCCCGTTCCTATTTCAATAGGCTCGGTTTACTTCCGCGTCGTCGCTCTGTACGCCGCCCCAAACTCTTCGGCGAATTGCTCAATGCTCGTCTTTCCGAGATGATGCTGCGTCATGGGTTGGGTTGGTTGAATCAGGCCATCGTTGAGGCTTCGATCTATCTCAATCAGCAGCCGCGCAGAGTCCGGTGACATGCCCGCTCCCACCATCGCCTCTTCTGTAACCTCGTAAGCGAACTGCACGTATTTCAAATCCGGCTTCCCGATCGCCTTCCCAAGAACGGTCGTGGCCTCCTGCATCGTGACCGGCCTGGGACCGAAGAACTCAAAGGCCGTGTGCCCCTGGAACTGGAGGTCGGCCAGAAACGCTGCCACCTTCGCACCGATGTCCCTCGTGGCCACCATGGGAATCGGGAGAACCCCCCTCAGCGGTGAGCCGTTGATTCCCAAGGATTGAATGGTGGGGATCGACCCGAGCAGATTTTCCATGAAATAGCTGGGGCGCAGATGGACCACATGGAGCTCTTTGACGTCGTTCAGACGGGCCTCTTGCTTCTGCAACCCGCGAATTGGTCCGGTCTTCTCACTGAGATGCGCGCCGACGCTGCTGAGATTCACGACGTATTGGACTCCCGTGTTTTGAAGCGCCCGGGCAATGGCGGATCCGACCCGATCTTGGTAGGCCAAGAGGTCACCAGTGGTGTAATCAGGAGGAATCAAGGCAAAGACCCCGTCGACGCCCTTGAACGCTCCAGTAAGGACGTCCACGTCGACGAATGCGCCGGTGTGAGAAATGGCTCCCAGATCCACCAAGCCTTTCAGGCGCTCGGCACTCCGCCCGATCACATGGACCTGACTACCCGTTTTTAAGAGACGTTCGGCGACTACCTTCCCAATATGGCCCGTCGCTCCCATGACTGCGTAAGTACGCTTTCTGTTTGCCATTGGATGACCCTCCATTCTCACTTGCTTCCAGAGCCCTGCTTGGGATGCGGCATAGTCTCAAAGTTAACAAGATCTATAACCAGCAGCACCGCTAAGAGGAGCGGGAGGATGACTGTCATGTACAAGACCAACCAGGACATGAGTGCGCTCAGCTCCCTTTGCTTTTGTCCTTCCGATTTGAATGAGACGACCCGGGGCAGCCAGATTTCGAAATTTCATCCACAATGCATCTGGTCAGACAGCCGACTGCGTGAAGCTTCGCGCCTTGCTGCCACATCCTGGTCAAGAGCGCTTTGCCTTCAAAGTCAATGAAGGTCACTCCAGATAAATCCACCACCACTTGGCTCTGCTGCGTACCAGCGACTTCGCGCCAGCAGCGATCCAGCTCCTCCACCCAAGCCCCGGCCAGTCGGCCTTCCAGTTTCAGGGTCGTAACCGCGTCTTTGCTGTGCGTCGTGAGGCGTAACATGGTTCCGCTCTTACTGAACCTTATGGCAAAACACGTTCCAATCGACCGACTGATCGGTTGTAGCCTAAGGCTATGAAATTCCAGGCCTGTTCGGCAGGACCGCCCAAGCTTACATAGGCGTGCCGATCGTACGACGCCGAGATTTCGGCAGATGCCGAAGGCTCGGCGGAAGCAGGAGTTCTGGCACTAGGTCGGCTTTAATACCATCCAGTAAAGGTTTGCCAGTGGAAGTATTGTCGCGAGAATACCAAAGACAATCCAGACACGCCCCAACCGCTAATAGCGGTCAGGAACGCCTGACACCAAATCAATCGAACGAGAGGTTGCGAGACAAAACTTCGTGAAGACCCTGTGGGTGGTCCAATAAGCTCTGAGACTTTGTCACCACTAAGTAGTATGGCTAGGCATGCTTCGGGGCCATGGGTGCAGCAATTGGAATTAATTCTTGCGTCTGAGCACATTCGGTGATATCGTGTTTATGAATCGCGTAAGTCCTCCGTAGCTTGGGGGCAGCAGCACCCCAGGTTGATAAGCAGGAGAGGATCTTACGCGATTGTTTTATGTTCACATATGTTTTACAGGAAGTACAAATCTGCGAGTTGAAGCGATGGGGTGGAAGCACTGGCCTGCTCAGCGGAGGCACAACCTTGTCTATCATTTTGCGAAATATGAAGAGGTGACTCGGTGTTGAAAGACAAACTGTCACATGTCCGGGATCTCCTGAAGGGTGCGGCATGGAGTCTCTATCACATTGTCGTGGTTGCCCTGAGTGCGGGGATTGCCTTCTCTCTGCCCGCGGTCGCCAGGAATTTCCTGGCTTACTGGTCTCGGGTCGAGAATGAAAAGATCTACCTCCTCGCAGTGGAAATAACGGCGGCGATTGTTCTTATCTTCTGCTTCACCTTCATCCATCGCAGCCTTCGGGACAGGACCCTCGCGAAGATGGCGACGGGTGCTGGCTTGGTCTCTTTTTTCCCCAGGCGTGGACGTCGTGCGCAGAGTAGGATCAAGACATTAAAGGAAAAGCACGGCACGGGCAGGACGATCCTGGTGATAGGGTCAAGTGGCTACGGGACCTTTGTCGACCAAGTGGGGGATTTATCGACTGTACTGGAAAAGTGCCTGGGGGCCAAAATCCTGCTGGTGAATCCCTACAGTCAGGAAGCGAGCACGCGCATACGGGCGATCGCGCATCCCGATTTCACTCTTGAGAACTTTCGAGAGGAGGTCAGGCAAAGTATCGAGCTGCTCAAGAGGCTCAAGGCGATCGGGAAAGCCGTCAAACTCAAGCTCTACTCGGACCCCCCGCTCGTCAAATTGGTCATTCTCGGTGACTACCTCTGGCTGCAGCATTACCATACCGATCTGGATGTCCAGACGATGCC
>JBOHOI010000070.1:0-11634 GCA_050731155.1 Nitrospiraceae bacterium | reverse complement strand
ATCTTGCCGTGATATGGCCTGGGAAGGGGGATGCGTTCATTGGGCTGCTTAGAGAGGCCATCGCCAGTCGCGCTTCATGGCTCTCCTTTGTTAGATGATAGAGAAGCAGCGTCCAGATCGCTGCGAAAAGGTATGCCATGAAGACCAATCCGTACCACAGATCCGTTGTGAGGGTTGCCGAAGCCAGGACTGCCACGAGGCTGATGGCGTAAAGCTGTAGGAAGTCCTTGCGTTCCTTGAGATTGAAGAGCTTGTTGACCATGAGGATGATCACGAAATGGATACCGGCCGGCAGCATGTCCTGCGAGATCCAGAGCAGATCCACCACAAAGGCGACAAAGGCCATGACCATGAGGCTATTCCAGAGCGCGGGAGATAATCGCAGAAGCTGGGTTGTGAGCCAGTTGCTGCCTACTCCGCACGACTGCGCGAGACGGACCGCCAACGCCACGAACCCGAGGATGGCCAACATCAGCGGGAGATCGCCAGTCAGGGCTAGGCCCGCGAACCCGATGGCGGCCAAGAGAATGGAGCTCAGCTCGAAGGCTCGTTCAAGGTTCATACGTACTCACGCAAGCTCCGATGCCAGGAGCACTCGACTCACGCCCTGGCATGCGGCCGTTAGGTGTGGATCTGGCCAAGGCAGAACCAAGAGCACGGATTCCAAGCACTCGCTCCCGTCGCCGAGCATCTTGAACAGGTTCGATACCGGAGCCGACTCCACCACCTGGATCGGTTCACAAAGAGCCAAGGCCCTGAGAATACTGTAGAAATGGGCCTCACCGATGCCGTAGGGAATTTCCAGATCTCCCACCAGCGCGCGGAGAGCGTAGGACCGCTCATGAAAGAAGGCGATCAGTGAAGCGGCTAGGGTCACCGCTCGCTCGAAGTCCTGATGGTGGTTGCTTGGGATGGCGGTGGATAAGGCAATGGTCACGCGCCGTTGGTCTTCAGCCTGAGTTTCCCGGACGATTAACTTCGATTGTCGAGCCGTGGTCATCCAGTGGATGGCGCGGGAATCATCGCCCGGTCGGTAGAGGCGGAGATTATACAGACTGAACCCCAGTCCCCGCCGTGACAGGGCCTGGTCTTGACCCTGCTGGGTCGTGAGATCATGGACAAGCGCATCGGGCAGGGGCCTGAGCTCTGGGCAGACCACCACTTCTGACTCGAGAGGGAGCGTCGCTGCTTTTATGAAGAGGCCAAAGGGAAAGCGCGTCAGCACCTTGATTCCCTGAATTCGGTAGAACCCCCTCCTCGCTACCAGAAGCGGGTAAGAGAGCATGACCGACGCCCGCGGCGGCAAGTGAAGCAGGCGAAGGCCTCGGTCCACGGCAGCACCCTGGACCACATCCATCACTCTCAGCGAAAAACTGGGAATCCTGAGCTTTCGATTGGCGATGGAGAGGGCCACGGTCGTTGGCTGGTTGGCAAAGAGGTACTCCGGCAGTTGCCTGCGGATTTCAAGTCTCTTCAGACATTGCTCAGAGAGCAGACCCGAGACGACGATGAGGCTTAACAGCATCGCCAGGAGTAGGTAGAGAAGATTGTTTCCGGTGTTGATGGCGGCCAAGCCGACTGCGAGGGTGAAGAGGATGAGCTTCGTCCCTTCGGGCGTCAGCCGGATGGACCGGTAGCGGTAGAACCAGCGTACGAATTGCCTGACCCGCTCACAGTGCATGAGAAGCCTTCAGCCCTCGGCAATCAGCTATCAGTAAGAGGAACGCGAGATGGCTGACCTTCCTGTTATGCTTCGCGAAGCGCCGGGCGCTGAACGCTTGGGTCTGAAATTTCAGAGTGGGATGGACACTGTTTCCAGAATATCCTGAATGACCCGCTCGGCATGCTCGGAGCTTCTCCCCTTGAACCCCTGACCGCGATTGAGCATCACCCGGTGTGACAGGACAACCGGCGCCAATTCCTTGATGTCATCGGGTAAGCAGTAGTCGCGGTCCCGGGCTAGGGCCAGCGCCTTCGCTGCCTTGCACAGCGCCAGGGCGCCTCGGGTACTTACGCCGAGGGTCAAGAGATCGCTTCGCCTGGTTGCCATGATGATGGCGAGGAGATAGTTCATAAGGCTGTCATCGAGGCGGACCTTTTCGACGGTGTTCTGCAGGTCGAGCATTTCTTCTACCGTGAGCACCGGCTGCAAATCCTCGGCTGGGTGTAGGGATTGAGGCCGGTCCAGGATTTTCTTTTCTTCCGCCCGATCAGGATAGCCGATCCGGATCCTCATCAGAAACCGGTCCAGTTGCGATTCCGGCAAGGGAAAGGTCCCGTGGTACTCCACCGGATTTTGGGTCGCGATGACCATGAAGGGTTGCCGCAGGGGATAGGTCCGACTGTCCACGGACACCTGGGCTTCGCTCATGGCCTCCAGCAGGCTGCTCTGTGTCTTTGGAGTGGTCCGATTGATCTCATCCGCCAGGACGACATTGGCGAAAATAGGGCCTGCCATGAACTCGAAGACCTGCTTCTGCCGATTAAAGATGGACACCCCAAGGATATCGGATGGCAAAAGGTCGCTGGTAAACTGGATTCGTTTGAACGAACAGTCCAGAGAACGGGCTAGGCTGTGGGCGAGGGTGGTCTTTCCGACTCCGGGGACATCCTCGATTAAGAGATGGCCCCGCGCAAGCATGCAGACGACGGCTAATTCAATGGCCTGAGGTTTGCCTTTGATGACACGCTCAATATTGTCCCGTACGGACTGGATTTTTTGGCTTTCGCGCATCGGTGGAGCCGCGACTCAGAAGAGAAAAAGATCCAACGTGAGCTCAGTGAAAAAGTCTAGCAGACGATTGGGAGGCGGTCAATTTTTGGACGGTATTCCATGAGGTTCCGGAGGTTCAGCCGGTACCAGGACCAGGAACCAAGGCGGTGGCTCATCCGTCATGTCCTTGAAAAGGCGTGCGGTCCGGCTGCATGGCACTCCTTCGAAGACCGCGCCACGACGAACCTCGACGTGCCGGAATCGATAGTGACGCTCCTGAACATCCGGCTTCTCCAACACACGGGGAATGTCCTGCCTGAGATCCGTCAGGTCCGAGAGAACCACGGACTCGCCGATCGGCAGAGTGGACAAGCTGGCGTACAGAGGTCCGAACAACTCGGCAATGATGGCAGGACTCAAGATTATGTCCGGGGGCCGCATTCGCGAGTCGGGCACGAGTTGGGACAGGAGTTCCCAGAATACCTCTGTATCCACCGCTGAAAGGACGCAGAGTTTGCCATACCTCGAAAGAAGATCCAGCAGGGCAAGAGGCCCCCGGATCTCGAATTTCCAGGGCGGAAAGAGCAGCATCCGACCGCCATGCAGAACCTCGAGTGCCTCTTCGCCTTCCACGCGGACCTCTCGAAACGCTCCCTTGGTCTTTCTTAAGTGTTCCTCGATGATCGGTTGCGACAGGCGGGAGGGTTCAAGCGCAAAAGTCGGCGTGGCGGGAGCGTGGCACGTGATGATCGTATAGTGCGGCAAAAGGCTCTTGATCTTCCCCAAATCGAACATGTCCTGATCCCCCCAAAGCTGGAACCGGAGACCGCGGGTGGCCTGTCGGAGTTTCTTCAATTGGTCTTGGTCTGGATGCAGAAGTCCACCCAATTTGGATCCGGGTCTGAGCCGATCGATGCAGTGGACGATCAGATCCTGTTGTCGTTTCTGAATGAGCGGGAGGTACTGTTCAACCAGCTCGGATGCGAATGACAGGTCGCCAGCACCGAGATCAAGCAGGGAGGCGATATCTGCTTCACGCAGCAGATCGAACGGATTGCGACAGGTCCGAACGAACTGCTCAATCTGAGCTGCACTGATGGCTGAGACAGGCGCAGCGGAGCTCTCATGATGAGCGAGCCCGAACAGGACGCACAGGGCCCGCACGGCTTTGGTGGGAGGAAGACCTGTGAGTTGGCGGAGCCGCTCTCCCGGAAGTTCCTGGATGCGATTGGCGGTCCCTTCGCGGAGAACATCTACGAGCTGGTTGCGGAGGGCAGCAGGAAGGGAGGAGGAAGCCTCAATGGCTGCGGTCAGCTGCTTTAACGTCGTCTGAACCTTCGGCTGTCCGATGAGGTTTCGGGAAGCCTCCCAAGCGTCCTGCTTCGCCTCACGGCATTGCGTCAAGCGCTCTCGAAACTCGGACAGAAGTTTTGGATCAAAACCCTTTGGATCAAACTGCGGTTCACGACCCATTAGGACTCGGTAGGGCGGGCGACCGGGCCTAGGACCGTGCGGTGCATCCCTTGCCAAAGGCTATGCCATTTGTCCATGGCCAGCAGTGCAGAGGCCCGGACCTTTTCTCGCTGCTCATCCAGATCCGCATACCCGGCCACGGCAGTCCGCAACCAGTCTCCGTGGTGTAACTCCTCAAACAGGTGGGTTTCAAAAAACCGAATGTCCTCAAGGGAAAGGTCGGGAAAGGTCAGCAGGCCGCTGTATAAGTATCGATATGTCAGGCCGGCTGTGGTTTCGATGCCGAAAGATGCTCCGAGCGCCGACGGAATATCGCCGTGGAGGAAGATCTCGCCAACCGTATCAATGTAGTCTTGGGCCTCAGGGTAAAGTCGTTCTCGTGCCAGCGTGCGGCGATCGATGCC
This sequence comes from Nitrospiraceae bacterium, assembly GCA_050731155.1. GTDB lineage: Bacteria > Nitrospirota > Nitrospiria > Nitrospirales > Nitrospiraceae > NS-7. Next base: position 7,044 of record JBOHOI010000070.1, on the reverse strand, counting down.
CAACCGCTCCACCAGCTGCAGCATCTGCGCAGCATGAACGTGTTCCGGGACCCCTTGGCCGTACTCGGAATAGAGGACCCGCATCAATTCCAGGCCGATAGCCTCATCCTGGTCCGAGAGGTTGTACAGCAAGCCGATCAGAATCTTGCGGAACTTGATGCCAAAGGCGTACCACTGTCGGATGAAGTGCCGCAATTGATCTTGGGTCACGCCCCGTTGAAAGGCCTGAAAGAAGGGATTCGTGTGAACGGGGAGCGCCTTGAGCTCGGATTCCAAGGTCTCCAGAAACCGGAGGTTGGACAGCCTTGTGACGCTCTGTGGCATAGTGATCGTCAAGAGCCTTGCTCCCGCGCAATGGGAGCGGGAACAGGGGCGGTGGGAAGCAAGATAGCCCGCCGTTCGCGGTCCAGTCAAGGTCTCGGGCTTGCTGGCAGACCAATGGTATGGTAGTGGAAGAGTCAGGAGGATCACCCTGGCCGATGTCGAGAACCGTAAACCGCCAAACTTCGCTAATCAGCGTTGTCCTCAATGTGTCGGTCCTGCTGACAGGACTGTTGCTTGTTGGGCTGTCTGATCCTTTGTCGGCTGGTGTCCAAGCATCAGCGGTTGAGGACTCGATCACCCAAGCATTCCAGGAATGGCAGGTGCTGGAGGTCAAGACTGCTCGCCCTGTCTCGTTCCAGGACTGGATGACCGAACTCGCCTCGAGCGATGTGATCTACCTCGGAGAGGAGCATCGCAACCGGTCCCATGTCGAAGCCGCGCTCAAGATTCTTGACGCGCTCCTCGCGCGGGATCGGCGGCCGGTCTTGGCCGTCGAGATGTTCGGATGGGACGGACAGGAAGGGCTGGACCGCTATCTCTCCGATCGGGGGGCCACGCGCGATCGGTTCCTGCAAGAGTCGCGCTGGGAACAGAATTGGGGAGGCGCCTACGACAACTACGAGCCGCTCATTAACTTTGCCCGAGAGCGCCACCTGTCCGTGCTTGCGCTCAACCCGCCACGTTCGCTGGTGCGGCGGGTAGCCACGCAGGGGCTGGCCCGTGCCTTAGCTGATCCGGACATGAACCGTTGGGGGATGAGGAACGAACTCCTGTTCGACGAGCCAGCCTACCGCGACATCATTCTCAAACAACTTCGCCTCTGTCACACGGGACTCTCGGACGACGACTACCGGCGTATGTACGAGGCTTCGATCTTTCGTGACGAAGGCATGGCCAAGACCATCTCCGCCCATCTTGGCAATGCCCGAGCTGGCATGGGGCCGGTCGTCAGTTACACGGGCAGTGGGCATATCCAGTACCGGTTGCCGGTGCCCAATCGGGTCCAAAGGCGGCGGACTGACGCAGTCAAACAAACTACCATCTATCTGGCTTCGTTTGAACCTGGTCGCGCGGAAGAAATCCGAGAGCTCTTCCGCGACGCCATTGCGGATTACGTCTGGTTGACCCCGCTCGGAGCCCACGGGGCAGTGCGACGCTGCCGGTAAGTTCGCCGTTCATTTCCAGTTTGGTCATCGGGTACAATAGCTGCCGTTGTTGCGGCTAGTCACGGTTGGTGGTCTCGTAAGGCGTGAGGCGTGAAACGTGAGGGGTAAAGATAACTGTTCTGGTGATCGCCTAACGCCTCACCCCTCACGCCTGACGAATTCTTGGAGGAGGATTGCATGGCCGATCAGGTCGTCATTGCACAGCGAGGTCCCTATGTAATGGAGGTCGGGCCCGGCATGGTCTATTGGTGCCGGTGTGGACGGTCCAAGACACAACCATTCTGCGACGGCTCCCATACGGGAACGGAGTTTTCCCCGATCGAAGTGGAGTTCAAGGAGCGACAGCGTGTCGCGTTTTGCGGCTGCAAGCACACGAAGAAGCAGCCCTTTTGTGACGGAACTCATTCGCGATTGTAAGGATGTCCGATATTCAACGATGAACGGGTACGAGCCGTAGGCACAACTACTCTATTCTATGCCTAGGCAGATGGCCAGGCGATGGCGCTTCTCCAGGTCGATAGCAGGGCGAACGGCTGGCGTCGTGGGCACCCCTTCCAGTCAGACGCCCATGCCGCAGCCTGCCGTCACTTGGCGAAGGCCGATCCTGTCCTTGGTACCCTCATCGTCCGCGTGGGTCGCTGCTGGCTGGCGCCAAGGCGGAATTACTTTGCAGTTCTCTGTGACTCCATCATCTCCCAGCAGCTCTCCACAGCGGTCACGGCGGCGATTTTCGACCGGTTCGCTGGACTCTGCTCACGGCGTCGTCCCACACCCCGTGCAGTTGTCACGACCTCACACACACGCCTTCGCGCCGCCGGCCTGTCCGGTCAGAAGGCCAGATACCTGAAAGACCTCGCGGCAGGATTCCTGGACGGCCGGATTCAGCCGAGCCGATTTGGACTCGAATCGAACGACGAGATCATCGCGGCGCTGGCTTCGATCCACGGAATTGGGCGCTGGACTGCCGAAATGTTTCTCATCTTTTCTTTGAACCGGCTCGATGTCTTGCCGGTGGATGATTTAGGGATCAAGAAGGCGGTCCAGCGTTGGTACGGACTTCGCGCGCTTCCAACTCCATCACGGCTCCACGCCATCGGCAAGCGCTGGCATCCCTACGAGAGTATTGCGTCTTGGTACCTCTGGCAGAGCCTCCGCCTTCCGCGTTAGGGGGCAGAGACTGCCATCCCGAAGCACGGAACTCATTGAGAGAATTCGAAGGGAAACTTGACACCACTGGGAATGAGCAGTAAACAGGATACTGGAGTCTAGCTAGGAGGCTTTCGGAACTTCACCCGTGCGGAGATCCGATGCGCAGTAAGATTCCCTGCTCCGCAGACAAATTAAGCCTGCTGGTGCCTGACATGATTCAGGCGGTCGTGGGGCCCTCAGCGTTTAAGATGGGAACTCAATACGTGTCCGAGAATCGTGTTCGAATCGTCGAGGCGGATGAGATCCAGATCTCTTCGTCCGTCATCGGGAATTCCGGCCTGCACGAGCAAACGATTCGGTTGAGGGACGGCAACCTGGTCACAAAATGCTCGTGCACGCTGGAAGAGCAGCCGCTCTGCCGACACTGCGTGGCCGCGCTCTTGGAATATCACCGGTGGGTGCAACCGCCCCCGTCCAGGAGAACTCAGGAGAGGCCAGCGAGGGAGTCGCCCCCCACAGAACAAAAGAGCACAGCGTCGGCCGTGGACATTAAGTTCAACGAGATCGCCACCTTCATCGAGTGGTTTCAACCGGCTGTCAGGGCATTGGAACGAGGGCAGGCCTTACCGGATGCACCCAAGCTCGGGCCCGGCGAGGTTATGGGGTGGATCCAGGCTGTTCAAAAACTGGAGGCGCGTCGGCGAGAGAGTGAAGGGATCCAAGTCGCCCTCGAGGCTGACATGACTGCGCGAGAGGCTCAGCTCAACCGCTTGACGCAACAGCTCCAGGCGTCTCTTCAAGAGGCAAGAGAAGCGGAGGCTGCCTGTAAGCAAATGACGAGTGAACTGGCGAACTACCGTGATGTGCTGACGAGGCTTTCAAACATTGTCAAAGACCTCGACCGCTATGACGGGCAGATGAGGAGCATCTCAGGTGACTTGCTCAGAAAAGGGTCACAGCTCGAGACCCTGGCCAGCTCCTTTAAGGAGCTTTCGGCAGCCCTGCAAGCACTCGTGAAGCCTCCCTCCCCATAGCCTACTGCGTGCCGATCCAATCATTTCTCCAAGTTAGAACCTTTCACTACTGTCTGTCCGTGTCATACAAGCGATTCCGTGCCCCCTCTTGCGTCTCGACCATGGAAGTCGGTACAATCCGCGCCGTTTGTCCGTTGGTTGCTTGTCCAAGGTTTCAATTTAGAAGTAGGAGGGGGCATTCCTATGAGAAGAGTTATGAGTGTGCTAGGGATCTGTGCGACAGTCGTGCTCGGTGCGCTGCCGGCGCTTGCCGATGAACCCAAGGCGTCAGATTATGTCGGCATTTCCTATATGTACTATTCCATCATCGTTGGAATCCTTGGTTGGGGCGTCTACGACACCTTCTTCAGGAAGTCCTGATCGTTCATCGGCTCTTTCTCCCGAAGCTTGGCTCAAGTTTCCAACTCCGCGCGTAATCGGACTCAGTCCGATTGGGCGCGGCGGTTCGGCAAGTGCATAGAGGAACAGGACCCTCTTAGGAACGCGCCGAGCCGCTTGTCGCTAACAGCGGCTCGAGCGTCCGCATCAGATTCTCGACAATCACACGGTAGCCGACTCCAGTCGGGTGAATGCCGTCGGCTTGGTTCAGACCGGCCTGGGTCGCTACGCCTTCTAAAAAGAACGGCATCAGTGTCAGGTGGTAGGCGCGAGCCAACTCGCGGTAAATGGCCGAAAAGCAGGCGGTGTAGTCGGCGCCGTAGTTGGGGGGCAGCTTCATCCCAGCCAGCACGACTGCCACCCCTGCCGCCTGCAGGCGTTGAATGATCTGTTCCAGATTCGAGCGCGTTTCCTTCAAGTCCAGCCCGCGAAGGCCATCATTCCCGCCAAGCTCCAGAATCACGATGACGGGCTTGCTGCTGAGGACCCAGGAGACTCGACGCAGCCCGCCCGCGGTTGTCTCTCCGCTGACCCCCGCGTTGATCACGCGATAGTGATAGCCAGCCTCATCGAGCCGCAGTTGAAGTTGAAACGGGTAGGACTCCTCGGGCGAGACCCCCAGGCCAGCCGTGAGGCTATCCCCAAACGCCACGATTTTTGGCCAGTCGTCACGAGACGGCTGACTGCTACGACCCGGTTGGGTGGTGACATCCGTGCCGAGTCGCTGCCCAAAGCCATCACGAGGCGCGCCAGAAACCGTTGGTGACGAGGGTGGAGAAGAGACTGGTTCGGAGGCTTGCTCGCATCCGAAAACTCCAAGGCAAACGGTTCCAACAATGAGTCCCTGGAAGACCCTTCGTCGCAGATCTGAAAAGAAGTACGGCCCCAAAGATGGCATACAGTATAATAAAACTTCTGGGTGTGCCTTGCATCCTGAAATCTCGCGAGTAAAGAAAGCATGATCGCTGTCAGCCACCTGACGATGCGCCTCACCGCGGGCGGCCATGCCATCACGATCCTGGACGACATCACCCTCGAGGTCCCCGAAAAACAGATGGTCGCCATCGTAGGCCCGTCTGGCAGCGGCAAGTCCACCTTGCTGGGTCTGATTGCAGGCCTCGACAAGCCAACGGCCGGGTCTATCCGGTTGGATGGCGTGGAGATCACGACCATGCCGGAAAGCCAGATGGCCCGGTACCGGAGACAGAAGATCGGCTATATCTTTCAATCATTCCACCTCATCCCGACACTCACAGCGTTGGAGAATGTCGCAGTGGCGCTGGAGCTCAACGGCGACCTCGACGCCAAAAAACGCGCAGCGGAACTACTGGCTGCAGTGGGACTCCAGGACAGGCAGTCGCACTATCCGGTGCAACTGTCAGGCGGAGAGCAACAGCGGGTCGCGGTCGCTCGGGCCTTTGCCTGCCGTCCGCCGATTCTCCTGGCCGACGAGCCAACCGGCAATCTCGATTCAGCCACCGGGCGTCAGGTCATTGACTTGCTCCTGTCGCTCAACCGCGACCACGGGAGCACCCTCGTGCTCGTCACCCACGACTCGGACTTGGGCTCCTGCGCCGAACGGATCATCACGCTGAGGGACGGTCGCATCGAATCCGACGAAGTGAGGGTGCGAACGGGCTGATCCCTTGCTCGCGCACCGCGCACGCTCAGAAGGTGCCGGGTACCCGTTGCTCTGCTTGATGCAGCGGGTGATGATGCGCGCAGTTGGGATCAACCCGTTCACCCCTCAGGGGGAGCACGAAGAGGATGACCGCATTTTCCATGAAAATGGCCTGGCGGGAGACGCGGGCAGCCTGGCGCCATTTTCTGTATTTCTTCGTCTGCATTGCGCTGGGCGTTGGCGCGCTGATCGGCGTCTCTCTGTTCGCGGCCAATGTGGAGCAGGCTGTTACGCGGGAGGCTCGCGGGCTGCTGGGTGGCGATCTCGAAGTCCGCTTGTCCCGGTCCATAAGCAAGAAAGGGGAGGCAGTCCTCCAGTCGCTCACGAGCCGTGGCATCGCGATCACGCATGCGAGCGAATTGGTGGCGATGGCTGCTCGGGCAGATGGCGGACAGGCTCAAGCTGCACAACAGACGCAGATCGTCGAGTTGAAGGCCGTGGAGGCAGGATACCCGTTGTACGGCAGGGTGAAACTCGATCCGGATCGGCCCTTGAGCAGCATGCTGGCACCTCTCACTTCAGCTTGTGCCAAGCCCCACGGCACTCCCCGCGTGCCTGTCCCAACGCTTCACGCTTCACGCTTCACGGCTCACGAGACTTGTCACGGAGCCCTTGTCCAGGAGTCGCTCTTGATCCGGATGGGTCTGTCAATGGGCGATCGCCTCAAGATCGGTCAGGCGATCTTCACCATCACCGGCCTCATTCGCAAGGAGCCCGACCGCGTGGCGAATCTGTTCAGCCTGGGTCCACGTGTGATAATCTCTCGCGAAGGGCTCGCCGCAGCCGAACTGATCAAACCGGGCAGCCGGGTCCGGGAGCGGTATCTCCTGCGTCTGCCAGCGACGATGCCGGCCCAGCCGCTGCTCTACGAACTGCGAGGCCGTCTGGCCGGCGAGTCCGCTCGCGTGACTTCGTATCGAGACGCGCAGCCGCAGCTCAAACAGTTTCTGGACCAGCTCACGCGCTATCTTGGCCTGATCGGGTTGACCGCACTGTTCGTGGGCGGCATCGGTGTCGCCACGACCGTGCGGGCCTTTCTGCTCGAGAAACTGCAGACGATCGCCATCCTCAAGACCGTGGGCGCCGATTCAGGCACGGTCGTCCGAACCTATCTGGTGCAGGCACTGCTCCTGGGCGTGATCGGGAGCCTGGCCGGGGCTGTGCTGGGGGTTAGCGTCCAGGGCGCGTTGCCGCCGCTGTTGGCCGGGCTGCTTACCACCAATCTCCTGGATCAGATCGAGTTCACAAACGCTCTGACTATGGCTTCCCTCTTGCCGATCTTGAAGGGCGTTGCGTTGGGAATCCTCACCAC
>JBOHOI010000069.1:0-11740 GCA_050731155.1 Nitrospiraceae bacterium | reverse complement strand
GGTAAAGACCGTGACGAGAAACAGGCTGATCGGGAGCGCCCAGTCAAAGAGCCGTGGTTCGACCGGTTCCTCCACGACCGTCAAAATCGGGAACCGTCGTGGATGACCGGACGCATACCGCCCGTTTATCACTTCAATCGGCGGTACACCTTTCAGACGGTCCTGCCGATCTTCATCCATATCACGGCGATCCATTCGGCTCAGGCTTCTCCTGCAAAGGGATTCTGCGCCCATTCCTCACTGACCGTGGTGGCCGGCCCGTGGCCCGGAAACAGCACGGTCTGCTCCGGCAGCTTGAGGACGCGCCGGCGAACTGATTCCAGATGGACCTGGTAGAGCGACGACGGATTGGCCCGACCGATGGACCCAGCGAACAGCGTATCCCCCACGAAGCAGATCGGGTGCCCGCTGTGCTCAACTCGATAGCAGATGCCGCCAGGCGTATGACCCGGCGTCGTCAGGCACCGAACCGTGAGGCGACCGACAGTGATCGTTCGTCCGTCCTCAGGTGAGACGAATAGCTTTTTCGACGGTCGCCAGGAGAGTAAGCTTGCGTCCGCCTCGCCGAGATATACAGGGACGTGCCAGTGCTGGAGGATTTCGTCCAGCCCCCCGGCATGGTCGGCATGGCCATGCGTCAAACAAACCCCGGTAAGCCTCAGACCCATTTTGCTCAATGTCTCCAACATCACAGCCGGGTTGTAGCCCGTATCAATGAGGACCGCTTCGCCAGAGTCGTGTAGCACGTAGCCCTTGACTTCGTACCCGCCGATGTCCCCGAAGACCGTCTCCACTCCGGTGACCGACTTGGGCGTTGGGGCCGGCACCCATCCATCCAGCGCAATGTGAGTCAAGGGATCGGCCCTGAGCCCAAGGGCTGTGGCAATGGTTTGAACCTCGGCTTGAGTGGGCGATCGTCCTCCTCGCTCCAGGACCATAAGATCGCCGGCCGGCAGGCCAGTCGTTCGCGCCACCTCCGCCACGGACAGTCCCTGCCCCGTTCGGGCCTTCTTCACGATATCGCAAAACTCGTCTTCGAGAGGCATCGGCTACCGCCAAGTCAAAAGTAAAAAGGTAAAAGGAAAAAGTTCTCATGCCTCGGATTCACTTTTGCCTTTTTACTTTTTCCCTTTTACTTGAGGCATTCCTTCCACGCTTCTACCATCGCCTGGTCCACGTCCACCAAGACCACTGACTGCAGCGTGCGTGCAGAGTAGGCCTTGATCTCATCAACCATGAGCTTGGCCGCCTCTGCGTGGGCCACCCCTCCGACGCCAGTGCCCATCCCAGGGATCGCAAGTGAAGTAAAACCCTGCGCATCGGCGAGAGCCAGCGCCGCTCGCGTGGCAAGCGCCACGTTCTGTGGCGGGATGCGCATGGCCTGTTGTGGCATCGTGGGCGCATGGATGATGCCCTTGAAGTTGGTTCGCCCGCCCGACGTCAGAATCGCCTTGCCCACTGGAATGGGCGTCTGCTTCCTCGCTTCTTCTTCCACTTCTTCCCCGGCCGCTCTCCTAATTACCCCGGCCACACCGCCGCCCATGATGCCCAAACTGTTCGCCGCATTCACGATTGCCTGGGCATCCACTCCCAGAATGCTTCCCTGGACGACGCTGATCCCCAGTCGGTCACTGGTCATCGTATCAACCGGTTGGCTTCTGCTGCGCATTGAGTGCGACGCGCTTATCGCACAACTTATTCCACGTGCCGTCATCGAGCTCGTTAAACCGTTTCCCTCTCACCTGACAAATCTTCCGCCAGCAGCAGAGACGAAGGAGGGCGTCGTCCGGAACGAGACCGTGTTTGAGATGATCCAGGACCTCATTCTCCGATTTGTCGCAATAACACATGGTGCTCACCTTCTAGTACTGAAACCGGACCTGCCCGCATGGCCCATTGGGATGGCAGGGCCTTAAGCGACTTCGCCGGAGGAGCGGGGAACCCATCGAGGCTCCGCCGGGAGGGAAAGCTGGAACTGACCGAGGCACCGCGGTTGAAAGCAACCGCGGCCGAAAGAATTCCAGAAGGCTTCCGCCCGGCGGAGCCCGAAAGGGTCGCTCCGAGAGGCGCGGAAGCGATTGGCCCTGCCATACCCATCTCCTTCACCCTTCAGGCGGCAACTTGATCTCCTCCACCTCCCCGAAGGCCGACAACACCGGGGCCAGGGACTGTGGTGGGCCGACTGCCAGAATCCTAAGCCGATCCGGATGGACATGCGTCCGGGCTGCCCGCTGCAAATCCTCCTTCGTGAGCTTCACGACCTTATCCCGGAGCTGTTGGAGAAAATCCTTGGGCAACTCATCGTACTCCAACCCGATGAGGCGGCTCACGATGCTGGCGGGACTCGCGAAGGAGAACACGAACGAATTGACGAAGGCCTCCTTCGCTTCCTCCAGCTCGGCGTCCGTCACCGGCTGGTCCCGGAGTCGCTCCAGGTTGGCCATGAGGCGGTTGATCGCCTCTTGCGTCGAATCCACCTTCGTCTCGGCACGCATGGACCAGGCTCCCCGTTCGCGTGTCCCGGAGCGAAGCGTGCTGCGCACCGAGTAAGCCAGCCCTCGCTGCGTGCGGATGTCCTGGAAGAGCCGGCTCCGGAATGAGCTTCCGCCAAGAATGTCGTTGAGGAGCGACAGGGCCGGGTAGTCGGGATCGTCTTGCTTCACCGACAGATGCCCGACACGGAGGTGGGTCTGAGAGATCCCCTTGCCGATAAAGCGCACCACTTTCTTCCCTGCTGGCGCCTCGTCCGACGCGACGGGCGGCAGGGCGATCGACGGCACCGCGCCCTTGGCCCATCCCCCAAAGGTCTCCCGCAGCAGGGCCAGCATCGAGGCTTTCTCAAAATCTCCCGTGACGCCGAGAATGATGCCGTTGGGATGGACAGTCTGCGCGTGGAAGGCCAGTAGGTCTTCGCGCGTGATCCGTGAGACCGATTCGATCGAGCTCTCCCGCGCAAACGGATGAGTCGGCCCATAGAGCAACTTCGCGAACTCGCGCCCCGCGATGGACTGCGGCTGATCTTGGCGACGACGGATACCCTCGATTGCTTGGAGCTTGGCCAGCTCAACCCTTGCCGGATCGAAGGTTGGCGTCATAAGGATATCGGCGAAGATCCTCAGCCCACGGCCAAGGTCCTTCTTGAGCACATCCAACATGGCGGAGCCGGCCTCCACCCCAATCCCAGCCGAAATCGAAGCGGCCAATTGCTCCAGCTCCTCATCCACCTCGGCGGCGGACATACGCTGGGTCCCGCCCGTCCGCATCGTAGCGCCCGTGAGTGTCGCCAGCCCGATCTTGTCCGGTGGGTCCAGCCAGGCTCCCGTTCGGATCATGGCGGTGATCGTGACCAGGGGCAGCTCATGGTCTTCCAGCAGATAGACCACCATGCCATTCTCGAGGACGACGCGCTCCGGCTCGGGCGGGGTAAACTGAACTGGCTCGAACCGCATCTGCCGCGGGTCGGTCTGAGCGACCGGCGATGGCTGGGCTAGAGTCGAGAGGGAGGCGGCCTCGCTCAAGGAAACCAGCAACAGAATCGTCAGGAGGCTGACGGCGCGCAGGTTCATGGCGGAGAGCACTTGGCCGCTCATTGTGACACCGGTTTTAATAGGGGCGACCCAGGTCTGCTCGCTCCAGACGGCTTCACCAGCGTCGCCACGGTTCGGTTAGACTTGATCAGGTATTGTGCCGCGACCCGCTGGATGTCGGCCGGGGTCACAGCGGCGATCCGATCGCGCGCCCTGAGCACGTAGCGCCAGTCGCCTACGACCGTCTGAAAATAGGCGAGCTGCGACGCCAGCCCGCTGTTTGAGCGAAGGGACCGCACCAGGGACGCGTCCAGATTGTTCAGCACCTTTTGCAACTCCTTCTGTGACACGGGCTCGGTTTTGAGCCGATCGATCTCCTCGTAAATCGCCTCTTCAAGCTCCGCCGTCGTATGGGGCGCCAGGGGCATGGCGCTGATGAGGAACAGGTTGGGGACACGAACGCCGGGGAACCCTGAATCCGTGCCGATGGAGGCCGCGAGCTTCTTCTCCCGCACCAACCGATGGTGCAGGCGCGACGTGACTCCCTCGGATAGAACCGAGTCCAGCACGTCGAATACGAAGTCATCTGGGTGGCCGATCGCCGGTTTGTGGTAGCCGATCAGCAGAATAGGTTCGGCATCGAACTCCACTTCCACCCTGCGCTCCCCTCGCTGTGGCGGTTCGACGGTCACCACCGGAGGAGGTGACGGGGTCTCGGCGATCGCGCCGAATGTCCGCTCGATCAAGGCGATCACTTCAGGCGGGTTGATATCCCCCGCGATAGCGATCACGGCGTTCGCAGGCCCGTAGTACGTCTTAAAGAACTGTTGGGTGGCCGCGGGCGTCAGGGCTTGGATGTCGGACGCCCAGCCGATCGTGGGGAACCCATAGGGGTGGGCCTGGAAGGCCGCGGCCGCAAAGGCTTCGTACAAGAGGCCGTTCGGGTTATCATCCGTCCGAAGTCGCCGCTCTTCCATGACCACGGCTCGTTCCTTGTAGAACTCGCGCAGCACCGGATTCGCCATCCGATCGGCTTCGACCGCTGCCCAGAGAGGTAGCCGGTTGGCCGGGAGGTTGACCATGTACCGGGTGACATCCTTACCCGTGGAGGCGTTCAGGCCGACCGCCCCGTGACGCTGATAGAGTAGGGCGATCTCATTACCCACCACCCACTTGCCGGCGCGCTCCTGCGCATCGCTGAAGGCCTGACGGAGTTTCTGCAGCTCGGAAGCGTCCGCGCGTGATTGGCTAGGCCGCTCCGCGCCGTCATGCTGCTTGCGCTCAAGCGCCTGCATCGCCGAGTTGAGCCGATCCGAGTCCTCCAACAAAGGCCGCTCCCGCTCGTAGTCCTTGGTTCCAATGGTCCTCGTCCCCTTGAAGGCCATGTGCTCGTAGAGGTGCGCGACACCGGTACCGCCGGTTCGCTCGTCAAGGCCCCCGACCCCGAAGGTGAGATTGATGGACACAATTGGAGTCTGATGGCGTTCGACCAGGAGCACCGTCAGGCCATTGGCCAGCCTGTGCTCGATCACACGTTCCGCCAATCCCGGCGTTTCCGCCGCCCGGGCGGCGGACGCCAGGTCAAGGTTCAGGCTGAGGCTCAGGCCGAGGAGGAAAAGCGTGAAGCGTGAAGCGTGAAGCGCGGGAAGGACGAGATACGCTTCACGAGATACGCGCGACGCATCCGTAGTCATTCGAACACCTCCATCAATTCTTCCGGTTTCTCGATGAACCAGTCCGGTTGGCACGCAGCCATCTTCTCGCGGTTACCCATGCCGTAACCCACCGCGCAGACTCTGATCCCGGCGTTGTGGCCACCCTTGATGTCGTTGGTGCTGTCGCCGATCAAGACCGTCCGATCCCTCGTAACCTTCAAGGCCTCCATGATCTTGAGCAACATGCCCGGCTCCGGTTTCAAGCCGTACCCGTCGTCTCCTCCCACCACATAGGCAAAGTGCTGGGTGCCCAGCCCCTTGAGGATTTTCGTCGTGTACTCCAACGACTTGTTTGTGGCAACGGCCTTATGTTTCTCCGCAAAAAAAGTGAGGACCTGTTCGACACCTGGGTAGAACTTCGTCCGATCCAGGCAGTGGGCGAGATAATGGCCCCGGAAGACCCGTAACGCGTCCTCATAGCGTGAATGGTTCTCTTCACCGACGGCAAGACGGAGCAGCCGCTTGATACCGTCGCCGACAAAACTGAAGATTTCCTCCTGAGAGTGCAGGGGGAGGCCAAGGTCGTCCAGGGTGAGGTTGACCGACTCGGCAATGTCCCACTTGGACTCAATCAGCGTGCCGTCGAGGTCGAAAATGATCAGATCGACTGGAATCCGACGCGAATTCATTCGGCCCATCATTTGGCCTTCTGCAGTTCATCCCGGAGCGCCGTCAGGGTGGCCAGACGGGATGGTTCGACTTCTTGCAACATGGCCTGCCGCACATAGTTGATCATGCGCTGCTGGCCGACATGCGGGGGCAAGAGCGGCTCGATGATGCGCCAGCGACCTCCGACCGCCTTCACCCGAAACTTGACCTGCTCGACCTGCTTCTCAGGTAGGAAGCCGGCTGTTTCCCAATACATCGCCCCCAGCACCTGGAACTCCACCGGGATCACCACCTCCAACATGCTGACGACCTCCCACTGCTTGATATCATCAATCACCTTGTAGCCCCCGGTGACCATCACATGGCCCCACGTCGGCTCCTCTTTCCAATGAACGTAGGGCTTCAGCGTCTCCCAGGACCGAGACTCCAGGCGAACGCCTTTCTGATCCAACGAGACGTATTTCTTGACCACCTCGACTGGGTCACGGCTGAGCGCATAGGTCTGCGCCAGCCCATCACTCCACGTCACCAGCAGAGTGAGGAAGACTGCCAGGGCGAGCCAGTCGAGGCTGTACCAGCTTTCAGGTCCCGGCTGTCGCACCCAGTGCTCCATCCGTCTCATACAACGTCACTCGACAAGATGCAGCTTCATCAAGTTCGTCCCCCCCGGCTGACCGATCTGAGTACCCGACAGGATGACGAGCCGCTGCCCCGGTTTGACGAGTCCCTCCGCCTTCAAGCGACACTCCGCTTCGTGCACGCGCTCGTCTGTCTGATCAATCTGCTGCATCGTATGGGGAATCACTCCCCAGTAGAGCGCCATCCGCTGGCGTACAGGCTCAAATGGCGTGATGGCGATGATCGGAGCGACAGGGCGCTGCTTCGAGATCAAGCGGGCCGTTGTGCCCAACTCACTGAAAGCCACAATCGCGCTGGAGGCGGTTGCAGCGACCGCCCAAGAAGCCGCGCCGCAGATGGCCTCTGGGAACGAGACCTCGCCGCGGCCGACATCCGACCGACGCTCGAACCTTGGCTCAGTCCCTTCCTCCGCTGCCCGGATGATCCGATCCATCACGCGCACCGCTTCCACCGGATAGTGCCCGATCGCCGTTTCGGCTGAGAGCATCACCGCGTCGGTCCCGTCGAAGACCGCATTGGCGACATCCGAGGCTTCGGCTCTGGTGGGACGAGGGTTCTGGGTCATGGACTCCAGCATCTGGGTGGCGGTGATCACGAGACAGCGACGGCGGTTGGCTTCCGTGATGATTTTCTTCTGTAAGACCGGCACCGCCTCAGGACCCATTTCAACGCCCAAATCGCCGCGCGCAATCATCACCCCGTCCGCCTGATCCAGAATGTTGTCGAGAGAGGCAATCGCCTCAGGTCGCTCGATCTTGGCGATGACCGGCATATCGCCGCCGCACTCGGCAATCAGCTTTTTTGCCGCGACCACGTCCTCAGGGCCTCGGACAAAGGATAGGGCCAGGTAATCCACCCCCTGCGCCACCCCGAACCGGAGATCTTCCCGATCCTTGTCGGTCAGCGTGGGCGCGCTGACCCGAGTGCCGGGTAGATTGATCCCCTTGTTAGAAGTGATCCGTCCGCCGCTGACCACCGTGCACTCGACGGCGCCACCGGTGATCCTATTAACCGTCAACTCGACCTGTCCGTCGTCGATCAGGATACGCGCGCCTGGCTGAACATCCCGAGCCAAGTACTGGTAGGTCACAGGGATGTCGGTGGTGCTAGAAGGAGCGAGGGACTGGGCGCCGATCTGGCCACCGGATCGCAAAAGAACCGTCAGCAACCTCACGCGCTGGTCAGCGGCCACGTCGATCCCGCCATCGGGGATCGTTCCGACGCGGATCCTGGGGCCTTGCAGATCTTGGATGATGGCGACCGGCGCACGCCGGCGACCGGCCGCTTCACGGAGGGCCTTGATGGCGCGGCCATGCGATTCGTGGGAGCCATGCGAAAAGTTCAACCGGGCCGCATCCATGCCGCTCTCAATGAGGTGGTCCAGCAGTGTGGGGGAATCGCTGGCCGGACCGATTGTGCAGACGATCTTGGCTTTCCTCATCCGAAGCCTTTCACTCGTCGCTCGTCACTCGTGAAGCGTCCGAAGTGTCAATCGTGAAGAGTGAACCGTCGTTCGTATCTCGTATCTCGTCGCTCGCGAGATGCGCTTCACGAGAGACGCTTCACGAACGACGAGTGACGCCCTTCTAGCGTGTCGAGGGCATTCTAACAAACGATCACCGGTCCAGCAACGCGCGCACGGTTTTCTTCGACAGGCTGCCTAGAGGCTTGAAGCCGTCCTCAGGCAGACCATCCGGGAGTGTCGAGGAGTTTGGACGAGTTAGGTTGGAGAACGGGAAGGAACTGAATCGCATTGGCTAAGGCAGTTCGGTTCCGTGCATCCGAGCGAAGACTTCCCAGTCGAACTGCTTTGGCGCCACGGCATGGAGCGGGACCGCCTCGATGGTTCCTGGTTCGCGATAGGCCAACATGCACCCGACGACGCGCGCCGGGTCTTTAACCAAACGGCGGACCGCTTCATAAGCCATGTGCTGCGCGATGGCCTTATCCTCTGGTGTCGCGGGTGCCCCTCTTAAAGTATGACCGAGAATCGTGGCTTTGGTCGCCGGCGCGAGGGGGTAGTGGCCGGGTTTCACCTGGAACTGCGGCCATTGGGCAATCGTGCCGCCCACATATTCGACAAGACCGTGCACTCCTCCGTCTCGGTGATGGCGGTGGGGAGTCTGCTCGGCCACGACAAATAAGTGGCTTTTGTTCGGGACACCCAGGGTCCGCTTGAGTGTGCCGAGGATGATCTCATCAATATAGGCGTCGGGGTCGGGATACTCGTTGACCAACACTCCTTCAGCCCTGGCCTGATAGGCGCAGGCCAACGCAAGGTGGCCTGAACCTGCCCCCATGATCTCGACGAAGAACACGCTGCCCATGGCTGCACTCGTGGCTTTCAGCGACTCGATCGATTGATTCGCCAGCGCCACGGCGGAATGGAAGCCCAGTGCGGTGGTCCCCGCGATATTGTTGTCGATCGTGCCGGGAATCCCAACAACCTGGACTCCGAAGCCTTCATAAAGAGCACGCGCGCCTCGAAGACTGCCGTCGCCTCCGATCACGACCAATGCACCGTCTTTCATGTAAGGGCTGAGATGCCGCATGGTGGCCTGTTGTACGTGTTCATCCTTGAAGTCTTCGAAGCGACTGCTTCCGATCGGGGTGCTCGCAAGGCTGCCCATGCCGCGCGTGTCCTCCTCGGTTACTTCTTCGATCCAATTGTTCGCCAGTCCTAAGAAACCATGACGAACGAAGTAGACCTCCAGGCCCACCCGGTTTCCTGCCACCCGCAGTTCCTTCAACGCGGCACCGGCTCCAGCAAAATCGCCACCCGACACCAGGGCGACAATTCGCTTCACTTGTTTGGGTTTCAGCGTCACCCGATCGCGCCGCTCACGCTCGACTGCCACCCAGGCGTCGCGCGCCGCTCGTTCTCGCTCCGACAGCCCCACTGCCGTCGAATAGCCGGACAAGAGTCCGTGTTCGAAGGTGAGAAGCACAACGTTATCCTGTCCTTCCTTATATTCTCCGAATTCGGTAAACGCTTCTCGAAATGGACGAGGATCCAGATAGATCATCAGCGCGCGCAACGTGGAGCTATGGGTATACAAACACAAGACCTTCCCCTGGTGCGATTGACCCAGCCGGCGAAACCCATCCACGACATCAACATAGACATCGAAGAACGAGTGACCGCCTGGATAGCTGTAGAGGGGATGTTTGATGAGACGTTTGGCTGTCGCCAGATCGACTCCGAACGCCTTGGCAGCCTCTTCCGCCTCGGTCTGCTTGTCCAGGCCGGTTGCCCAGCCGAAATCCTGGGATTCCAACGCGGCCTCAACCGTGGGCCGGGTCGCCTTGGCGCTGTCGGAGTGTGACGCAAGCAACGCTGCGATCACCCGCTCGCAGAGCTGCCTCGTGTTCGGGCTCGGGCTGACAAGATGGATAAAAGTACGCGGGTCCAGATAGTTGTGGAGATGGAGAAAGTCCAGTTGTTGCCCGACCACACCGACCATCCGGGCGAGGGCGGCGCCGACCGCGTCGGCCTTGCGGATTCCCATCTCAGGATCCAGCACATTGGCAAGCCGGCGCCCGACCCGATATTTCGCGCTTTCTACCCGTGAGACCCCGTGGCGCATGGTGAAGAGGAGGGTGCGACCGGTCAAATCGCGAGGCAGCAACCAGAACCGATCATCGCCGAGATCCAACACGATGCGGTCCTCTGCCAATTGCGGAGTCAGTTGAGCGCGCGGCACGATCCCGACCGGACGACGGTGGGGCGGTTTCTGCACTGACCCGATCGGAGCTCGAACTAACGGCGCCAACTCTCCCGCTGCGAGAAGCTGGTTCCACGCCGCAAAAAAGACTAGTCCGTCGCCTCCGCACCCACCCTCGATCACCGCACGACGCGCAGCCCTGTATTCCTCGGCACTGGGAAAGCCCTTTTGAGCGCGCTGAACAAACGCGCGGATCTTCTCCATGGCTTCGCGGGCCCGCCGTGGTCGGTCGTCCGAAGGAGGCGGGACAGGCGGGAGCACCACGCCCTCACCCGCGGTGCGGCGAGCAAGAAGCTCTCCGTAGGCCAGCAATCCTTCAATTGTCACAAAGTCCAGTTGATCCACGGCAAATTCCATTCACCCCGTACCACAGGAAGCCACGGGTGTAAACTCGTGGTACGGGGTTCACAACCTTCTCGGCTCGTGCTGTTCCAACTTATTTCCCCGAAGCTCGGAAAGCGAGGTCCGTTCGCAGGAACGGACTTCGTCTAGGTGAGAAAAGTTGGAACGGCACTCGTCTCATGCGCGAGCGCATGCTCGTCGGCACCAACATACATAGAGAGTCTTGTGCAAGAATGCAACTGGAAGAACCCAAGATAGCAACATGTCCTGGCTCGTCCGTTGACCCTCGCCTTTCCGCGTGCTAGGGTGCCCCGCGTTAGCGCGTCGACCGTACCTCGTGAAACGTGAAGCGTCCGAAGCGTCACTCGTGAAGGGTGAAACGCAAGGGGCGTTGAACGTGTAGCGTGAAGCGTATCTCGCAGGAAAGGGTTGCGAACGACGAGATACGAGCGACGCTTCACGCGGGACGAATTGCAACTGTCTGATAGAGCTTACCGGAACGCAATGAAGACGACGCGATCAGAACATCTGTTTGCTGAAGCGCAACGGTATATTCCTGGTGGCGTCAATAGTCCAGTGCGTGCCTTCCGATCGGTAGGCGGAAACCCGTTATTCATCAAACGGGCGAAGGGCTCCCGCCTCTACGACGTGGACGGAAATAGTTTCATTGATTATGTCCTCTCCTGGGGACCGATGATCCTGGGTCACGCTCCCGCGCCAGTCATCCGAGCTATCGCACGCGCCGCCGCCAACGGCACGAGCTACGGCGCGCCAACCGAGCTTGAGGTCCGTCTCGCGCGGATGCTCACGGAGGCTGTTCCGTCTATCGAGGAGGTTCGGTTGGTGAGTTCCGGCACAGAGGCGGTCATGAGCGCGATTCGGCTCGCCCGCGCCTACACCAAACGGGATCAGGTCCTCAAGTTTGAAGGCTGCTACCACGGACACACCGACTACCTGCTGGCGAAGGCCGGGTCCGGGCTGGCGACCTTGGGGATTCCCGACTGCCCGGGCGTGCCGGCTGATTTCACGCGCCATACGCTGACTGCACCCTACAACGACATCCGAACCGTCCAGCGACTGGTTCAGGAGCACCATCGAGATTTGGCCTGCATCATTGTTGAGCCCATCGCAGGCAACATGGGCGTCGTGCCGCCAGGGGAGGATTTTCTGCCCACTCTTCGCA
>JBOHOI010000068.1:0-11848 GCA_050731155.1 Nitrospiraceae bacterium | reverse complement strand
ACATGATTGCGGACGCCGTGACGATCTTCGGGACCTACGATATTGTCATGGGGGAGTGTGATAGATGAGGCGGGCAGGCAGGGTGTTCACGTGCTCGTGCACCGCGCACACTCGGAAAGTGCCGGGTACCTGTTGCTCTTAAAACGCAACGGGTGGTGACGCGCGCAGTATGGAACGCCCTGCCCCCGCCTCATGGAGAGGAAGAAGTAGGGGAGTGAAAGAGGAAGCGTATGGCATTGAAACCAGCGACTAACCCTGAAGTCGAAGCGGCGACGATCGAGCTGTCCATGGACGGCCGGACCGTGACGGCGAAAGACGGGGTGTCGCTTTACGACGTGGTGTCCAGCACAGGCAAGATTGTGCCCGCAATGTGCTACCACTATACCTTCGATCCGTTCGGGTCCTGCGGGATGTGTCTGGTGATGGTGGAGGGGAAAAAGGCGCCGGTTCGCTCCTGCACCGCAAAGGCCACGGCCGGCATGGTAGTCCGCACCGAAGGGGACGACCTGTTCCAGGCCAGAAAAAAGGCGGTTGAGAAACATCTGTCCGTTCACCCACTGGACTGCCCGGTCTGCGACGCAGACGGCCATTGCGAACTCCAGGACATGGCCTTTCAGCACCAGGTCACCAACCTGGCCAATGCCAAGCAGAAGCTGATTCCGGAGGACACCCGGAGCCTCGTCCTGGATTTCAACATGAACCGCTGCATCGTCTGCGGCGAGTGCATCAACGTGTGCAAAGACGTGCTGATGATCGACGCCCTACAATTCATCAAGAAGGAAGGGTTCACCCAGGTGGTGGCGAAGGGTGACACCGCTCTGTCCTGTGAGTTTTGCGGAGACTGCCTGGCGGTCTGCCCGGTCGGTGCAATTACGAACAAATATTCCAAGTATCTGTACAAGCCCTGGCAGTTGAAGAAGACCACGACAACCTGTAATTACTGCGGAGACGGCTGCCAGATGTATATCGAGACCAAGGACAACGAAGTGGTCCGCGTTACGTCTCCCCTGTCCTGGAAGAACAAGTGGGGAGACCGGGCTGAGACGGCAAAGGGGCACGGCGGCATCTGCGTGCGAGGCCGGTTCGGGTTCCAATACATCGACAGCAAGGCGCGCCTCCAGCAGCCGCTGGTGCGCCGTGACGGGAAGTTCGTCGAGACGTCCTGGCTGGAGACGATGCAGACAGTCGTGGACCGCCTCGCCGAGATCAAGGCGAAGCACGGCGCTGAAGCCATCGGGGGGCTGATCACGGCCCGGTGCACCAATGAGGAACTGTATCTATTCCAGAAGCTCATGCGCGCGGCGATCGGGACCAATCAGCTTGACAGCAGCGCCCGCTACGGACATTTGAATTTCGTCCACGCGGTCCAGCATGCCTTGGGCATCGGTCGGATGACGAATGATTGGGAGGACATCACCAAGGCGAAGGCGATTCTTCTTGTCGGCACCAACATTACCGAAACCAACCCGCTGACAGCCGTTCGCGTGAAAGAGGCGATCCGTGTCTATAAGTCGCAGGTGATCGTCGTGGACTCCGCCCAGACCAAGATCGCCACGCTTGCGTCGCATCCAATGATGGTGACGCCGGGGACTGAAGGGCTGTTCATCCAGGGTCTCGTGAAATCGGTGCTCGAGCAGGACCTCGTGGATGAAGAAGCCGCGAGCAAGCATCCGCAGGCGTTCACTGCGCTCAAACAGGCGGCGTCCGGGGTGTCGCTGGACGTGATCGCTTCGCAGACCGGTGTGTCGGTCGAGCAGATTCATGAGGCCGCTGCGATCTTCGCGGAGGCGCGACGCGCGATCATCCTCTGCGGCGAGGGGATTGTGCGCCGGACCGGTGGATACAGGCATGTCCTGAACCTGGTGGACCTGGCCTGGATCACCGGGAAGCTGGGCCGGCCTGGCTGCGGCGTCAACACGGTCACCGAAGAACCCAACGAGCAGGGTGCCGCGGACATGGGCGCCTTACCGGAGTTTTTGCCAGGCCAAGCTCGGTTCGATGACGCAGCGGCGCGCGAGAAGTTTGCGAAGGCCTGGGGTGCTGCGCTGCCAGCGGCGGGCAGTGGGGCGTCCCTCATGGAGATTCTCAAGCGCTGCCGGAACGGCGAGATCAAGGCGCTGTACGTGATCGGGGAGAACCCGCTGGCCACGTTTCCCTCGTCGCTCGCAGTCCGGTCCGCTCTGGAGAACCTTGAGCTGCTGATCTGCCAGGACCTGTTCCTGACCGAGACTGCCCAACTGGCCCACATCGTCCTGCCGGCTTGCACCTATGCCGAAAAGGACGGCACGTTCACGAACCTCGAGGGGAGGGTGCTGCGTATCCGGCAGACCATGGACCCCATCGGGGACAGTCTGCCTGACTGGCACATCATGACCGTCATCGCCAGCGGACTCGGCTACGAGTTGCCGTACGAATCTGCACAGGACATCCAGAACGAGATCATGAAACTCCTGCCCGGCTACTACAACCTGGGACAGCCTCGGAAGATCTTGCCGAAACCGGAGTCGTACCTGGCAAACGGCTATGCCGCGGAGGTGGGGAATCGGTATCGCAGCGATCTCAAGTCTACGAGCGGGGGAACCGGTCGGCGTTCGTTCACCCTGATCATGGGTCAGTTGCTCTATCACTCCGGCAAGCTCTCCACGCAGGCCTCCGGGCTGATCAACATCTCGCCGAACACCGGTCGGCTCCATATGAACGAGAGAGATCTCGAGCGGATGGGACTGGGGGAGGCCGCGCGGGTCCGGGTCACCTCGCAGAAGGGATCGCTGGAGCTTGGTGTGGAGACTGATCTGACGGTCCTGCCCGGCTCGTGCTTCTTCCCTGAGCACTTCAATGAGCCGCCGGTGAAGGACTTGATGCCGGTCGAGGTGGATGCCGCCACCGGCGTACCCTATTTCAAACTGGCCGAGGTGACGATCGAAAAGGTGTAACCGGCGCGCAGCATACCGCGCTAAGCGGGAGAGCCTCATGAGCGTGAACGTGTTGGCAAAAAAACTGTTGGACGCGGTGATGTTCCGCGAGATCTGGGACGCGATGAAGGTCACCTTCAAGCACATGTTCTATCGTCCCATCACCTTTCAATATCCGCGAGAGGAGCGGACGATTCCTGACGCCCACCGAGGGGCGCTCGGGTTGCTGCGTTACGATGACGGGGCGGAGCGGTGCGTGGGATGCGATCTGTGCGAGGCCGCCTGCCCATCCCACTGCATCAAAGTCGTCAGCGCCGAGGATGAGTCCCTTCCCCTGCGACGGTACGCGAGCGAGTTTTATATCGACATTACCAAGTGCGTGTTCTGTGGCTATTGTGTGGAGGCATGCCCTGTGAATGCGCTGGCGATGACGAAGATGTACGAATACTCGACCCATGACAAACGTACACTCCTGTTCGATAAGAAACGGCTCTATGAGATCGGCGACCGCTACATCGAGGATGCCAAGAAATACCTCTACGCGCACAATCAGGAGAAAAACGATCAGATGTTCCACGACTACCGCTACTTCTTTCCCCAGTCGGTTCTCAAACCAACACAACCGTTGCCACCCAAACACCTGACCTGAGCCCTACGCCCTATGGTCCTTGCCTTCTTCGCCTACTGCTCCCTGGTCAGCATTGTGGCCGGGGTCCTCACGGTTGCCCTGAAAAATCCAGTGCACTGTGGGATCGCGCTCCTGACTCTCCTGCTCCACGTAGCCGGCCTGTTCGTCCTCTTGAACGCGGAATTCCTGGCCATGGTCCAGATCATTGTCTATGCAGGCGCGATCCTGGTCCTGTACCTGTTCGTGCTGATGCTGCTCAATTTGAAGACCGACGAACGGTATCTGCATTCCAAGCTTGCCGTGATCCTGTGTGCGGCAGTGGCGATCTGCGGCGAGCTCCTGCTCTTGATCGTGGGATCTCCTTTCGGCGGGCTGAAGGGCGGTGCACCGACAGAGCTGGTTCTCAAGGACGGAGTCAGTTATGCAGTGGGCATCACGATGTTCAGCGATTACCTGCTGCAGTTTGAGATCATCGGCGTCTTCCTGACGGGCGCAATCGTTGGGGCGATTGTGTTGGCCAAGACGCCGACGGCCGCTGACACCGACAGCCGTGAGGGGTGAGGCGTCAGGCGTGAGGCGCGAAGGCGGACAGTGTGTCTTGACCCCTTATGCCTCACCCCTTACGCCTTACGATTCGTTATGGTCCCGTTAAGCGCATACGTGGCACTCAGCGCAGTCCTATTCGCGACCGGACTGATCGGTGTGCTGATCCGCCGGAACTTCATCATCGTCTTGATGGCCGTGGAGATCATGCTGAATGCGGCCAACATCAACCTGGTGGCCTTTTCCCACTACCTGGAATCCATGGCCGGTCAGATCGTGGCGCTCTTCGTCATCGCCATCGCGGGGGGCGAGGCGGCCGTCGGGTTGGCCATTATCATCGTCGTGTTCCGCGGGAAAATCTCGACGAACGTCGACGAGATCAATCTCTTGAAGTGGTAACGTGTTTGACTTGCTCGTTATTCTGATCCCCGCCCTCCCGCTGACGGCCGTGCTCCTGAACGGGCTGTTGGGGACTCGCTACTCGCACGAGGTCGCGCATCGGCTGGGCTGGGGCTCGGTCGCGGTGTCCTTCCTCTGCGCGATCGTTGTGTTCGCCGATATGCTCAAGACCGGCGTCGCGCAGGAAGTGACGGTCTACACCTGGATCTTCGGCGGCGACCTCACGATCAATCTGGCCTTCCTCATCGACCCCCTCACCTGCATCATGCTGTTGGTGGTCACCGGCGTCGGGTTCCTGATCCATCTGTACTCGGTCGGGTACATGCATGGCGAGCGAGGCTTCACGCGCTTTTTCACCTACATGAACCTGTTCATGGTCTCCATGCTGCTGCTGGTGATGGGGAACAATTATCTGGTCCTCTTCATCGGATGGGAAGGCGTGGGGCTCTGCTCCTACCTACTGATCGGGTACTATTATGACCGCGTCTCGGCCGCCAAAGCGGCCACGAAAGCCTTCGTGGTCAACCGAATCGGTGACGCTGGATTTCTCCTGGCGATCTTTCTCGTCTTCGTGAACTTCAAGACGCTGGATTACACCCAGGTGTTTGCGCAGGCCGGTAAGCTTTCAACGGAGATGGCGACAGCGATCGCCATCTGCCTGCTGATCGGCGCAATCGGGAAATCCGCCCAGATTCCCCTGTACACCTGGCTGCCGGATGCGATGGAGGGTCCCACCCCGGTCAGTGCGCTGATTCACGCGGCCACGATGGTCACGGCTGGCGTCTACATGATCGTCCGAAACCATGTGCTCTACGACATGGCACCGGTGGCGATGACCACCGTGGCCTGGGTTGGCGGCCTGACCGCGCTGTTCGCCGCGACGATCGGATTGGTCCAGAACGACATCAAACGTGTGCTGGCCTATTCTACCGTGAGCCAGCTCGGCTACATGTTCCTGGCCTGCGGGATCGGCGCGTACGCGGCCGCCATCTTTCATCTGATGACCCATGCGTTCTTCAAGGCCCTGCTCTTCCTCTCGGCCGGCTCCGTGATCCACGCCCTCTCGGGCGAACAGGACATCCGGAAGATGGGCGGGCTGAAGGCCAAGCTCCCCTGGACGCACGTGCTGTTCCTGATCGGCACCCTGGCCATTGCCGGCATCTTCCCGCTGGCCGGGTTCTGGAGCAAGGACGAGATCATGGCGCACGCCTTCACGCATCATTACTACGCGCTCTACGCGATGGCGGCGCTCGGTGCGTTCCTGACGTCCTTCTACATGTTTCGACTCACGTATCTGACGTTCTACGGGCAGTCGCGAGTCGAGCACCACGTCGCTGAGCATATCCATGAATCCCCCACCGTCATGATCGGACCGCTGGTCGTTTTGGCAGCTCTTTCTGTGATCGGCGGCTTCCCCGGGGTGCCTCCTGAGGAAGGGTGGTTCCATCATTTCCTCCGTCCCGTCGCTGCCGGGGCCGGCGACGAGCACTCGGTCGGACTGGGGCTCGTCGTGGCACTGATGGGCGTGGCGACAGTGATCGCCCTCATGGGCTGGGGGCTGGCCCACTACCTCTACAGCATCCGGCCCGAGGCGGCACAGCGGTGGGCTGCAGGTGCTCCCCGCGCCTACCAGACGCTCCTCAATAAATACTACGTTGACGAACTCTATGACCTGCTGGTGGTCGAGCCGACCAAACAGCTCGGCATGATCTGGGACTGGTTCGATCGGACCGTGATCGACGGCATCGTGCTGGGTGTCTGGCGCCTGACCCAATCAGGCTCGGCACTCAGCACGGGCTTCGAGAAATACGTAATCTATGGACTCGTTAACATCATGGGATACGCCAATCACTTGGCCGCGCGATCCTGGAGAAAACTGCAGAGCGGAATGGTGCATCATTACGCCGCCATGATTGTGGCGGGGTTGTTCATTCTGGTCCATCTGATCCTGGCCTGGTGGACCGGTTCTTCCGTGATTGGCCTGGCCTTCCGGTAGTCGGAGGATGGGATAAGCGCATGATGTTAGAGGAATTTGCCTTCGGATTTCCGATCCTGTCGCTGTTGCTCTTCCTCCCCTTGCTCGGAGCCCTCGCGTTGTGGCTGCTGGATGACGAGGATTTGATCAAGAACGCGGCGCTGGCCGTCTCGGCATTGGAACTCGTCCTGGCGGTTATCGTGTTGCTGCGCTTCATGCCGGACTCCGCCGCGATGCAGTTCTCCGAGCGACTGCGATGGATCCCGCCGCTTGGGATTAGCTACCATCTCGCGGTGGACGGTATCAGCGTCCTGTTTGTCGGCCTCACCGCGTTGCTCACCACCCTGATCGTGGTGCATTCCTGGGACACGGTTCGACAGCAGATCAAACTGTACTTCATGTGCCTGCTGGCACTCGAGACCACCATCATCGGTATCTTCGTCTCCATCGACCTGATCCTCTTTTTCGTCTTCTGGGAACTGATGCTGATCCCGAGCTATTTCCTGATCAAGCTGTGGGGCGGCGGGGTCGAACGGCAGTATGCCGCCCTCAAGTACGTCCTGTACACCCTGTTGGGTAGCGTGTTCATGCTGGTCGGCATCGCGCTCCTGAACTTGAACTACCATGACTGGGCTGCCACGCACCACATTGAGCCCTCCTACTCCTTCGACTTCCTGGAGCTCCTGACGGTCCCGATTCCCAGAGACCAACAGATCTTGATCTTCTGGCTGATGTTCGCAGGGCTGGCGTTCAAGGCCCCGCTCGTTCCGTTCCACACGTGGCTGCCTGACGCCCTGCTGGAGGGCCCGATCGGAATGGCGGTCGTCCTGGCCGGGATCAAGCTCGGCACCTACGGCTTCATACGGTTCAGCCTGCCGCTGTTGCCGGACGCCTCGAAGAGCGAGGGAGTGGTGATGATCGTCGTGACCTTGGCCTTGATTGCAATTGTCTATGGAGCGCTCGTGGCTCTGATCCAACCGGATTTTCGCCGTCTGCTGGCGTTCAGCAGCATCAGCCACCTGGGCTTCGTCGTGCTGGGCCTGTTCGCGCTGAACTTCCAGGGCCTGCAGGGAAGTTTGCTGACCATGATCAATCTCGGCTTCAGCACCGCCGGGTTGTTCTTCCTGGCTGGGTTTCTCTATGCAAGACGGCACAGCACCCACCTGTCGGCCTTCGGCGGGCTCGCCCGACAGGTCCCGCTGCTGGCGACATTTCTGCTGATTATCGGACTCGCCTCGATCGGACTGCCGGGCACCAACGGGTTCGTTGGAGAGTTTCTGATCCTGCTCGGGGCCTTCAAGGCGCACTGGATCTATGGTGCGGTGGCGGTGACAGGCGTCATCTTGGGAGCAGCCTATTTCCTCTGGTACTACGAGCGAGCGATGTTTGGGCCATTGGCACAGGGTCTTGGTCAGGCAATGGCGGACCTGCATGCACGCGAACTGTTCATCGCCGTCTCGTTGTCCATCATGATTTTCTGGATCGGACTCTACCCGGCCCCGTTCCTGCGGATCATGAACGGCTCGCTGCAGGCGCTCGTTGAACGGTTGGATCACGGATCAGTGGCCGCAGACCAGGCAGCCAGCCGCATCGCGAGCGAGTAACCTTCTATGATCGACTCGACCCTGCTGATCATGTTCGCGCCCTTCGCGGGAGCCATCACGCTGCTGTTCGTGTCGAATAAACAGGCGCTGCTGGTCCGCGTGATTGCCGCAGCCGCGGCCGGCATTTCGCTCCTTGCTTCCTTCTACATGTTCTTCGCGTACGATCCTGTGAAAGGCGGGTTTCAGTTCGTGCAGCGGTTCGAGTGGTCGAAGGAGCTGGGCATCGCCTTCTACCTCGGCGTGGACGGCATCGGGACGCCGCTGGTGCTGGCCTCTTCCATTTTATTGTTTGCGGGGATCTTCATCTCCTGGCACATCAAGGACCGCACCAAGGAGTTCTACATTTTCTTGCTGATCCTGGCTGCCGCCACCATCGGCGTGTTCATGTCCCTCGACCTCTTCTTCCTCTATTTCTTTTACGAGATGTCGGTCATCCCGATGTACCTGCTGCTGGGAGTCTGGGGCAGCCATACCAAGGGCTACCTGGATATGACCGATCCCGAAGGTCTGAAAAAACGAGACTCGGTCGGGTTCATCTTCAACTTTGCTGCCAACAGCAAAGAATACGCCGCGATGAAGCTGACGCTGTTTCTCTCCGTAGGAGCCGTCGTCGCGCTCATGGGTATCCTGCTGATCTACAAGTTCTCGGGCCTCAACACGTTCGACATCCTGGTCCTGCGCGAGCAGGCCAAATTCTCCGGCTCGCTGGCGACGATCATCTGGCTGCTCATCTTCTTCGGGTTCGCCTCGATCGCGCCGATCTGGCCCCTGCACTCCTGGTCGCCGGTCGGCCATGCCGCGGCGCCAGCCGCCACCAGCATGCTGCACGCGGGCGTCTTGATGAAGCTGGGGCATTTCTCGATTATCCGCGTCGCCTTCGAGATCCTGCCGGAGACCACCCGCGAATTGATGCCGATTGCGGCCGTGCTCTGTCTCTTCAATATTATCTATGGCGGATTTGTGGCCTATTACGCACGAGACACCAAGTATGTGATCGGGTACTCCAGTTCCAGCCACATGGGGTACGTGTTCCTCGGCATGGCGGCGCTGGACTACATCAGCCTGAGCGGCGCGGTGCTGTATATGTTCGCGCACGCCTTGGCCACCGGCATGCTCTTCGCGATGGCCGGCTGGGTCTATGACCAGACGCACATGCGCGACATCCCCTCGCTCGGAGGCCTGGTCAACCGGATGCCGTTCGTCGCGGCCTGCTTCATGGTGGCCTGTATGGCCTCGATCGGCATGCCGGGCACGGTGAACTTCATCGCCGAAGTCATGATCATCGTCGGAAGCTGGCACAAGTACCCGTTCCAGGTGCTCGTGGCCGTGGCGGGCATCGCGCTGACGATGGCCTATCTGTTCCGAATGATGCGAGGAGTGTTCTACGGGCCGATGGAACAGAAGTACAGCCATGCGCACGATGCGGTGGCGATGGTGGATCGGCTCCCGCTGTTGCTCATGATCGCCTGTAGCATTGCATTCGGCATCTTCCCCGGGCGCTTCTATGATGTCATCCGGTCCGGGGTGGATCCCCTCGTGACCCGCATCATGGCAGTCGCGCCGCTGGCCTCTGAGAACCGTGAACCGTTGGGCGTGAAGGGTGAGGCGAAATCAGACCCCCTGACGCTTCACCCCGTGCGCCTTACGAGTGGGACGCCTCGAGCCTCACGAGGAGCAGAATGACCTTCACCCTGACCCTGTCCGGCGCGGACCTGCTCCTGCTGCTCCCGGAGATGCTGCTGACGGTGTGGTTGTGCGTGGTGTTGAGCGTGGACTTCGCTATGCCGCGCTTGCCGAAGGAACACCTGGCCTACCTCAGCGTGGGAGGACTGGCTGGTGTGTTGGCCTGCCTACTGTGGTTCGACCTCGCCGGAATTTCCGGAACCTTGTTTGCCCACATGTTCGTGGTGGACGGGTTGGCGCTGTTCTTCAAGATCTTTGTCGTGGGGGCCACGATTCTGGTGATCCTGGCCTCAGTGGATTATGTCCGGCGCTTCCGCTTCTTCAAGGGCGAGTACTATTTCCTGGTGCTCATGTCGGCCCTGGGCATGATGTTCATGGCTTCGGCCAACGATCTCTTGTCAGTCTTCATCACGCTGGAATTCTCGACCTTCGGGTTCTATGTGCTGGTGGCCTATTTGCGCGACGACACCGCCTCGAATGAAGCGGGGCTCAAATTTTTCATTCTGGGCGTGTTTGCGGCGGCGATCCTAGTGTACGGCATCAGCCTCGTCTATGGCGAGACCGGAAAGCTGGTGTTCCGGGACATCGCGGCGGCCTCCTACACTCCTGGGCTCGTGATCGGGTTCCTGCTGATCTTTGCGGCGCTGGGGTTCAAGATCGGCGCGGTGCCGTTCCATTCCTGGATTCCCGATACCTATCACGGCGCGCCCACTCCCGTCACCGCCTTTCTCTCGATCGCGCCCAAGGGAGCTGCGTTCGCGATCCTGATCCGCATGTTCTTCGTATCGCTGGTCGCCTTCAAGCCGGCTTGGGTCCTGCTCCTGGTTGGCGCCTCGATTCTCTCCATGACCTACGGCAACATCGTAGCCATCGCCCAGCGCAACATCAAACGCCTGCTGGCCTATTCCGGCATCGCGCAGATCGGCAACATCCTCATCGGCTTAGCGGCCGGTACGAAGATGGGCGCCGACGCCATCCTGTTTTACCTCCTGACGTACCTGTTCGCCAACCTCGGCGCCTTCGCGATCGTCATCGCCATCGGGAATCTGATTCGCAGCGATGAAATCGAGGATTATAACGGCCTGAACCGGCGCTCTCCGTTCCTGGCTTTCGCCATGCTGGTCTTTTTATTGTCTCTGGCGGGCGTTCCGCCGCTGGCAGGCTTCATCGGCAAGCTCTATATCTTCGTGGCGGCGATCAAAGAAGGGCTCTACACCTTGATCATCGTGGGGCTGATTAACATCGTGATTTCCATGTACTACTATCTGGTCATCGTCAAGAAAATGTACATCAACGAGCCGACCGATCCGTCTCCGCTCAGCATTTCAGGACCGATGAAGGCGGTGGTCTACGCCGGGCTCGCCGGCACGTTGATCCTAGGGATTTATCCGCAGCCGTTCATCGACTGGGTCGTGGCCGCCACCCTCATGTTTTCCAACGTCGTTGACTCCACCGCCTCGATGCCGCCCACCGTCCTTCCCTTCGGCAGCTGAGCCGGCGCCGCTTCCCGTTCGTAAAGTCTGTAATCCCAAAATGATAATGTCCGCTTTGGCCAACATAGCAATGTCCTCTTGGCTGGTAGACTGCCTGCCTTTGAAAGGGGGGCAGGATGGTCGGAGAGGACAGGGTCATGATGAGGGGGAAAGAACTCCGGCAGGTCCCTGTGATCCGCCACGCGATGGAGCAGACGATCACCCAAGTGAAGGCAGGGGCGCTGTTGGGGCTGACGGCGCGGCAGATTGGGCGGATCATGACGCGGGTGCGGCACGAAGGGGAGGCGGGGCTCGCGCATCGAGGGCGGGGCCAGCCGTCGAACCGGCGGATCGCCGAGCCGATCAAGGCGAAGATCCTCCGGCTGTACGCGACGCGGTATGGAGATTTTGGGCCGACCTTGGCCGCGGAGAAGGTGGCCGAGCGGCATCGGCTCGTGGTCAGTGCGGAGACGCTGCGGGGCTGGCTCTTGGCGACGGGGGTAGCGCATTTTCGGCGCCGGAAGCGCCCGCATCGGGCGTGGCGGGCGCGCAAAGCCCACGTGGGGGAACTGGTGCAGCTGGACGGTTCGCATCATGACTGGTTCGAGGGGCGCGGCCCCCGCTGCGTGTTG
>JBOHOI010000067.1:0-11905 GCA_050731155.1 Nitrospiraceae bacterium | reverse complement strand
GCAATGGCTCCTGGAGGAACTCGCTTCAGAGCGGCGATGGGACGAGCTCTTTCCACACTCCTCCGATAAACTGACTAAATTAGCGAAAGAAGCCTTGGCAGAACACCGCACGGGTCGCACGCAGGATCTTGATCCCGATAGTTGTGTATGAGTCCCACCATCTTTCGGAGTGGTGGGTTCCGATTTACTTTTTCTCACGTGAAGAAACTCGGATGCATGTTCACGTTCATGGAACCGATGGGGAAGCAAAGTTTTGGCTCGAGCCCAGTATTGAACTGGCCCAAAACTATGGGTTGAGTGATCGTCAGGTAGCATCGGCCCTGAGGCTTATTCGGGAACACGAAGATGAAATCCGCCAAGCTTGGCAAGCACATTTCGGCCGTTGAAGTCACGAATGTCTCGAATCACGGGTTTTGGCTCCTGATCGGAGATCAAGAACACTATCTGTCGTTCGAGCACTTTCCCTGGTTCCAAGACGCGCCCATCGGGAAACTGCTCAATGTCCAGCTTCCGCAGCCACATCATCTCTATTGGCCAGACCTCGATGTTGATCTTGCCGTTGAGTCGCTTGGGCATCCAGAGCGATTTCCGCTCGTCAGCCGGATCCGGCCCGCCCGCGCGCTACGGCGGAGACGCCAGCCTACGGCGCGCCGCAGAGTCTCCTCCTAGTTCGTACATGATATCTTCACGACCTCCGTCTTAATTAGCAGCAGCGTATTGAGGCGCGTGTAGGCCGCGTGGCTGGAGTGGTGGTCGCGGGGGTTGGTCGAGCCGTCGAGTCCTGAAACTAGAACTTTGAATGGAGGCTTGCGATGGCGAGGAAGGCGGAATTGTTTGCAGCAGCAGGCGGGAGCGTGCTGAGAGGTTATCGTCTGCTCCAACGAGGCGGGGCAAATATCCCGCCGATGTGGATTACGCGGGCATCCCAGTCGCGGTGCCGGCTTCACAAGGACGTCGCGCAGGCTCTTCGCAGAAAGAGCAAGGCTGGGCTCAGCACCCTCCGGGAATGGGAAAAACGGTACAACAAGGAATGCTTCTATTACGGTCTGCGCGTGCTCCTCGAGCTGGCGAGAAAGGGCAGGACGAGGCTGACGAAGGCGCCCCGCGTCTAAGCCTTGTACAGCGCCTTCACTATCTCTGTCGTGTTGAACAGCATCGCGTTAAGGTGGGTATAGGCCGCGTGGCCGTAGAGGTGGTCGAGGGGGTTGGTGGAGCCGGTGGGGTCTTTGTAATCCACGAGCAGGCAAATGCCGTCGTTGGCGCAGCGGACGCTCTTGCGTGCGCACAATACTAGGAAGTTGAGCCTGGGCAACAAGGAAGAATGGAGGAGGTGTCCGATGCAGATGGTCCGCACAAGACATTTCATGATTCTAGTTCTTGTCAGTTTGATCACAACCTTGAGTCCACTCGGCGTCGCCCAGGCAGAGGACTGGAAGTGGACCGCGGGGGGGACCGAGCAAGGAAAGTGGCTGTTCGGATTTCGCGCGGGATTCGCACCCCTCACCCAGGAGTTGAGGACGAATTTTTCAACTGACGTGGGATCCCTCGTCAACGTGCAGGGGATGTATAGTCTGAATAAATGGGTGTTAGTGGGCCTCACCCTTGAGTGGGAACGACACGCTATCGATCGAGAGAGGCCTCCCCTCGATTTTGGGCATATGGACACCGTGTCTCTCCTCCCGACGGTTGAAATACGTCCAGGCCGACTAGGCCCGGTCGCGCCCTATGCCTCCATGGGATTCGGCGTCAATGTGAACTCATTCAGCGAAAGCGACGCCATCAGTGGCACGACGATCAGTCCGAGCAACAATTTCGCATGGCGACTGGCGTGGGGAGCGGACTACTTCTTGACGTCCGCGCTGGCGCTCAATGCCGAAATGGGTTACAAGCGCAACGACGGGCATGTCACGATCAACGGTGTGCAGTCCAGTGATTGGAACGCGTCGTCCTTCGGCTTTCTGCTCGGGGTCCGAGCGTTATTCTGAGAAGACGGAAAAGGTCCCGAGAGTCTTTTCTGAGGCCTCTCTCGCTACGCGGTGTAGAAGCAGCCGACAACCTCCGTCGTGTTGAAGAGCAGCGCATTCAGGCGGGTGTAGGCGGCGTGGCCGTAGAGGTGGTCGCAGGCGTTGGTGGAGCCGGTCGAGTCCTTCCTTCAAAAACCAACCGACAGGCCAATGGTTCCCGCGAGCGCCGACCGATCTGAGGGCCCGACGAACTCTGTCCCTAGCCCTCCATCTAACACGACACGAGAGCTGAGTTGATGCCGCAGACCGATTTCGACCCCTGTGTTGTTGCGCTGACCCACGAGATCAGATTGCCGAGTGTACACGTCGACAATGAGCGTCTCCCGAAATCGGTGTGGATACCCGATCGGATAGCTCACGGCCGCCACGACGCGATAGGCCCCATCGCGTTCCTGGCCTTGCGGTGACCCTAACGCGGTATAGCCGGCGTTGAGATGGAACCGTAACCGACCGAAGGACCGTGTGAGGACCCCGGTGACCTGCGTATCCACCCCTTTCGACCGTACGCCCGTCGGGAGATCCGCTTCCACGCGCATCGCGAATGCGGGCAGGGTGAGCGTTTCCGTGTTGAAGTTGTACAGAAGCCCAAGGTGAAGATCCCCGGATTTATTTGCTCCGACGACGGATCCCGGCTCCGTAAAGAGATCGCCTTGGATTTCTATCTGAGTGTTGTCATACGCGCCATAGATGATCTGAGGCTGAAAGACAACGCGCGTCTTCCCTGCCCGTCGATCATTGAAGCGAACCCCGCTTTCGAGTCCGATCTCGCCCTTCGGAATGGCGTAGGCGTCCTCCATCTGAATCGGACGGTTTGGGTCGAGATTGTCATGATCCAACGCCCAGGCTGAGACTGGCCAGAAGAGAAAGACCGTTAGGGCTTGGAGAAGAGCCTGTTTCATGGTCCTTCCCTCAATGTTGATGGTGCGCGGGTGGACGGTCAGATTTCTCTCGCACGATCATCGGGTTGGTGGCGTCGGCGCTCGCCAAGTAATGCGAGTCCAGGACCCGGTAGATTTCCTTTCGCTTCGCGTCCCAGGTGGGCAACACATCACTGGCCAGAATGTCGCTGATCGTGTCATGCAACATGTGCAGATTGTCGAAGATGTTCGCAATCGCTGGGTACTTCTCAGCGAAGAGAGGACTGTATTCCGCCGTCATGGGCATAAAGGTCCAGTGAGCAGGCGGCTGCTCCAAATAGCCGTGATACGTGGCCAGGATCGGTTGCACGAGCTTTTGTTTGGAAGGGAGATCTGGAGCTGCACTCAGCGGATCGTAGACAGCCACCTGAAGATAGTGATAGGCCCAGATCGTGGCATTGAAGAGCGGGAACTTCTGCCGGAACGTCTTGGAGTACGGGAGACTGTCTAACCGATGGTGGTCCAGCCGTTGCGCCGTAATCGCATAGTGACTGTCCTGATAGTACGCGAGGACTTTGTGGACTGCTCGATCTTTGTCTGACGCAGAGAGATCCGAGACATAGATGTCATAGGTGGACCGATGGAGCGCATGGGCTTCGTCAAAGGTGTTTTGAGCGCGCCAGGCGAGCTTCATGTACACCGGCGCGATCGCTTCTTCATTGGGCGGGAGCGTGGGTCTCGATGCGATGAACTGGAGCGTTTCCTTCCGCGCCTTGTCCTCGATTGATGGAACGTCTATTGCCCCAGTCACCAGCAGGTTTTCGTAGAGGTTGGAATGGCCAAAGTCGATCCCGTTGAAGTCGATGTCGAGTTCTTTGAGATTCTCCCGGAGCGCAAAGTTCCAGAGGGCGCGGTAATAAAAGCGCTTGTCCCTCGGCTCCATTTGTGTGCAGGCCGTCAAAGTAAGGAACATCATGAGGCCGAACACGGCTCCAACAGAAAGAAAGAGCAATCGCTTCAACATGACGAATGATCTCCCACAGATGCGCTCAAAGGCGGAAAAGGTACCGAGAGTCTTTTCTGAAGCCTCTCTCGTCACGGGGCGTACAAGAGGCCGGCAATCTCCGACGTGTTGAACAGCAGGGCATTCAGGCGGGTGTACGCGGCGTGGCCGTAGAGGTGGTCGCGGGCGTTGGTGGAGCCGGTGGAGTCTTCGTAGTCCACGAGTAGGCACATCCCGTCGTTGGCGCAGCGGACGCTCTTGCGGGCACACTCCAGCCAGCGCTCAAATCCGTCGTAAGGTTCCAGTAATTCCCATAGTGCCTTGTTCGCCGCTTTCGCCTCCTCTGCGGTTGGCGCGGCATCGCATCCTGCTACCGCCAGTTGCTGCACATAGTCCCCGCCCCAGGCGATCGGCATCTCCATCGTGATCTGCGGCAGCTCCATCTTGGCCAGCCAGCGCTTCCCGTCAATCCGCATCGGCCGATGATTCACGATGTGGAGGAGTTTGCCGAGGCCTGAGGGATCCCAGCCGTACCGGACAGGCGTGCCGAAGGTGACGACATCGAGCGAGGCGCCGTTCAGCACGGTACCCTTCGGCAGCAAGCTTGCCAGTTGCTCAATATTGTCGAGCTGTGCCTTTCCCTCGGGTGTCCCGCTGGTCTGCTCGAGATACGACTTGAACGTTTGGAGGAAGGTCTTTCGACCTGATGACTCGACTGGAGCCATGA
This sequence comes from Nitrospiraceae bacterium, assembly GCA_050731155.1. Classification (GTDB taxonomy): domain Bacteria; phylum Nitrospirota; class Nitrospiria; order Nitrospirales; family Nitrospiraceae; genus NS-7. Next base: position 7,294 of record JBOHOI010000067.1, on the reverse strand, counting down.
GGTTGGACACGAGCGCGAGGACCAGCCCTGCCTGTCCATGAGCCTGCACGAGGATGTGGTCTCCTGCCACGAGCGTCAGTTCCGTGCAGATTGTTCTGAGCTTGCTGATAAGGTGCACCGCGGCTTGGGCTCGTCCGAGATGGTGATGTTCGGAGGACCAAAGATAACGGATACAGGCAATCGGACGAGAGACGTTCCGATTGATGGCCTTCTTGAACTGTTCCACATAGACAGTCGAGAAATTCCCGGCGTCTTTCGCGTACTCATCAATGAGCTTCTTGGTCGAGTCCTCGTCGTGGAATGGCGGCGTCTGTCCGCCCGGCAGCTTGCCGAGCCCGTTGCTGTCTTCCCGCATAAGCGCGAGCAGGGCATCCACGCCTGGAATCCCTCGCGAGTAGCCGCGCTTAAGCCCCCCGGCTTCGTCCAGGCGCTGCATGCCGAACAGATCCGTGCTGAGGAAAGTGCCGTGCATGAAGACCACAGCGCGGAGGCCGACCTTGGCCAGCTCCCCACCGAGTCGCGCCATCGCGTCCTGCCAGGCCAGCGAATCAGGAGGGGCGCCCGGCTCGAACTCGCGATAGCTCACTCGCTCGTCGGGGTCCGACCGCGAATAGGCTGCGTGCTGGAAGTTATTGCCAATCGGCATGGCGCCTTAGTCTTACCTGAAGTCGGGGTACTGTGCAACGCATCAGGATGGTGGGTTGGGCCGGTTGACCATCCAGAAATTGGCGTGTTAAGGTACCTCACGCTCTATTCAAGTCAGACGTGGAAGTCGTGATCAATTTCAGAACACAGCTTATTGGTACGAGACCGTGGACGACCGCTGGTGTCTTGCTGGCAGGTCTTCTGTTAGCTGGTGCAGGACTCGTGGCGACCGTTTCTGCTGCCCCGACCACGCCGGCGAAACCCAAGGCCTCCTCAGTCCCGGCTGACAGCCAGGCTGAGTCCGTGATCCTGGTGGTCTTGGAAGGGGTGGGTCAGGAGTCGCTGAAGGGCGGTTCCATGCCGGTCTTCAGCCGCCTCGTGAAAGAGGGGTCAGTCACCTGGTCCGCCACGGCTGTGAAGCCGGCACTTAGGTTGCCGACGATGGCCTCACTATTGATGGGGCTCCCGGTTGAGAAGCACGGGGTGACCTGGGATTCTTATGACTTCGCTCGAGGCTATCCGAGGCCGCCCACTGTCTTCGACTACCTGGATCTGAGTGGCGGGAAGGACAGCGCGATCTTCTTCATGGACGAATCCCTCTATCAATTGGCCAAGCCGGAGCCCTATACGGATTATCAAATGTGCGGGCCGCTGAAGCCCGAATGCAGCACCGCAACCGTGATCGGGTATATCCGCGACTATTTCCGCAAGGCGACCAGCGGGCATGGCTACGGGCATGCAGTCTTGTCCCTGCCGCATTTTCTGGTGGTCCATCTCCCGGAGCCGGCCCGGGCCGGGCAGGCGAACGGATGGAGCTCGCGTGCCTATAAAGATGCGCTACGAACGGTGGACTCGGCTATTGGCTCGATCCTGGAGCTCTATCGGGAGTTAGGGCTCCTGAAACAAACGACAGTCTTGGTGACCGCCCTCAACGGGTACGGGGCAGCGAAGGCCAGCGCGAACGGTGCTGGTGTGCCGCATGTGCCCTGGATTGCCTGGGGGGCCGGCATCAAGGCGGGGAAAATCATTCAGCAGCCGGTGTCGATTCTAGATACAGGGGCGACGGTGCTTCGCGTGCTCGGTCTGGAGACTCATACCGAATGGGAGAGCCATGCGGTGGAGGAAATCTTTGTGGCCCCTCAGTCGGCGCGGGGGGACGTGGGATCTGGCGTTGATGCGCGTTCACGATGACCCTCTGCGTGGCTGTTCGCCGTCAATGGCTGGGACCTGCAAGTTGGTGCGTGCACGGGGCTTGGGGATTGGTGTCGGGCTGGTCATCGGCCTGCTACTCACGGTGGCGAACGTCCTGGTGTCGGACGCCGCGCCACCGCCGCACACCAAGGAATTCCCGATCACGGTCAACGCGACTGCGTTGAACCCGCCCACGTGGTGGCACGTGCCGGGGGTGACCCCGATGATTATGACTATGGATCCCGACACCACGGAGGCGCCGCGGACGACGGAGTCGCGCGAGCTGAAGCTCAAGCCCGGCACCTATCGTTTCGGGACCTTTACGTTTGATTTCCCCTTTGTCGTGACGCCGGAGGGCGTGCTGGACTTTGCGCCCTCCCTGGACCAGTGTGTGTCCGGACGAGGGACGCAGACGCTGACGGTCCGCTGTACCCAGATGCAGCCGTACGTCGGTCCGCCTGATTATTGATGGTGCAGTAACGAGGTGATGTATGTCTCAGGCTCTTGAGGATTTGTTAGAAGCGCTCGAAGACGTGGATGATGCGACTCGGGAGGAAGCGGCCAAGGCTCTGGCCGAGCTTGCCGATCCGAACGCGCTGGAACCTTTGCAGCGAGCCTGCGAAGACGAATTCTGGTCGGTTCGTTCCTACGCAGCCTGGGGCGTGGCCAAGATCGGTGGGCCTCAGGCGATCGACGTGCTGGTGACTCTGTTCAATGACTCCATCATGGAGGTGAGAAACGCGGCCGTCGCCGCGATGGCTCACCTGGGCGCGGTGGCTGTCGAGAGCCTCCTCAAGTGTCTGAAAGACGAGCGGTGGCGGGTTCGGGAACATACCGCCAAGGCCTGTGGGGAGATCAAGGACGCCCGAGCGGTGGACTTGCTGATCGTGGCCTGCCGCGATCGGGACGGAGCCGTGAAGAGCGCAGCGGCCGAGGCCTTGGGGAAAATCGGGGATCCCAAGGCAATCCCGGCGCTGATCAAACTGTTTCGGGATTCGTCAAAGACCGTCCGGGAAACGGCCGGCACGGCGCTGGTGACCATTGGGACTCCCTCAATGGATGCACTCATAGAGTGCCTCAAGGATAAGGACTTCGTGGTCCGCTGCCATGGGGCCCGTGCGCTCGGCGGGATGACCTCCGACTACCAATACGGCCGGTCATGGGTCAAAGCCCCGCGCGTGGTGGATGCTTTGATCGAGGCGCTGAAGGACCCGGATCGTGCGGTGCGCGAAGATGCCACGATTGCGCTGGGGATGATCGGGGATCCTCGAGCTATTGATGCGTTGATGGAGGCGATGAAGGACGGAGCCGTCAAGCGGCACGCTATCATGTCGCTCGGCATGATCGGCGACGTTCGCGCGCTGCCACCGGTGCTTGATGCGCTCAAGGGGAAAGGCATCCGTCAGGATGGCACGCCGATGCCGGGATGCATCGTCAGCGAGGAAGCCTTCATCAAAGAGGCGGCGGCCACCGCGCTGGGACACTTCCGAGATCCACGAGTCATTCCCGACCTCATTCTGCTCCTGAAAGACGGCGTGCTGCGGGAACGGGCCGCCAATGCGCTGGTGCTGATCGGCGATGCCGCGATCGAGCCGCTGGTCTCGTTCCTCTATGACCCGAAGGCCTCCGAAGTGGAGTCGGAAGGCGAGCGAGTTCTCTCGTTCGCCTCCGCCCGACTCAGCGCTGCCGATGCGCTCCGGCAACTGGTCTTAGAAACGCTCCAGAAACTCGGTTGGGAACCGCCGCCGGAGGAAGAAAAGGTGGACTCGAGCCAGACCGATAACCTCAGGGTCGATCTGCCTCTGGGGGAAACGGGGCGCTTCGGTCCGTCCGGGGATTTGGCCAAGGGCGCAATGTGACTGGGGAAGGTTAAGGCTGAGGTCGAGGCTAAGGTTTGGGCCTCGGCCAGATCAGGCAGCTTTCCCTTAGCCTCAACCTCGACCTGCTGCTATCTTCGGACGGCGAGGCCGTGGGTGTCGGCGGTTTCCTTTCCGTCCTTCATGTTGGTGATCTTGGCCACCCCGACGAATTCCCCACTCTTTCCCCCATCCTTGACCTTGATGACGCCAACACCGGGGGTTGAGCCCTTGGCGTTGTTGACGTTCTTGTCATTCCCCGTGAGCGGATTCGGGCCTCGCATGCCCACGAAGACATAGGCTCCGTCCGGCGCCACGTCAATCAGGTCCGGCGCCGGATCGTCGCTGATCGAGCCGGCCAGGTTGATTGAGCCCACGCTCAGGTTGGGCACGGTGTCAATGACCTCGATGTTGTTGCCAGCCCGGTCCGCGCTCCAGAGATACCGGCCGACCGCCGTCATGCCATGCGAGTCTGCAAACTTTTCGTCGCGAGACGTAATCAGCTTCGCCGAGACAGACTTGGGGAGATTGGACATGTCCAGGGCATACACGTCATAGGCCAGCGGCGCGACGGGAAAGCCACCGCCCGAATTGATGTACATGGTCTCGCCAACCTGAAATCCGCCGCAGCCTCCCGGGTGGATCTCCACGTTGTTCAGGGTTGCCACTATCTTCATCGGAGTTGCCGTGACGTCTGCGACGAACAGTCCGCCTCCTCGTAGCGTGATAAACACGAGTTTGCTGGACGAATCCGTAATCGGGCAGATCGGCGCGTTGTCCGGCCGCTCTCCACTGTCCAGTGGGCCAAGCTCCAGCACGTCCTTGCCGGGATCGGAGGTAAATTTATGACCGGCATAGTCGGTCCAGATCCTGATGAGTTTCTTCTCCGCCATGTTGGCCGCGAGCACCATCTTCTGGTCAGGCGTCGGCCAGGCTGCGTGGACGTTCTTGCCCATGGAGAGGCAGGCCTCGGGCTTTCTGGTGGCGGCGTCCATGAACAGGACCTGCCCACTCAGGAATGAGAGCACGACGTGGGACTGGTCCTTGGTGAAAAACAGCATGTGAGGCCGGCGGACCGCCTTCTTGGTCGCGTCTTCGCAGAGCTTGTTGATCTCGCCACCGATGTCAGTCGTGACGGTGGGTTTGGCTGTAGAAGGGTTGGCCGCCAGTTGCGCTCCATCGTAGATATACAGGAAGCCCCCGCTTTCCTTCCCCGTGTCCGATTGGTCCGTGATCCAGACTTCGTATGCGTTGGCTATAGATGGGAGCGCGGCAGTCAGGCTCACGCCCACAAGCAGTACGAGCGCGCGCGCAAGTGAAAGCCTCACTAGGTTCCTGGTGCGAATGGTTGCTGAACTGCTCATCGGAGTCCTCCTTGCCGAACGGGCGATGTGCTTTCTGATAGATGTTGTTGAGGGGAGGGAATGTTGTTTATACGATGGAACGGCGGACACATACTAAGCACCCTTGGATCGTCTGTCAACACAGGAATGAGCCGTTGCGAGAAGACACGGCTTGGGCCGCGGGCCTCTAGTTGACCGTATGAAAAAGCCTGTGTTAAGGTACTCAAACCCAAGTCCAGAGCGGCCAGGAACAGCGGTGAACAGACGGCCAGCCCTCCTCTCTTGCGTTCACGCCTGTTCCCTTGCCGCCTGCCTTCCGAGCGCCGGAAGATTCCCGAACGGTGGAGTGACAGAGAAAAGGGCAAGGGACTGATTACCGATGGCCGACAGCGTTCTTGAGCAGATTGCGGCACTGAAAGACGGCGATTGGTCAATTCGCGAAGAGGCGGCTTCGATGCTGGCCTCGTTCCGTGACGCGCGATCCGTTGTCCCCCTTGTGGCTTTGCTCAGAGACCCCGACCGAGCCGTGCGCGATGCTGCGATCGCTGCCTTGACGGCGATCGGAGAGGCCTCTGTCTTGCCGGTCAGCGCCTGCCTCAAGGATGCCGATCTGACTGTTCAGGAGCTGGCCGCCTCGATTTTGGCTACGATCGCCGATACTCGTGTCCTTGACCCGCTGATCGAGGCGCTCAGGAGCCAAGACTGGGTTATTCGGATGCATGCCGCTAAAGCGTTGGGACGTATCGGCGACGCGCGCGCGGTCCAAGCCCTCATTCCGGTCCTGCAGGACAAGGTGAAGGCGGTACGGGTGGATGCAACCAGCGCGCTGGCCCTGATCGGCCAGGCCGCGGTTCCCTCGCTGCTGGAGGCGTTGAAGCATGACGAGTGGATCGTCCGGCTCCATGCGGTGGAAGCGCTGGGTCAGATGCGATCGCCCGACGCGGTGGAGCCCTTGCTCTATGTGCTGTTCAATGATCGGGACGCGGCGGTCCGCGAAGATGCGGCGCGCGCGCTGGGCGAGATCAAGGACCCTCGAGCGGTTGAGTTCCTCCTCACGGCCATGAACGAGGTGGGGGTGCGTCCGCTCGCAGTGGAAGCCCTGGGCAAGATCGGTGACCGGCGAGCGGTCCCGACGTTGATTGCGGTCGTGACCGGATCAAACAGGCCGGCCCACAGTAGGCCCATTGACGGATGTGGCGACCGATGGGACGAGGAGATGCTGGCGATGGCAGCGGCCGTGAAAGCCCTGGGGCAGATTCGAGATGAGACCGCGATTCCCACGCTCATGATGGCGCTGCAAAACACCATTGTCCGCGCAGAAGCCGCAGCGGCCCTCGTCGCCTTCGGCCCGAAGGTGATCCCGTTCCTGCTCGAAGTCCTGAGGAAGGAGCAGGATGACAATATCCTGTATCATGTGAAGGAAACGCTGGCGCAGGTTGGGTGGCGGCCCGGTCGAATTTAAGGAGAGGTCAAGGTTGAGGTTAAGGTTGAGCGTGGAGAAGCGATGCAGGGAAGACGGTGAAAACCAAATCGTCACCTCAGCCTCAGCCTGAACCTCAACCTCTCTGGTTATGCCCAAGGAATCGCTGGAAACCCTGATCTCCGAGCTGGTCCATGAGGAGGACTGGCGTCGGATGCGCGCCACAGCGGAGTGCGTGAAGGGCGGCCCCAAAGCAGTGGACGCCTTGATCCATGCCTTGGAGACTGGCAGCGCCCCGCTAAAGATGGAGATTGCCGGTATGTTGGCGCGAATCAAAGACCCTAAAGGCGGTGTCCCCTTGGTGCGCCTGCTCAGGGACGAGGATGAAGGAGTCCGCAAGGCGGGGGCCATTGCTTTGGAACAGATGGCCGGCGTTCTTGATACAGCAGCAGCCTCAGCACTGGTCCAAGCTCTCCATGAGCTGAAGGAGGAAGGACAGCGGAAGCAAGTGATCGCGCTCCTTGGGGTCATCCCCAACGCCATCCAGCCGTTAACCGCCATGCTCCAGCATCCTGATGCGGAGGCTCGGTTGACCGCGGCCACGATTTTGGAGCATCTGCTGGATCCTCGTTCAGCCAACGCGTTGGTGGATGCGCTGGGGGATCCCGTCGTTCAGGACATGGCGGTGCATACGCTGAAGAAGCTCAGCGCCATCCGCGAGCGAATCGACCAGGCCTTCGATAGGCTCCGTAGCATCGAGGAGTCCAGCGAACGAGAGGAAGCGCGCATGGCCATCGTCATCGATCTGCTGGGGATCGGACGTCCGAGTGTGGAGATCC
>JBOHOI010000066.1:0-11914 GCA_050731155.1 Nitrospiraceae bacterium | reverse complement strand
GAGCGGACGCACAGCACGATTGGTGATGTGACACCGATGGAGTTCATCAAGAACCACCAACACAGGCCCCAGGCAGCACAGGAATCAACTGCCTTGACTCTGGTGTAACAAACGGGGGAAGGTCACTTCGGACTATTTCAGGCAGGTTCTTGGGAAGGGCATCCTCACAGCCGGTCATTGGGAGTTCCTTGCCTATCCTGTCCGATCTGCCTGAATCGATGGACATCATGTTACCAGAACTGACCGCCCGCATAGCGGCCCTGGAACACCTGCTCATCGAGAAGCAGGTCTGTTCGCGTGACGATCTCATTAGATCGCGGGAGTTCGTGGATATTCGACGGAGCGCACAATAACAGCAGTGTTGAAGTAACGCTGATTCAAAAAGAAATCATTTTGAGGTGCATCAGGCCCAGAACCATCCAGCCCCTTTCTGGCTACGGCAACCTGACCGGTCCAGTGACAGAGGCGCACTCCAACTTTGGTCAAAGCACTGATTGAGAAAGAGGCCTGTTTGTCTACCAGAGTGGTCACGGCACTAAGCCTGTTCCTGGCAACGACCATGGTTCCGCTGTTAGTTCCCGTGACTAGCACCGCTGGCTCGATGATCATCGCCGGCAATGGGCCCGAACTCCCGACCATAGAACGGCTGGCTCGGGTGTTCGAGAAGGGTCACCTCGGGAGTGTCGTGGAGATCCAGTGGGAACAGGATTCGGACCCGATTGAATTGGTCAAGTCGGGGGAAGTGCATGTCGCAGTGACGGGGCAACACGACCCGGACTTGACCGCGATCCCCATTGCCTGGGACGGGATTGCGGTGGTCGTAGACTCCACAAACCCAGTGAACGAGGTCACCACCCAACAGGTGGCTGACATCTTCTCGGGCAAAGTGAAGCGGTGGTCAGCGCTAGGAGGACCAGACACCACAATACAACTGATTGACCGTCCGCAGTACCAGCATATCCGCCATAGGTTCCGGGAGGCTCTCGGTATTGTGGGGAATATTCCGAAATCAGCGAAGGTAGTTCGATCTGACCAGACTGCGATTAGCACGGTGGCAGGCAGCCTCCCTGCGGTGACCTATGCCTCGCTGGGGGTAGCCCTCGAAGCGGTGAAGTATGGGGTTAATGTCAAATTGCTGGTGATTGACCAGGTCGAGGCAGCTAAAGAGACGGTCAAGGACGGACGCTATAAGCTTCGTCGCCCGGTTCTTCTTCTCTCAAAGCAAAAGCCAAACCCCGTGGCTGAAGCCTTCGCCGGATTTGCCCTTTCGAAAGAAGGGCAGGACATCATCGGCGAGATGTTTATTCCCTACAGTCCCTTGGACAAGTCGAAACCAAGTGAAGGCCCAAAACCCTAAACCTCCCTGCCTAGCCGCTCGAACCTGACCAATCTACGACAGAGGGACTCCCCGGGAAAGTGGGATCATTTTGAGCTCCGGGAATTCGTAGAGCTGGCGCGCCTGGTCGGGGGTGAAGTGAGGATCGAATCCAAGACAAAAAGTAGCAAGCTCAGAAGGGAGAAGCAGCCAATGATTACAATTACGTCGAAGGCCGCAGAGAAGATTCGGTGGATCCCGCTCCTCAGAGGATGCTCAGCGGGATCGGCTGCTGCGCTATGCCCCATTGACAACCGTGAGGAGAATGATATAGGCACCCCTGTCCACGAGCCCTCATCGGGTGTGGCGAAGCGATCGTTCAGCACATCTCATCGGATACCTTTAAAGACAAGGAGAATTGCATGGGCAGGTTGACTAGCAGAACCCTGACGCTGGTTTTGGCTATGCTTGGCTTTTTCCAGGTGTGGCTGGGCGGATCGGTGGGACAGCCTGGCGTGCCAGGGATCGCGCTTGCCGCGGAGTCGTTGAATGTCGAGGGACTTCCCAAAGATCCCAAGGCCTACCGCGCGCAAGTGGATCAGATCCTCAAAAAGGTTGACGGCCTTATCGAGAAGCTGAAAGGGAGCCAGAAGGTTCCGACTGCTGTGGTCCTGGACTTGATACAGACCCGGGACAACGTGACACGGGAGATCTTCAAGGTAGAAAACAAACCGGATGGCTCTAAGTGGAGCGCCCAGGATATGCGCGAGAGTGTGGATGCGATGCTGAGGCTGCTGAAAGCTCAATACGAGAAAGCGACTGAGATGGCCAGCTAGGCCACGGCCTTGGCTCGGGACTGAACGCTCACCGGCGCGGGCATCCCATATTAGGAATAGGCGCGTTCGTTGTGCTGGCTGATGTCGAGACCAATGGATTCTTCTTCTGCCGACACCCGCAGTCCCACCACGCGATTCACGAGTTTGAGGATCAGATAGGTCCCGACACATGAGAAGAGCGCCGTCGCGAGGACCGTCAACGCCTGGATACCGAACTGGGCAGGATTACCGAAGAACAGGCCATCGGCGCCTCCTGGGTTGACCGCCGTGGAGGCCAAGAGCCCGGTGGCCAGAATCCCGACCACCCCTCCGACCGCGTGGATACCAACCACATCGAGAGAGTCGTCATAGCCGAACTTTCCCTTCCAGACAATGGCGAAGTAACTCAGCGCGCCAGCCATAAGCCCGATCAGCAGGGCGGAGAAAGGTCCGACATAGCCCGACGCCGGTGTCACTGCTGCCAGACCCGCCACCGCACCGCTGGCGACACCCAGCACGGTAGGTCTACCGCGGTGAAGCCATTCGACCGCCATCCAGGTTAAGGCTGCCGTCGCAGCGGCCGTATGCGTAGCCACAAACGCTGTCACCGCGGTGGAGTTCGCCCCTAACGCGCTCCCGGCGTTGAACCCGAACCAGCCAAACCACAGCAGCCCGGTCCCCAAGAGCGTCAAGGTCAAGTTGTGCGGGGCCATATAATCCGTCCCGTAGCCGTGGCGTTGTCCCAGCACCATCGCGCAGACCAGCGCGCTGATGCCGGAGTTGATGTGTACGACCGCTCCTCCGGCGAAATCCAGGGCGCCCAGCTTCCCCAGCCAGCCGCCCCCCCAGATCCAATGCGCCACTGGGCAGTAAACCAGGAGGGACCAGAGGGTGGCGAACAGCAGCAGCGCGCTGAACTTCATGCGCTCGGCAAAGGCCCCGGTGATCAAGGCCGGCGTGATTGCCGCGAACATGAGCTGAAACACCATGAAAGCCTGGTGGGGAATGGTGGGACCGTACGTCGGGTGAGGAGCCATTCCGACTCCATTTAGCCCGGCCCACGCGAGCCCCCCGATGAGCCCCCACTTATCCGGACCGAAGGCTAAGCTGTACCCGACCAGGAGCCAGAGCAAACTGACGAGGCACAGGATGACGAAGCTGTGCATGACCGTGCCCAGTACGTTCTTGCTTCGTACCAATCCGCCATAAAACAGAGCAAGGCCCGGCACGATCATCGCGAACACCAGGGCCGAGGAGATCAACACCCAGGCCGTGTCAGCAGCACTAATTTGGGACTGGACCAGTGGTACCGTCTCTTGCGCCCAGCCGGCTGTTGCACCGACTGTCAGCATCAGACAGACGCGTACCGCCCACAGTCCCATCCTGCTCATCCGTGACATCATGATGTTCCCCTACAACCGGACCTGCAACCAGTCAGCCCTCGATGCCGAGTGTGTCGCCAGGCTCATGCGACGGGCTGGCCCGTGGCATGAGCCTGGAACAACCAGACCCTAGCCTACTTCGCCGGCGCCCATTCCTCATCGTTCGAATAGTTCAGCGCCTTACCGTCGAAGGTAATGCGAATGCGCTTCTCGCCATGGCTTCCCTTGCCCTCCTCGACATACACCACAAAGGTAATCGCCGACATAATGGTGTCGCCGAAGTGCTCGTTCATCCAACGTTGGATCGCCGGCGCATACACATCCACCGCTTCGTGCAGGCGATAGATCGACCCCACATTCCACCGAGCTGGTGGGTCCGCAAGCGGTGCTAGGTCGCCCGGTTTCAAGCCAAGCTGACTCTCCAGGCAATCTTCGGTCTTCTTCTCAAGCGGAGCCTGACCGGAAAGAATCGCTCCGACACGAATCGGCAGCAAATTGCACGCCTTCCCGAGAGATTCCAAAGTAGCTTTCTTTTCCGCAGCAGCTTTATTGGCGATCTCCAACGTCGGTCTGCGCTTGTGATAACTGCTAAACGCCAATGAATCCACCACGCTGCTATCAATCTCTGCCTGGGCTGCATCGCACAGCCACAGCCCGATCATCATCCACGTGAACATCCCTAGCATCGTTCTTCTCATCGCACACCTCCCAGGATGATGTATGTATGATGGACCATCGGCCCAGCACTACCTCCGAGTCCGGAGCTTAGAAGGTCTTGTACTCCAGCCACTTGCCGTTGAGCGTGATCTTGCAACGCGCTTCGCCCTGGCTGCCGGTCACCCGTTCCATGTCCAGGGTGAAATCGATCGCGCTCATGATGCCGTCACCGAACATCTCGTTCGCCATCTCGCGCATGGCGTCTCCATAAACCCCGATGATCTCCAGTAGCCGGTACTTGAAAGGGTCCATTGTGTTGGGAAAGTCCGTCCGTACGGGGAATTTCGTGAGCGACTCCGTGGTCTCCTTATCGAGTTCCAAGGCCTTGGCCACTTTCTTGGCCTCATCCTCGGTCAGACGGTGATTGCCTTGCAGCGCGGCTGCCACAAAGGTCGGGTTCTTCCCCACCGTCTTGGCCAGTTGCGCGATCGTCACCTTCTTTTCCAGCCGCTTTGTCTTAATGATATCCCGAGCCTTCTTGGCTTCCATATCGCACCCCCCTGTTTGAGTGAATTTCCCGTTTCCAACGGTCACCTGGGCATGATCTGGATATCCCTATCAAAACTTCACGACCAATGGTGTTTGATCTTCTGTCGGCATCGGCGTGGCTCCGTCGCCGGTCGTTCCGTGCGAGGCATGCCGGACCAGAAAATGAATGACGTGATTCCTGATCTTGTAGTAGTGGGGATGCTCGATGATCGAAGCCCGCGAGCGCGGTCGTGGAATCGTCACGTCCACGATTTCCGCGATGCGTGCCGCAGGCCCGTTGGTCATCAGCATGATCCGATCGGAGAGCAGGATTGCCTCGTCCACATCGTGGGTCACCATGAACACCGTATTGCGGGTCGTGTTCCACATCTGGATTAATTCTTCCTGGATCACACCCCTCGTCAGGGCATCGATCTGGGCGAACGGCTCGTCCAGCAGCAGTACCTTTGGTTCGATTGCGAAGGCTCGCGCCAGTCCGACCCGCTGCTTCATGCCTCCTGACAGGGCAGTCGGCCGTTTATCCTCCGCTCCCTTAAGCCCCACCAAGGCGATGTATTTGTGAACATGTTCGGCGATCTTCTCTCGTTCCCACGCCGGGTAGGCCGCTCTCACCGCCAAGCGGATATTCTGGAACACGGTCATCCACGGCATCAGCGAAAAAGTTTGGAATACCACCATCCGATCCAGCCCCGGGCCGGACACTTCCTTCCCTCCTAAGATGATTCCGCCCTCCGACATGGTTTCGAGCCCCGCGATGATATTTAGGAGAGTGGTCTTGCCGCAGCCGGAGTGCCCAATGGTGGTCACGAATTCGCCTTTCTCGATCTTAATTGTCACATCCTTGAAGACGCAGACCTGTCCGGTCCCTGAGGGGGTCAGAAAGTACTTGGTCACGTGATCGATCTCCAGAAATGCCATGGCCTACTCCTGATACGTAACGAGCCCCGCGAGCTTATTGAACCCGGAATCCAGAATCACACCAACCACTCCAACGACGAGGATGGCGAAGATGACGCCGGAGATATCCAAATTGTTCCACTCGATCCAGCTCAGGTAACCTACCCCCAGTTCGCCCAGCAGCATCTCAGCCGGCACCACCGCGACCAGCGCGCTCCCGAAAGAAATCCGCAGCCCGTTCACGATGGTCGGCGCTGCGCCAGGCAGGATGACTTTATAGAGACGCTTGAACCACGACAATTGAAGGATGGCAGCGACGTGCAGATAATCCTTGCGCAAGGAATTGACCCCGAACGCCGTGGTCGCGAGGGTCGGCCAGAGCGCCGCCATAAAGACCACCAACACGGCCGTCCATTTCGGATCCTTCACGGTGTAAAGCAGGAGCGGCATCCAGGCCAGCGGCGAAATGGGCTTCAGAATCTGGATGTAGGGATTAACCGCCCGAAACAGCACTTTGTTCAGCCCGAGGAGCACGCCCAGCATGATGGCCACCACAGAGGCCGCAAGAAAGCCGGCGGCAAAGCGCGAGACTGTGTAGAGGACCAGATAGGCAATGCCGTGATCATTGGTCCCCTTCTTCACGAAGGCCTCACCCAGCTCGATCCGGGCTTTCTCCAGAACCGCTAGGGGTCCCGGCACACCCTTCACTTTTTCCTTTTCCGGATTCCACGCGTATCCACCGTCAGCAGTCCGGACGATGTCACCATTAAACTCCATCGTCTGGAGCTGGTCCTCGGTTAGCCCTCTGGGATCAAAGGCCGCGCGAAGCGTGAACAGATGCCAGGCCACGAGGAACACCACCAGCATCGTCCCCGAAATCAACCACGCATTGCCTTTTCCCCCGCCCATAGTTCCTTCCATCTTCTAACTCTTTATTCTTTCTTCAACTCTTCTCTATTCTCGATCTCTCAGAGGGAGTGGCTGGGGTGCGCCTTACTGCGCGCATCGACCGATCACCTTCCGAGGTGAGGGGTCTGCGAGCACAGGCGCGCCCCAGCCGCTCCATCTCTCACCCCTTCACGCCATGCTATGAATCTTGAAACCCTTCACATAGGCCTCGGCCTGGTCCGGATCGAACACCTTGCCCATGATCGTGTGCTTCATCGAGGTTGCTTTGTGGGTCGGATAGCCCAGTTCCTTGGCGACACGATCGCAGCCCGAGGCTAGAAAGACCTGCTCGGCCACCGCCTTATAGTTCACGTCGCCTTTGAGGTGTCCCCAGCGTTTCATTTGCGTCAAGATCCAAATCGCCATTGAGTGCCAGGGGTATGGATCAAAATCAATCCGGTCAGGCACCTTCTGAATGTTTCCCAGCCCGTCAGCGTATGTGCCGGTGAGGATTTGCTCCAACACGATCACCGGTTGATTCAGATAATTCGCGGGCGCGATCGCCGCAGCGATCTCCTTCCTGTGCGCTGGGTTAGACGCATAGTGCGTGGCGTCCACGATTGCTCTCCACATCGCTCCAAATGTGTTGGGATATTGCGTGGCGAATTCCTTCGTTACGACGAACGCACAGCAGGGATGGCGATCCCAGATATCCTTGGACAGCTTATAGATAAAGCCCGCATTTTCGTACACGGCGCGCTGATTGAAGGGGTCCGGTCCCAGGTAGCCGTCGACATTCCCGGCTTTCAGGTTCGCCACCATCTCCGCCGGCGGCACAATGCGGATCTGAACATCCTTGTCCGGATGGACGCCGCCCTCAGCCAGGAAGTACCGGAGAAGGTAATTGTGCATGGAGAAATCGAACGGCACGCAGAACCGGAATCCTTTCATGTCGGCGGCCGTTTTCACGCCCTTATGTTTGATGTGCAAGGTGATAGCCTGTCCATTGATGTTCTCCACAGCCGGCATGTAAAACGGGGTCGGCAATGAGCCAGCGCCCAGCGTAAAGGCAAGCGGCATCGGTGAAAGAAAGTGCGAAGCATCCACTTCTTTGGTTACTGCCCAGTCACGGATCATGGCCCATCCCGCCGCGCGCTTCACCGACGCGTTCAAGCCATGCTTCTTGTAGAAACCCAACGGCTCTGCCATGATGATTGGGGTTCCACAGGTGATCGGAATAAAGCCGATACTGACGTCTTTCTTCTCCGGCTTGCCCACCGGATCGGCCGCAAAGGCTTTCAGTCTGCCTAACGGGAAGACCTCGGCGATCAACGCCGACAGAGCCGTCGCCCCCATACCGGCCAGGAACTGCCGACGGGATGGTTCAGCAGCACGCAAGACCGCCGCTACGACTGACTGTTCCACCGTCCGGTCAAAATATTCCTCAGTAGTGGGTCTCCGTTCCATATGCCACCTCCCAGTTCTCTATCCGACTTTCGTTAGAATCCCCGTACGCTGACCCCTCACGCCTAACGCCTCACGCTTCACGAATACCGTACTTCTTTATTTTGTACGCCACCTGCCGTGGCGTGAGCCCTAAGGCCCGAGCGGCCCGAGCCTGAACCCATCCGGCTCGTTCCAGCGCATCCTGCAGCCGGCGCCGTTCGATCTCCTGCAGGCTTGCGCCGAGCGGCTGCCCTTCAGACCGTTCTGCTCGGACTCCGCCACGTTCCCCGGCCGTCACCTGCTTCATGTCCGCAAAATACCCCCGCAACGACGGCGGGATCGTCTGGACCGTCACATGATCAGACCCAGGGTCGGCCATGACCACCAGCCGTTCCACGCAGTTCTGGAGCTCACGAACGTTGCCGGGCCAGTGGTAGCGGGCCATCAGGGTGAGCAGATCACGACCAAGCCGCACCTGCCGACTGTTCTCTCGATTGAACCGTAACAGGAAATGCTCGATCAGCAGCGGAACGTCTCCTTCACGCTCTCGCAGCGGTGGAAGCGAGATCGGGACGACGTTCAGGCGGTAATAGAGGTCCTCTCGGAATGCGCCGATTCGCACCATGGCTTCCAGATCCCGATGAGTTGCGGCAATGACGCGCACATCCACCGTAATCAGCCGGTTCCCGCCCACTCGCTCGAAACATTTGTCCTGCAGGACGCGAAGCAGCTTGACCTGGATGGAAAGGGGAATGTCCCCAACCTCATCCAAAAACAAGGTGCCGCCGGCTGCCACTTCGAACCGACCTTTGCGAGTTTCGACCGCCCCCGTGAACGCACCCCGTTCATGCCCGAACAGCTCGCTCTCCAGCAGAGTCTCGGTCACGGCGGCGCAGTGGAGCCGAACAAAGGGACCTCGAGCCCTCGCCCCGGCCATGTGAATAGCCTTGGCCACAAGTTCCTTGCCGGTCCCGCTCTCCCCCCGGAGCAGCACAGTCGCCTGGCTGTGGCTCACGCGGCGTATTGCCTCGTAGACCTGCCTCATGGCGTCGCTTTGCCCGACCAGGCTCGCGGAGAGACTCGCCGCCGGTTCCTGCGGTTCACGTGATTCACCCTTCCCATGAACCAGCCTGCCCCGCACCAGCCTGAGGCGGTCATGGAGCAGTTCCAGCGCCTGGTCGAGCCGTTGTTGTGGGGAACCCGACCCGATGAGCGCTGAGGCAACCGCTTCCAACGCCGTGCACTCTTCCGCGAGTTGTTCTTCTGTAAGGTCTGCCACATTCATGACGGAACGCCCCGCCCAACGACTCCACGCCCGGGCTGTTACCATAAACACAAAGGCGCCATGGTCCTGCCCTGAAAGTGAGACGCGCCTCGTCTCTCGCCTCCCCTCGGCAGGTCCTGGCGCCTTTGCCAGTTGGCCCGTTGCTTAGCCCCATTGCATTAGGAAGAGCAATGAGTTCCCCAGCAACTGGCACCCCGTCCGACGACGTTGTCGGACCGCACCGTTATATTTCTTCCCCTACATGGGGTCGGGTTGATCCTTACTGCGCGCGTCACGACCCGTTGCAGCTTATGAGCAACGGGTCCCCCGGCGCCTTCATCGTGCGCGGTGCGCGAGCACGAGGGTCAACCCGGCCCCTCATCCTCTTTCACACGTCGTAGTACATGAAGAATTCGTACGGGTGCGGGCGCAGCCTGAGCTGATCCACCTCGCGACCGCGCTTATACGCAATCCAGGTTTCAACCAAATCCTCGCTAAACACCCCGCCCTTGAGGAGGAACTGATGGTCCCTCTCCAGGTTCCTGATCGCCTCATCCAGGCTCCCGGGCATGGTGGGAATCCTGGCCGCCTCTCTCGGCTCGAGATCATAGAGATCCTTGTCCATCGGCTCCCCCGGATCGATCTTGTTCTCGATCCCGTCCAGCCCGGCCATGAGCATCGCGGCAAAGGCCAGATAGGGATTGCAGGCTGGGTCAGGGAACCGCACTTCAATCCGCTTGGTCTTCGGGCTTGGTGAATACATCGGGATCCGAATCCCGGCGGACCGATTGCGGCTGGAATAGGCCAACAGCACCGGAGCTTCAAACCCGGGAGTCAGCCGCTTGTAGGAATTGGTCGTGGGATTGGTGATGGCCGCCAGGGCTGTCGCATGCTTCAGGATGCCACCGATATAGTGGAGACACAGTTGAGAGACCCCGGCATACTCTTTCCCCGCAAACAGTGGCTTGCCTTCTTTCCAAATGCTTTGATGCGTGTGCATGCCGGAACCGTTATCGCCGAACAGCGGCTTGGGCATAAAGGTGACGGTCTTGTTGTACCGACGAGCAACGTTCTTGACGATGTACTTGTACATCATCATCTTGTCGGCCATACTGACCAGCGAATCGAAGCGGAGATCAATCTCGGCCTGTCCAGCCGTCGCCACCTCGTGGTGGTGTTTCTCGATCGGCATCCCGGCCTTCTGCATCTCCAAAATCATCTCGCTCCGGATGTCCTGCTGGGTATCCATGGGCGGAACTGGGAAGTAGCCCTCCTTGTGGCGCGGTTTGTTGCCGAGGTTGGTTCCCTCCTTCCCCGCGTTCCAGATTCCCTCGTCGGAATCGATGAAGTAGTAGCTGCTGTGGCTATTCTGGTCATAGCGGGCCTGGTCAAAGATAAAGAACTCGGCCTCTGGCCCCCAGTACGAGATCTCGCCGATCTTGGTGCTCTTGAGATATTTCTCAGCCTTCAACGCCACATTCCGAGGGTCACGGTCATAGTTCTCCCGCGTGATGGGGTCTACCACATTGCAGACCAGGCTCAGGGTCGGCACGGCCGTAAAGGGGTCCATGCAGGCGGTCGCCGGATCAGGGACTGCCAACATGTCGCTGTTGTGGATCGCCTTCCATCCCCTGATGGATGAGCCGTCGAACCCCGACCCATCTTTGAACGTCCCTTCGTTCAGTTCCTCGACCGGGATCGTAAAGTGCTGCCAGGTGCCGAGCAGATCCACGAACTTGAGGTCCACAACCTGCACCTTGTGCTTCTTCGCAAATTCCAATACCTCACGGGAAGTCATTCCAACCCTCCTTTCCTAACCCATTCACAATGATGAATGCGACGACTGCCGTTCAAGCTCGCCTATTTTCTCGCTCTTCTCACCGAGGACCCGATCAATGTCCTCCTTGATCGTCGCGCGGATCGTCTCGAGGCGGCTGTGGTCTTGCAGCTTCGACCCTTGAAGATCCGTCAAGTAGAACACATCCGCAACCTGATCTAACCGCGTCGAGATGCGGGCTGCCTGCACCGACAGGCCGAGTTTGAAAATGGCATGGGTGATCACATACAGCAGCCCCTGCCGATCATCGGCAAACACGTCGATGATGGTCGCACGGTCCGAGGTCTCATTGTCCACATGCACTTCGGTGGGTTGTCCTCCGGAGGGAAGCCGCCGCACCGTGGGCAGGCGGCTGGACCGGCTGACCAGGTTCTCGACTGTGTCCTCGCCTTTGAGAATTCTCACAATAGTCCGGCCAACGCTCGCCAGACGCTCGTTCGGCGGTGGGCCGGCAAAGTCCGGGTCACTTACCTGAAACGTGTCCACCACGATCCCGTCGTCGCGAGTGATGATTTGCGCGTCCAGGATCTGGAGTCCTTTGGCAGCCATGACGCCTGCGATCTTAGAGAAGATGCCAGGGGTCAGATCGTCGAATGTCACCACGCTGTATTCGCAGGTGGCGAGGCCCTCATTAAAGCTCCCCTCGGCCAAGGCCTCACCCTGACGCAGTCGCTGAATGGCCGCCAGATGCGCCGCGATTCTCGCCGGAGGGGTCCCATATATGTAGCGCACTGGGAACTGCCCCAGTTGCGATTCGATCCACTGGGCGTCCCTACCGTTTGTCGCCAGCCCTGCGGCTACACCCGCGACCTCCTCCGCCAGTTTCTTGAGAAGCTCCGGGCCAGCCCCGGTATCCCGCTCGCC
>JBOHOI010000065.1:0-11932 GCA_050731155.1 Nitrospiraceae bacterium | reverse complement strand
GGAGCACTCATAGCCATCAGTATACAACAATCAACCCAGATTAGGGCTATTCGAATGTTTCGAGCGTGGACCTTTCTGGGAATTGGTGCCCGCAGGCCTTACAGGTCACGAAATAGTGGGCCTCCCTCACCGACATGAGGATGCGGAAGTCGAGATCCACTCCACGGCGCTGACAGGCAGGACAGGGAACGCCTTTGAGCAGATAGGGGATGTCCGGCTGGGTCCGTTGGTAGAACTCCATATCCGTATAGATCGGGAAGCTATAGCGGCATTTGGTGCAGACCCCTTTCCATTCTCCATCGGGCTGCATGGTCCGGCGGTCGATCATGAACCCGTTGGTCTTACAGATCGCGCAGCGGACGCCGCTGAGTCTTGACTCGACCTGCTCGACGGAGATCGCGGCCATCCCGAGAGGTTCCTCCCGCGCTCGTTGCCAGAGGCGCGAGTATAGCGATATGGATGCAATTCTGCAACGGCGCTGGATGCTGAAGTCTCAACGACAATACGCAACTCAGCTCGACGGAGGCCGGTGAGGTCCTGAGGTGTTTCAACGAACTCCAGGCAGGTTTGACGGCCTCCAGGCGTTCGGTATAATGGATAGTCATGCACATCATTACAGACTCACTATTGGTTGGAAACATCGACGAGGCGAAAAAGCTGCCGTCATCCATAGCCGGTTTGCTTTTGGTCGCGGATGAGTATGAGATCAATCCTCCACGTGGGATTGCCTACGCGCGCGTTCCACTCAAGGAATTCACCGAAGCTGCTCCACGCGACATGGAAAGAGCCGTGGCATGGTTAGAGCGGCATATGACCTCAAGCCGTTTGATCGTCTGTTGTCGGGCTGGGATGGGACGCTCCGTCTCAGTGGTCATCGCGTATCTCTGTTGCGTCAAGGGCTTGAGTTATGTCGAGGCGGTGGCTCTCGTGAAGGCGCGACGTCCTGGCGCGACGCCGCTCCCGAACCTTGAGCAGACGATCAACGAAGTCCAGCAGTTGAGACTGGCGCGTGCTCACAAGGGCCAAGACCAACCCAAAGGCCACAAGGCAGCGCGGAATCCGGCCACGCGCTGACTCCAAACTCGTTGTCCTTCCGGCTCTGCGTGCTCTGCAGAGCGACATCGCCTCCTGCACAATCTGCTCGACAATGAAACCCTGGCGCAAGTTCGGGCCTGAGGTGTATGGCAATGCCTCCACCGGCTATCTGCTGGTTGGGGAGGCACCGGGTTATGTCAGTTGGCGGAAGCGGCGGCGCTTCACCGGCCAGGCCGGAATGTTGATCCGGCGTGCGCTGTGGAGTGTCGGGCATCCTCGGTACCGGGATCTGGAAGATCTCTTCTACATGACCGATGTCGTCAAGTGTCATCCGGCGGCACCGGCCAACCCCTCATCGAATCGTTCTCCGCGTCGGGTCGAGGTCGAAGCCTGCTCGAGCTATCTGCTGCGGGAGCTCCAAGTTCTCCGGCCGTCGGCAATCGTGACGTTTGGGAAGGCGGCGGCGAAGTCTGTAACGCGTGCGATCAAACACGCAGCGGGACCGGTTGAATCCTCTTCCGTCACCAGGCAGGCAGGGGATCGCTCTTCAGCGTCGAGGTGCATGTTGCAGACTGAAGTGATAGCATTTCCCCATCCCTCGCCGCGCAATCAGGCGACCATTCTCAAGCACTATCGCTCGATGCATACGTTCGAAGATGCCATTGCCCAGACATTTCGGCGATTGATCGCCAGACTGGAGGCCCCCAAGGGTCATGAAGCGTGAGTGGTGAAACGCGAAGCGTGAAGGGTGAAACGTCCGGAGGGTGCAGCTCCTACGAGATACGCTTCACGAGATGCGAACAACGAAGGAGAATCCATGCCTGAATTGCCGGAAGCCGAAGTCGTCGTGAGCCAGCTTCGCGACCGCGTGCTCGGCGCGATCCTGAAGGACTGCTGGATCGGTCGTCCCGATATTGTCCGCCGTGGCCTCGCGATGCTGGACTGGTACCGAGGGGCGAGCATCATCACGGTTCAGCGCCGGGGGAAAAGCGTTGTGTTGGGGTTCTCGCGAGATCATGAAACCCGGTACCTCCTCGCCGAACTAGGCATGACAGGGCTGTTGCTATTTCGATCCCCCCACGCAAGCTACCAGAAACACACCCACCTCATCCTGTCACTCGACGGTGGCTTGGAACCAGAGCTGCGATACTGGAACCCAAGGCGATTTGGGCGGATCTATCTGTTCGACCACACCGGATTGGAACGGTTTAGCGCCAAGCGCTTCGGATGTGACCCTCTGACCGTTCCCTGGGAACGGTTTCGGCAGTTGGTGAAGGGGCGCCGCGGGCGCCTCAAGGCTTTGCTCATGCATCAGCAGGTCATCGCCGGGATCGGCAACATTTATGCGAATGAGATCTTGTATCGCGCCCGACTTCATCCCTACCGAACGGCCAGCCGGTTGAAGATCCAGACAATCAGGCGGCTCTATGACGCGATGCGGGAGGTCCTGCTGGACGCCATTCGTGATGGCGGCTCGAGCGTTCGGGATTTTCTTGCCCCAGATGGCACTGAAGGCCAGTATCAAAGGCAACATCTGGTCTATGACAGAGCCGGAGAGCCTTGCCTGGCCAAGTGCGGCAGGACGATTCGCCGTCTTGTCGGAGAACGCAGTTCGTTCTATTGCCCGACCTGCCAGCGACAGAAATAACCTGCCATTTCAATCCCTTGACACTGGAGGTCCTGCTTACTTATAGTTAGCCTTCCCTCAGCGACAGAGCAGGGCTAACCCCCCCCTCGCGATCAGTCACGGGTGGGGCCTTTGTCCCGAACAAATAGGCCTTTTGGTTGATTGCCATCAGGAAATATTCGCCCTAAAATCGAGCGCTTCCAGCTTACGCAACGAACGGCAATCTGAGGACGTATAGAAGGAGAAGAAACTCCATGGCGAAAGTTCTCGAAGGGCCCGGGATGGGTCTGATGAAGAAGTGGGGCATCTCGGTCCCGAACTATGTGGTCGTGTCGTCGGCTGAGCAGTTTGATCAGCTCGCGCAGGCGAATGGCTGGATTCAAAAAGGGAAGTTGGTTGCCAAGGCTCACGAGGCGCTGGGCTCTCGCTTCAAACTGGGATTGGTAAAGGTGGGGCTGGATCTGGCTGGGGCAAAGGCCGCGGTCCGAGAAATGCTGGGCCGCCAAGTCGGCAGCATCACGGTTTCTCAGGTGATCGTGTCCGAGATGGTTCCCCACAAGGAAGAGTATTATGCGGCCGTGAAGTCCACTCGCGAGGGCGCCGATGTCCTGGTCGCGAACTGCGGCGGGATCGAGGTGGAATCAAACTGGGATCGGGTGAAACGGTTGAGCGTCGAGGTCGGGGCGACCCCTTCTCCGGACGCGCTGGAGAAGCTGGCGAAAGAGGCTGGATTCTCAGGAACACTCGCCAAGAAGGTTGCGGACTTTGCCGGGGAGCTTTTCGCCTGTTTCGATAATGAAGATGCGCAGTACTTGGAAGTAAACCCGGTGGTCGCCCGTGAAGGAGAAGGCGAGTTGGTCGCGCTGGATGCGGTGACGCTTCTGGACGGGGACGCCAAGTTCCGCCATCCTGATTGGAATTTCCCGTTCGCGGCCGAGTTCGGCCGGGCCTACACGAAGCATGAGCTGGAAGTGATGGCAGTGGATTCAAAGATCAAGGGATCGGTCAAGTTCATCGAGATCCCGGGCGGTGATACTGCGATGCTCCCGGCCGGCGGGGGTGCAAGCGTCTATTATTCTGACGCGGTCGTGGCGAGAGGCGGGAAGCTGGCTAATTATGCTGAGTACTCAGGTGACCCTCCCGATTGGGCGGTGGAAGTCCTCACCGACAAGGTCTGTTCGCTACCAGGCATTAAGGACATCATCGTCGGTGGAGCCATTGCCAACTTCACGGATGTGAAGAAGACCTTCGGCGGGATCATTGCCGGCTTTCGCAAAGCCAAGTCAGAAGGCAAGCTGAACGGCGTGAAAATTTGGGTCCGTCGAGGCGGGCCTCGGGAAAGAGAGGGGCTCGATGCGATGAGGGCCCTCCGTGAGGAGGGTTTTGATGTCCACGTGTACGACCGCCACACCCCGCTCACCGACATTGTGGATATGGCGCTCCAAAAGAAATGATGAATGATGAACGCTGAATGATGAACGGGGGGCATTCCCAATTCATCATTCATCACTCAGCACTCATCATTTCATCGAACAGGGGAGATCCCGATGAGTATCCTCGCCAACAAAGATACCCACGTCGTCATTCAAGGTGGTGCGGCCGGCTTGAATGCCGCCCGTCGCATGGCGGAGTTCTGTTACATGATCAAACGGCCGCTGAATATGGATGCCTTTGTGTATCCGCCGGACGCCGGTAAGACGAACGAGGTTCCCTATGGGAGCGGCCTGGTGACGATCCCGGTCTACAAGAGCGTGGCCGAGGCCACGGCGAGCCGCCCCCAGATCAATACCAGCCTGGTGTACATTGGCGCCGACCGGGCTTGCGCGGCCGGAATGGAAGCGCTCAATGACTCCAAAATCCAGCTCGTCTCGATGATCACGGAGGGCGTACCGGAGAAAGACGCGAAGTTGCTAGCTCGGCACGCCACGAAGCTCGGGAAAATCTTCAACGGACCTTCTTCAATTGGAATCATCTCAGCCGGCTCGTGCCGATTAGGTGTGATCGGGGGCGCGTTCGACAACCTGGTGGCTTGCAAACTGTACCGTGAAGGCTCCTTCGGGGTCATTACGAAGTCGGGCGGCTTGTCCAACGAAATCATCTGGATCTGTTCCCAGTTTGCAGACGGGATCACGACGGCGATCGGAATCGGCGGCGACGCCTATCCCGGGACCGACTACGTGTCCTATCTGGAGAAGTTCGAGCAGGACCCGCAAACCAAAGCAGTCGTGATCGTCGGCGAGATGGGTGGTGATTTGGAAGAGCGAGCTGCCGAGTGGTATGGGGCCAAGAAGCGCCGGGTCAAGCTGCTGGCCGTTGTGTCCGGATTTTGCCAGGAGAGCTTGCCCAAGGGAATGAAGTTCGGCCATGCCGGCGCGAAGGAAGGCATGAAGGGTGAGGGCTCGGCTCGATCCAAGTCTGATGCGCTCAAGAAGGCCGGGGCGATTGTCCCGGATACCCTCGGTGCGTTGGGGCCGGCCATCAAGACGGTCTATGAGGATTTGGTCAAGAGTGGCCAGGTTCGTCCGATTCCTGACCTGAGTCCCGCCGACCTGCCTAAGCTCCCCAAGACTGTCGAAGAAGGTATGAAGGCCGGTGACGTGATGGTCGCGCCGCTGGTCAAGACCACGATCAGCGATGATCGCGGCGACGAGCCTCTCTACGACGGCTATCCAGCGTCTGAGCTCATCAATAAAGGCTATGAGATCCCCCACGTGATCGGGCTGCTCTGGGACAAGCGGCTGATCTCCAAGCAAGAAGCCGAGATCATCAAGCGGATCATGATGCTGTCGGCTGACCACGGTCCCTGCGTGAGTGGCGCGCTGACTACCATCATCGCTGCCTGCGCCGGAATCGGAATGTCCCAGGCTGTGGCGGCTGGGCTGATTATGATCGGTCCCCGATTCGGTGGCGCGGTGACCGACGCCGGACGCTACTTCAAGTATGCGGTGGACAACAGGATGACGGTGGATGATTTTCTGGGCTACATGAAAAAGAACGTCGGCCCGGTCCCCGGCATCGGCCACCGCGTGAAGAGCGTCAGGAATCCGGACAAGCGTGTGAAGGAACTGGTCTCGTACGTCAAAGGCTTGGGCATTCCGACACCCCACCTGGATTTTGCGCTCGCGGTTGAGAAAGTGACCTCGGCCAAGAAGGACAATCTGATTCTGAACGTGGACGGAACGATGGCGGCGGTGCTGGTGGATATCGGGTTCCCCGTGGACAGTCTGAACGGTTTCTTCATTCTGTCCCGCACGATCGGGTTGATCGGCCACTGGGTGGATCAGAAGCGCCAGGAAAACCGCCTCATTCGCCTCTTTGATTACCTCGTCAACTATGCTGCCCCGAAACGGAGAGAGGTCCCGCCACTCAAATGACGTGAAACGTGACGCGTGATGCCTGAGAACGTGACTCGTCCTTCGTGAAGCGTATCTCGCAGGAAGGCCCCGACGCTGCACGAACCTCGAGCGACGAGATACGAAAGACGAGCGACGAGAGCACGCGACAACCGATGACTGACAGTTGCCAGAAGAGGGAGAAGATGTCATGTCGCTGGAAATAGCCAAGAAACTCTACGCTGCGATGCCGGAGAAGCTGGCCAGGGCGCGTAAGAAGTTCGGTCGCTCCCTGACACTGACCGAGAAGATCCTCGTCTCGCACGCGGATAATTTCGACACCCAGGTCTGGGAGCGGGGCAAAGCCATGCTGGCGCTGCGTCCCGATCGGGTGGCCATGCAGGATGCGACGGCGCAAATGGCCATGCTGCAGTTCATGCAGGCTGGGAAGGGAAAAGTGGCCGTGCCGAGCACGATCCATTGCGACCATCTGATCAGAGCCGAAAGCGGTTCCGACAAAGACCTGCTGCGTGCCATGGACGAGAACCGGGAGGTCTATAATTTCCTGGCCTCCTCGGCCAAGAAATATGGGATCGGGTTCTGGAAGCCGGGGGCCGGGATTATCCATCAGGTGGTGTTGGAGAATTATGCCTTCCCAGGCGGGCTGATCATCGGTACAGACTCGCATACGCCGAACGGCGGCGGGCTCGGCATGTTGGCCATCGGTGTCGGTGGCGCTGACGCGGGTGAAGTGATGGCGGGATTGCCCTGGGAGGTCCTGCACCCCAAGCTGATCGGCGTCAGACTCACAGGCAAGCTGAGCGGATGGGCGTCCCCTAAAGACGTGATCCTCTACATCTGCGGTCTGCTGACCGTCAAAGGCGGCACCAACAAGATTGTGGAGTATTTCGGACCCGGCGCTGACACGATCAGTTGCACCGGCAAGGGCACGATCACGAACATGGGCGCCGAGCTGGGCGCCACGACCTCGATCTTCCCCTTCGACCAGAAGATGGTGGCGTACCTCAACCTCACGGATCGGGCGGACATTGCCAACCTGGCTCAAGCGAACCGCGAGCTGCTGGTGGCTGATCCCGAGGTGCTGCAGTCGCCGGAGAAGTATTTTGACCAGATCGTGGAGATTGACCTGTCGAAACTGGAACCGCACGTGGTTGGCCCGCACACACCGGATTTGGCCAGGCCGATTTCCAAGATGGCGGCTGAAGCCAAGGAGAAGGGCTATCCGGTCCAACTCAAAGCGGCCTTGGTCGGAAGCTGCACGAACTCATCGTATGAGGACATCAGCCGAGCGGCGCATGTCGCGCGACAAGGCCTGAAGGCCGGGCTCAAGGCCAAGACGGCGTTCCTCGTGACGCCGGGCTCGGAGCGGATCTTCCACACCATGAAGCGAGACGGGTTCATGGAGACCTTCGAGCAGATGGGCGCCACCGTGCTGGCGAACGCCTGTGGCCCCTGCATCGGCCAGTGGAAGCGTTCGGATGCCGTCAAGGGTCGCGTCGATTCGATCGTGAGTTCGTTCAACCGCAACTTCCCTGGGCGGAATGATGGCCTCAACGAGACGATGTCCTTCCTGACGAGTCCGGAGGTCGTGACCGCCTACGCCTTTGCGGGCGACCTCTCCTTTGATCCGGTTCACGGAACCTTGAAGACAGCGGACGGCAAGGAACTGAAGTTTGAGCCGCCCCAGGGCGAGGAACTGCCGGCCAAGGGCTTTGCCAAGGGAGAAGAAGGATTTGTCCCGCCGGCTGAGAACGGCGATGCGGTGGTGGTGGAGATTCCGCCGACCAGCGAACGGCTCCAGTTATTGCAGCCGTTCCCGCGGTGGGATGGGAAGGATTTCGTCAAGCTTCCGCTCCTGATCAAGACCAAGGGCAAGACCACGACCGACCATATCTCGCCAGCCGGTCCCTGGCTGAGGTACCGCGGCCATCTGGACAAGATCAGCGACAACATGTTCCTGGGCGCGACCAATGCGTTCTCGACTGAGCTTGGCAAAGGAACCGATGTGCTGACCGGCGAGACTGGTCTGAACATCGCCCAGATTACCCGCCGCTACAAGGCGAAGGGGATCGGGTCGGTGGTGGTGGGTGACGAGAACTATGGGGAGGGCAGCAGCCGCGAGCATGCCGCGATGTCTCCACGATACCTCGGCGTGAACGTCGTGCTGACCCGGAGCTTTGCCCGCATCCATGAGACGAATCTCAAGAAGCAGGGCATTCTGGCTTTAACCTTCGCCGACCCGAAAGACTACGACAAGATCGAACAACAGGATCGGATCAGCGTCCTAGGGCTGACGAGCTTGGCTCCTGGCATGCCGGTGCAGGTGGTCATCCATAAGGCCGACGGGAAGGACGTGACGATCCAGGCGAACCACAGTATGACGGAGCAGCAGATTGCCTGGTTCAAGGCCGGCTCGGCATTGAATGCGTTGAACTAACAAGGGGCTCGAAGAGGACATACCATGGCGACAAAAGCATCCAAAATACTTTACACAAAGACCGATGAAGCGCCGGCACTGGCAACCTACTCATTTCTCCCGATCGTGAACGCCTTCACAAAGGCGGCCGGCGTGTCCGTCGAATTAAGAGACATCTCTCTGGCGGGGCGCATTCTCGCTCTCTTCCCCGAATATCTGTCAGCCCAACAAAAACGGTCGGATGATCTGACCGAATTGGGGGAGCTCGCCAAGACACCAGAAGCCAATATCATCAAGCTGCCCAACATCAGTGCCTCGGTCCCCCAACTCAAGGCGGCCGTCAAGGAACTGCAGAGCCAGGGCTACAAGCTCCCCGAGTATCCCGAGGACCCGAAGGACGACAAAGAAAAGGAGATCAAGGCCCGGTACGACAAAGTGAAAGGGAGCGCCGTGAACCCGGTCTTGCGGGAAGGCAACTCCGATCGCCGGGCACCGCTCTCGGTTAAAGCCTACGCCAAGAAGCACCCGCACAAGATGGGGCCGTGGAGTCCGGACTCGAAGACGCATGTCGTCCATATGACTCAGGGTGATTTCCGGTCCAATGAGAAGTCGATGACGCTCGCCGAGGCCACCGACGCACGCATAGAGTTCGTCGGCCATGACGGCAAGACCACCGTGCTGAAACCCAAACTTGCTCTTCAGGCCGGAGAACTCATCGACGCCACATATATGAGCCGCCGCGCCTTGCGGGAGTTCCTCGAGGCTCAGATCGAAGACGCCAAGAAGCAGGGCGTGTTGTTCTCGATCCATCTGAAAGCCACCATGATGAAGGTCTCGGACCCCAAGATCTTCGGTCATGCGGTGTCGGTGTTTTTCAAGGACGTGTTCGACAAACACGGAGCCGTGTTCCAAAAGCTGGGCGTCGATCCCGACAACGGTCTGGGAGACCTCTACGCGAAAATCAAATCCTTGCCGGACGATCAACGGACCGCCATCGAAACCGATATTCAGGCCGTGTACAAGCAGCGGCCGGCGATGGCGATGGTCAACTCCGATAAGGGCATCACCAACTTGCACGTCCCCAGCGACGTCATCATCGATGCCTCCATGCCGCCGGTCATTCGCGACTCCGGGAAAATGTGGGGTCCCGACGGCAAGCTCCACGATACCAAGGCGGTGATCCCCGACAGCAGTTACGCCCCGGTTTATCATGAGGTCGTCGAATTCTGTAAGAAGAACGGCGCTTTTGATCCGAGAACCATGGGGAGTATTCCCAACGTCGGTCTCATGGCGCAGGCAGCGGAGGAATACGGATCGCACGACAAGACCTTCAAAGCCCCGGGCAACGGCACGATGCGCGTGGTCACCGCGTCAGGGCAGACGTTGCTGGAGCACAAGGTGGGAGAAGGGGATATCTGGCGAATGTGCCAGGTCAAGGACGCGGCGATTCAGGATTGGGTCAAGCTGGCTGTTAATCGCGCAAAAGCCACGGGGGCACCCGCGGTCTTCTGGTTGGACAAAAATCGGGCGCACGATGCGGAGCTGATTAAGAAGGTCGATCGCTATTTCACGAATCACGATACGAAGGGCCTCGACATACGGATCATGTCTCCGGCGGAGGCGACGAGGTTCTCGCTGGAACGGATGAAAGAGGGGAAAGATACCATTTCTGTCACGGGAAACGTGTTGCGAGACTACCTCACTGACCTGTTCCCGATTCTTGAAATCGGGACCAGCGCCAAAATGCTCTCGATCGTCCCCCTGCTGAACGGCGGCGGCCTCTTTGAAACCGGAGCCGGCGGCTCGGCGCCCAAACACGTGCAGCAGTTTCAGGAAGAAGGGTATTTACGCTGGGATTCGCTGGGTGAATTCCTGGCGCTGGCTGCCTCATTGGAGCACTTGGGCAAGATCTCCAACAATCCCACCGCAAAAATCTTGGCGGATACACTCGATCGAGCCAATGCCAAGTTCCTGGAGAGCAACAAGTCGCCGGCCCGCAAGGTAGGTGAGATTGATAACCGCG
The DNA here is from genome assembly GCA_050731155.1 of Nitrospiraceae bacterium. Classification (GTDB taxonomy): domain Bacteria; phylum Nitrospirota; class Nitrospiria; order Nitrospirales; family Nitrospiraceae; genus NS-7. The sequence goes on along the minus strand of JBOHOI010000065.1, from coordinate 1,478 downwards.
GCAGCCATTATTATCTCGCATTGTACTGGGCGCAAGCGCTGGCCGAGCAGACGCAAGATAAGAACCTGCAAGAGCGGTTTGCCAAAATCGCCAGACAGCTGGCGGATAATGAAGCCAAGATCTCGACCGAGCTGCTCGGCGCCCAGGGCAAACCGGTGGAAATGGGCGGGTATTATCATCCCGATCAGGAAAAGATGACTAAAGCCATGCGTCCAAGCCCAACCTTGAATGCGATCGTGGACGCGATTGCATAAAGGAACGGCAAGGCGGTTGGGTATGCCCGAGATCGACAAAGACAACGTCATCGATCAGGAGGAAGTCCTGCGACCGAAGATGGTCTCGGTGGAGATCGCCGGCAAGATCTATCAGGTGCCGGAAGGGATCACCATGATCAAGGCCCTGTGGTACACGGGCCAGGAAGTGATCCGCGGGGCCGGCTGCCTGGGCGGGTTCTGCGGGGCTTGCGCGACGTACTACCGCACCAAGGACGATCCAAAGGTCAAGACCTGCCTCGCCTGTCAAACGGCGGTGCAGGACGGCATGTCCTTCTCGATGGTGCCACCCTTCCCGGCCCGCAAGGCCACGTACCAGATGGCCGAGCTGAAGGACCCCAAGCAGGATCTGTTCACGCTCTACCCTGAGGCTCCCCTCTGTCGCAATTGCAATGCCTGCACGGAAGCCTGTCCACAGACCATTGATGTGCGGGAAGGGGTGTGGCGAGCGGTGTTCGGCGATTTCAAAGCCGTGTCCGAGATGTTCATGGACTGCGTCATGTGCGGTCTCTGCGTCCCGGTCTGCATTGCCGATATCGCGCCGAACCTGGTCGCGCTCTATGCCAGCCGAGCTCAAGGTGTCTATTTCACTGAGAAGCCGGAGCGGCTATACCATCGGATCGAAGAAATCGAGGATGGCCGGTACAATGCCGAGTGGGACCGCATCCTACACATGAGTGAGCAGCAGTTGAAGGACGCCTGCGCTGATTTGAAGTAGTTAGGCGAGGGGCTAGAGGCGAGAGGCTATAGGCTCAAGGGAATCTTCCGGCGATCTTTCGCATTACCTATCGCCCCTTGCCTCTAGCCTCGTGCCAGATTTTTTATGGACATTCACGAGCTTCAAAAGATCGTCCACAAAACCCGCGATGAGCGGCGCCCCCAGACCCTGCCGAAATATTCGCCGGCCGAGCGCGACACGCTGATCAAGAAATACCATCCGGACTTTCGCGAAAACGCCTATCGGTCGATCAAGTTCGGGCCGAACAAGGGTGAGTCAACTGTGCGTGAGTTGGCCACGCTGCTTGAAGGCGACAGCCCCGTTCCAGCCGATGTGGACCTGACTCCGGCTCATACGGTGGATGTGCTAGTGGTGGGTGGCGGAGGCGCCGGCTGCGCGGCCGCGCTGCATGCGTACACCCAGGGGGCCAAGGTCTTGCTAGCCACCAAGCTCCGCTTGGGCGATTCCAACACCGTCATGGCTCAGGG
>JBOHOI010000064.1:0-12298 GCA_050731155.1 Nitrospiraceae bacterium | reverse complement strand
CGTGACGAAAAGGGAAAGGCTGGATTGCCGGACTGGAGGCTCGCGAGCGGGCGCACACCGGTATCGAGTCGTTGAAAGTGCGATTCAATCATGTCTTCGGCTATTACATCGAGGTGACGAAGGCGAACCTGGCTCGCGTCCCCGCTCACTACATCCGTAAGCAGACGCTCGTCAACGCCGAACGATTCACGACCACCGAACTGAAGGAGCTGGAAGACAGAGTGACCGGCGCAGAGCTGAAACTCAACCAGCTCGAGCAGGAACTCTTTGAGGAGATCCGAGCAAAACTGGCACATGAGACCCCACGCCTCCAGATAACGGCATCCGTGATCGCGGTGCTGGACGTACTGACGGCCCTGGCGGAAACAGCGGCCATCAACCAGTATGTCCGCCCCGACATTGATGAGGGAGGAACGATCCGAATCACCGAAGGTCGGCACCCGGTGGTGGAGCGGCTTGCCCTCCCAGGGGGATTCATTCCGAACGACATCCTGCTCGACCTGGAGACCAACCGGCTCTTGATCATCACCGGGCCGAACATGGCCGGGAAGAGCACCTACCTCCGACAGGTCGCGCTGATCGTGCTGATGGCTCAAATGGGTAGTTTTGTTCCGGCCCGGGCGGCCAGCGTCAGTCTGGTAGACCGCATCTTCACTCGTGTGGGCGCGTCCGACAACCTGGCTGGCGGGCAGAGCACGTTCATGGTGGAAATGACCGAGACCGCGCAAATCCTGAACTGCGCGACCGCTCGCAGCTTGATCCTACTGGATGAGATCGGACGTGGGACCAGCACCTATGATGGACTCAGCATCGCGTGGGCGGTGGCCGAGTATATCCAGGATCGACACCACCTGGGCGCACGAACGCTCTTTGCCACCCATTACCACGAGATGACTCAGCTGGCCGAACTGCGGGAGGGCGTGAAAAATTACTCTGTCTCAGTCCGAGAGCGAGATGGGGAAGTGCTGTTTCTGAGAAAAATCGTGGGGGGAGGAGCAGACCGAAGCTATGGGATTCATGTGGCCAGGCTGGCCGGCCTTCCGGCTCCCGTGATCACCCGCGCGCGTGAGGTCTTGGCTCAACTGGAGCGTCCGGCCACAGGCGTGCTCCATGATCAGGGCCCAGAGAGCGAGCCACCTAGCTCGGATCATTCTCTGCCACAGCCGCACCCGATCATTGAAGAGGTGCGACAGATGGATCTGTTTTCCATGACTCCACTGGAAGCACTAAACCGTCTGGCAGAGCTTCAACGTCGGTTGGATGAATCGCCCCAGAAATAAAAAGGGCGGCATGTCCTAAACCATGCCGCCCTCGAATCTTTGACCAAATTCTCGCCGAGCTTATTTCCCGATCGTGTCGTCGTTCGCGCTCCAGGGAGTTAAGCCGGAGGCAACTATCTTTCCGCCAGGGAGCATCACGTCATATTGCATCGACGTTGCATCTCTACCCTTCGGTGACGTATTGAGCTGCTTCTTGGCATCATAACAAGCCTTGTCCCACTCGCTCTTCGCCTGCTGACATTCCTTGGTCATCAAGGCTCTGATACTCCGCGGCTTGCTCGGGTCTCCAGCGATCTCCGGCAGCTTCTTCACTAAGGAGATCACGCGCTTGTTCTGCTCCACCTCTTGGGCCACGAATTCGACCAGGGTAGACGCCGAGGCAGGCGGCACTTCTTTCGCAGCCGCCGGTCCCGCGTGGAGCCGCGCCATGGATTTCAGTTCCTCCCAAACTTTCTTGTCGGCGGCATAGAACTTCAGGTTCTTCCCCGGGTGAATCTTCTGCCAGTAGTAGCCGCTTTCCGCGTTGCCACCCAGCACCGCAAGGTTGATCCAGACTGCCTCGTCATAAGGATCGAGGATGATGACCCGGCCTTGTAGTGTGGTCGGCTTGCTCATGTCACCCCACTCGAACCGTTCCTGGAACGCCTCGATGGCCAGCGCGGTCGAAGTCAATCCCACGATCAAGACCATGGCGGCGACGAATACCCAGCCCTTTCCATGAACTCTCATAAATGCCTCCCCCTCACAGAACCAAGTTTATAAAGACATTGCGGTCAGGCCGGAACAGAGAACCGGTCAACCACACTAATCCTTCTTCAGAAGCTTGAACCCGGTAATCGTTCGACCGTCAAGCGTCACTTCCATCGCCACCAAGTCCTGGGACGCCTTGATGAGCTGGTCCATGAGCGCCTTATCCTTCACAGAAAGGCGGACGGTCGTCTGGGCATGGTACCATCCGGCGTAGGGATTGTTCTTTTCGGTTCCTCCAACGAAACCCCACGCACAGCATACGAACAGCGGGTCCGGAGGCCGCACGTCCAAGTCGGAGGACGACCGGCCGGCCGGGGTCCCCGAGGCTGGTTCACCCGTGTTAAAATACTGAATTCCAAACAGAAGCTCCTGATCCGGATTGTCCGCCCATTGCGCCCAGACGCGACCTTTCAGACTCTTCACGGCCGTGCCCTTCAAGGGAATATTTCCCAGCGTGCTAACGCCTCCAGCGGCTGGCGCGGTGGCGGGACCGGCAGCGGCTGGCGCAGTGGTGGGACCTTTAGCGGCTGGCTCATCTGCGGCGGCGACAAATCCGGCCGTCAGGAGGCCGGCAACAACGAAGATTGTGACTGCGGCTATGACAACGAGCCTATTCATTCCTCGCACCTCCTTACCATAAGCCTCAAAACCTCTGGATGAACATCTGCTTAAAAGAACAACACGATCAACGATATAAAGAAAATTCCACGTGAGGAAGAAACTCTTTTGCACCTCCTTTCCTCCCACAGAATTCTTTTTACAAACCCAACCGTCTAGAACACCGCGTCACTTCGGAGAGACAGGGAGCCATCCTACTCAATCGCCCCTTGCATTGTCAAGGGGATATTTTCCCCCGCTCACATCACGCCTACGAAGAAAACCTTTTATTGAACAATGACTTGTGCAGCGATCTGTCGAAACCGGACGTTCAATGCAGAGCAGAGGAGATGGAGCGATCCGAGACTGGTCCGAGTGCCGTCACCGACAAGCAATTCAGATCGAAGAGTTCGCGACTCAGCGATAGCAGATGATCCGCTGACACCTGGTCGATCTCAGCGATGATCTCCGCAAGAGACGTGTGTCGTCCCTGATATAACTCATCCTTCGCAAGCTTGCTCATGCGACCGTGCGAACTCTCAAGGCCGAGCATCACGCTCCCCTTCATCTGGTTCTTGGCTCGCTCCAGTTCCTTCCGGCCCACGCCTTCAGCGCGCAATTTCCGGATCTCCCGGCAGATCAACTCGACGACTCGCGGCGCCTCACGAGCTCTCGTCGCTGCATAGACCGTCAGGGTCCCCACGTCAGAGAAGGTGGACAGATAAGAGTAGATCGAATAGGTCAGGCCTCGCTTCTCCCGGACCTCTTGGAACAGGCGAGAGCTGACGCTTCCGCCGAGCAGCACATTCAGAGCATGGGCTGTGTATCGGTCTTTGTGACCGGCCGGAACTCCTTTAAGCCCCAGACACAGGTGGGCCTGCTCAAGCGGCTTCCGCCGCACCATCAGCCCTCCAGTCATCTTAGGAGGCCATCGGTCCAGCTTGGGCCGGCTTCCGCGTTCGAAGGAGCCGAATGTGGACTCCAGCAACGGCATCAATGCCTTCACACGAAAATTTCCAGCCACGGCCAGGACGGTCTGGGAAGGATCATAGTGGTCACGGATGTAGCGCAGGAGCTGTCCCCGGCGCAATCCCTTGATCGTGACCGCATTGCCCAGGATGGACCGACCAAGCGGGTGCCGCGCGAGCGTCTGCTCGGTATGGAGGTCTTGAACCAGATCCTCAGGATCGTCCTCAACCATCCGAATTTCTTCCAGGACCACCTGTTTTTCCTTTTCGACTTCCTTGGCATCGAACTTCGAGTGATGAAAGAGATCCGCGAGCAAGCCAACAGCCGGCTGCAACTGCTGGTCCGGCACCTTGGCATAGAAGGTCGTCGTTTCCCGGCTGGTGAAGGCGTTCATCTCCCCACCCAGCCCGTCTATCTCACGGGAAATCTGAGTGGCCGAGCGGCTCCTGGTCCCTTTGAAAAACATATGTTCGATAAAGTGGGATAGGCCTTCCTCTCCGGCGCCCTCATCGCGGGACCCCACATTGACCCAGACGCCGACCGTGACCGACTTGAGGGTCGGAATCCGCTCGGTCACCACCCGCAGCCCGTTGCCCAACACGAACTTCCGATACACCTGTCCCTACCCCGCAGCCGGCTCTTTAACAGGCGGCGCTGAGGGCGCAGCCATGGCTTCCTTGCGACTGAGACGGATTTTGCCTTGCCTGTCAATTTCGAGCACTTTCACCAGGATTTGATCGCCCTCAGCGACCTCGTCCGAGACCGCTTTCACGCGATGATGCGCCAACTGCGAAATGTGCACGAGCCCGTCCGTACCCGGCAGGATTTCGACGAACGCGCCAAAATCCATGATCTTGCGCACGGTCCCCAGGTACATCTTGCCCACCTCGACTTCCTCCGTGAGACGGCTGATGATCTCTTTCGCCTTATTGGCCGATGCTTCATCCACCGCCGCAATCGTGACGACGCCCGTATCCTCCACATTGATCTTGACGCCGCATTCCGCGATGATACTGCGGATCATCTTCCCGCCCGGCCCGATCACATCGCGGATTCTGTCCTGCTTGATCTGCATCGTGTGGATGCGCGGCGCGAAGGGAGACAGGTTCGGCCGCGGCGCAGGCAGGGCTTCCGCCATCTTTCCCAGGATGTAGAGGCGGCCTGTACGGGCCTGCTCCAAGGCTTGTCGCATGAGATCCGGAGTGATGCCGGCGATCTTAATGTCCATCTGGAGTGCCGTGACACCCTGCTTCGTGCCGGTCACCTTGAAATCCATATCGCCTAGATGATCTTCCAGCCCCAGGATATCGGACAGCACCATGACACGCTCGCCTTCCTTGATGAGCCCCATCGCGATCCCCGCCACCGGCTCTCTGATTGGGACACCCGCATCCATCAGCGCCAGCGCCCCACCGCAGACCGTGGCCATTGACGAAGACCCGTTCGACTCCAGGATGTCCGATACCAGTCGCAGCGTGTAGGGGAATCCGTCCTTCCCCTCCTTGGGAGGAATGACCGGCTTGAGCGCGCGTTCCGCCAGCGCCCCGTGCCCGACCTCCCTGCGACCAGGCGAGCGAAGCGGCCGCGCTTCGCCGACACTGAACGGCGGGAAGTTGTAATGCAGCATGAAGGTCCGATAGTATTCTCCTTCCAGCGCATCAATGCGCTGCTCATCCTCGGTAGTGCCGAGCGTCACGACCGCGAGGCTCTGCGTTTCCCCGCGGGTGAACAAGGCAGAGCCGTGGGTCCGCGGCAGCACCCCCACTTCGCAGGTGACCGGGCGAATATCGGCCGGTCCCCGACCGTCAGCCCGGATGCCTCGCTCCAGAATCATGCTGCGGACTTCGCTATATTCCAGTGAGTGAAAGACGAGCTTGACATGGCGGCTGCGATCGGGATCGTCCGTCTTCAATTTCTCGACGGCCTCCTCGAGGATCTGGTCCAACCGCTCCTGTCGAGCGGTTTTGTTTGGGATCAAGATGGCTTCCCTGATCGGGCCGGCCACCAACCGACGCACCTCGCTGGCCAAGGCGGGATCGATTCTCTCAGCCTTGACCGCCCGCTTGGGTCGCCCGGCCAGTGCCCTCAGCTCGAGCACCTTGGCCACGATCTTCTTGATCTCGGCATGAGCCAACTCGATCGCCTCGATCATCACCGCTTCCGGCAACTCGTTGCCGCCGCCCTCCACCATCATGACGGCATCGGCCGTTCCGGCCACGACCAAGTGCAGATCGCTGGTCTCGAGAATCTCGAGAGCCGGATTGACCAGAAACTGACCGTTCACGCGGCCGATCTTCACCCCCGCAACGGGCCCTTCAAAGGGGATATCCGACAAGGTCAGCGCCGCCGAGGCAGCCGTCATGCCGACCACATCGGACGATCCGGTCTGATCCGCCGAGAGCACCGAGACGATGACCTGCGTTTCGAAATAATAGCCCTCTGGAAAGAGCGGCCGCATCGGCCGATCTATCAGCCGACTTGTCAGGACTTCTTTCTCCGATGGACGACCCTCGCGCTTGAAGTATCCGCCGGGGATCTTGCCGGCTGCGTAGGCCTTTTCCTGATAATCGACGGTCAGAGGAAGAAAATCGACGCCTGGCTTGACGGTCTGGGAGGCCACGGCGGTCGCCAGCACCACGGTATCCGCGTAAGTCGCCAGCACCGCTCCGTCTGCCTGCTTGGCGACTCGCCCGGTTTCCAGTCGCAATCGCCGGCCCGCAACATCCATTTCCACGACATGCACCATGCTCTCGGTCTCCTTTTCATGCCCGTCCCACAGATGTCCACAGAGATGCGCTCCATGCGCAAGTGACAAGTTAAAAGGTTAAAGTTAAAAGTTGGGAGAGTCCTCCAACGACTTTTAACTTCTCACTTTGCACTTTTAACTTGCGCTCCTTGAGCGCATGTCCGTGTTCATCTGTGCGACAGTTCCCGACTCAGCTCGCGCTGGCGGGTGCTTGTGTTATTTCCTGATACCAAGCCTGTCCAACACGGCGTGATACCGCGCATCATCGATCCGGCGCAGGTAATCGAGCAGTTGACGGCGCCGGCCGACCAACTGCAGCAAGCCTCTCCTGGAGTGGTGATCCTTTCTGTGGAGCTTAAAGTGTTCCGTCAGATAGGCGATGCGGTTCGTCAGGATCGCGATTTGCACTTCCGGAGAGCCGGTATCGGTCTCATGCTGGCGGTATTGTTGGATCAACTCGGTCTTCGCTTCCTTTACCAAGGCCATCGTCCCCGTCCTCCGTCTATTCGTTCTGTTTGCTCCCTCCCGCTACCCATCCGCTAATACCTTCAGGATCCGCATAACTGGTTTGTCTCCCGCGGACATCATTCCTAGAGCCAGTAAACGCCCGGAGGGATCTTTCAGTCGAACTGATCGTCCGGAAGCCATGCCGGCCGTCCTCTCGTCCCACTTCAGAGCTCCGAACGGCACCTGGACGCCGTGCAGGACCCGGGCAGACGTCGCCTGGTCCAGGACCAAGGCCGGTAAGCCCTCCAACGCCGCATCAAGCAACATCAGATCCTCGCCCAGTCGGCCGAGCAGGAATCTGGAGCCGATTGCCTCCACGCTGAGCGCGTGCTCGACGGTCAATGGCCCCACCCGCTTCCGCTCCAACGCCACCAGGTGGCCGCCCACACCCAGTGCCTCCCCAATATCTGCACAGAGGGTTCTCACGTAGGTGCCTTTCGAGCACACGACGCGCAGCGAGACATCACGACCGGCGATGCCCAGCACCTCGATCTCGTGCACCATCACTTCACGAGACCCGCGCTGAACGGTTCGCCCCGCGCGGGCAACCTTGTACAGAGGAACCCCGCCAACCTTCACGGCGGAATACATGGGCGGCAGCTGTGTGAGTTTCCCCTGGAATCGCTGGATCGTGGCACGGATGGCTGATTCGGTCAGGCTGTCCGTCGAAGATCGTGTCAACACGGCACCGGTAGCATCCTGCGTGTCGGTCGTTTCGCCCAAGCGCAAGACCGCATGATACTCCTTGTCCCAGTCCATCAGATACTCGGCAATTCGCGTCCCTCTCCCTACCAGGATCGGCAGAACACCGGTGGCAGCCGGATCAAGCGTGCCAGCGTGACCGACCTTAAGGCCCCCAAGGAGTCCGCGCAGTTTGGCGACCACATCATGAGAGGTCCACCCTCTGGCCTTATTGACGTTCAGGATTCCATCACCGAGGGTGCTTGCTGCTGATGCTTTCACAGTCCCTTCGACGGCCACGTGACTTCCTTCAATCATCGGCATAACCTCCGCCCTCAACGGAGCTTTCGGTTTCTCTCGGCTGAGCGTTCGGTCCCTTCTCGCCCAGACCCTCGAGAAGCAACAGGACACGGTCCCCTCGAGGCCCGCTCACGTCCTTCTGGAACACCAGTTCAGGGGTATAGCGGAGGCTCAGTCGTCGGCCGAGCTCAGCCCGGATAAACCCGGACGCCTTGGCTAGCCCTGCGAAGACGTCCGACTCACCATCATCCTCTTGCAACGTGGTGACATAGATCCTTGCCAACCGAAGATCATTGGTCAGCTCCACATCCGTCACCGTCACGGAACGCACCCGCGGGTCCTTCGCTTTACGCATGAGGATATCGGCCACTTCCATGCGAATCTGGTCTGCCACGCGCGTGGCCCGCTTGTACGTCGCTTTGGCCATGCCCCCTCGCAAGCGCGGCTAGAGCAGTTCGATGCGGAACTGGACTAATTCGATCGTCGGAATGGACCGAATCACATTGATCGCCTGGTCCAGCACCTGGTTCACATACGCGCCCTCGTTGGCCACGCACGCGATCCCGAGCACCGCCTTTTGCCAGAGATCCTGATCGCCCACTTCAGCGATCGACACGTTGAACTTGTCGCGCAGGCGATCCTTAAGGCTCAAGAGAACTTGCCGCTTTGCCTTCAAGGAGTGGCCGTCCGGGATATACAGTTCAACCGTGCAGAGCCCTACGACCATACCTGCAGCCGCGTGGCTGGAACAGCCAGGAGAACCGCATCAGAGTTTAGCCGCCACCTTGTCGAAGACGTACACCTCGAGGATATCGCCAGCTTTCAGGTCGTTGAAGTTCTCGACGCCGATCCCGCACTCGTACCCCTGCTGAACCTCACGCACGTCGTCCTTGAACCGGCGGAGCGAGCCGAGCCTGCCTTCATAGACGATCACATGATCTCTGACCACGCGGACCCCCGCGCTGGCTCTGGAAATCGTTCCGTCGAGCACGTAGGAACCGGCGATCACGCCGACCCTCGGAATGGTAAAGACCTTGCGCACCTCAGCCCGGCCCAGCGCCCGCTCCTTCAGCGTCGGCTCCAACAGGCCTTCCATGGCGGCTTTAATGTCGGCGATCGCGTCATAGATGATGGTGTAAAGACGAACATCCACGCCTTCGTGCTCCGCCAGCGCCGCGGCCTTAGGCTCCGGTCTGATGTTAAACCCGATGATAATCGCCCCGGAGGCTGAGGCCAACAGCACGTCGGTTTCCGTGATGCCGCCCACTCCACTGTGGATGACCCGGAGCTTCACAGTGGCGGTGGACAGCTTCTCGACCGCCTCCGACACGGCTTCGGCCGATCCTTGCACATCAGACTTGATGATAAGGGCAAGTTCTTTGACTTCACCTTCCTTGATCCGTGCATACAGGTCATCGAGGGTCACGCGCGTCGTTCCTGCAGCCAGTTCGGCGCTGCGCTGTTTACTCAGGCGAGCCTGGGCAATGTCTCGCGCGACACGTTCATCGTTGACCACCACGAACGGTTCGCCGGCGGCAGGCACGCCGAGGAGCCCGATCACCTCCACCGGCATTGACGGGCCGGCTTCAGACACTTTGCTCCCTGTATCCGTGTTCAGGGCTCGCACACGGCCGCTGAAGGTCCCCACGACAAAGGCATCGCCAACCCGGAGCGTGCCGCTTTGCACAAGAACGGTTGCGACTGGACCGCGGCCTCGGTCGAGTTTCGCCTCCACGACAGCTCCCTTGGCCAATCGATGGGGATCCGCCTTCAGCTCCAGCACTTCAGCCTGGAGCAGAATCATCTCCAGCAAGGAATCGAGGCCCAGTTTCTGCTTCGCCGAGACTTCCACGAAGATCGTTTGTCCGCCCCAGGCTTCCGGAATCAGGTTGTGCTCCGCCAGCGTGTGCCTGACTCGCTCGGGATTCGCCCCTGGTTTATCGATCTTGTTGATGGCGACGATAATGGGGACGTTGGCCGCGACGGCATGATTGATCGCCTCCACGGTCTGCGGCATGACGCCGTCGTCCGCTGCGACCACGAGCACGACGATGTCGGTGATCTTGGCGCCTCTGGCCCGCATGGCGGTGAATGCCTCGTGGCCGGGGGTATCCAGGAACGCGACCTGCTTGCCGTGGACCTGCACGGTATAGGCGCCGATGTGCTGAGTGATCCCGCCCGCTTCCTGTTCGGTGACCTTGGTCTGCCTGATGGCGTCCAGCAGTGACGTCTTACCGTGATCGACGTGCCCCATAATGGTGACCACCGGTGGCCTGGGCCCCAGCTGTTCTTCCTCGGCCCACTCAGCAGCCTCTTCCAACAACTCTTCGCCCTCTTTTTCAGCCGAGACCTCGGCCTTCAGCCCCAGCCCTTCCGCAATCAGCAATGCGGCATCAGGGTTGATCGGCTGGTTCAGGTTCAGCATCTGCCCGGTCTCCATCAATTTCCGGATAATATCGGCGGGGCGCTGGCCGACCAGTTCCGCGAATTCCTTCACGGTGAGTCCAGCGGTGAGCTTAATCACCTTTTTCCGAGGTTTGGTGATCTCAGCCACGGAGGAAGGTTGGAGGTGGCGAGAACGATCCTCGCGCCGATGCACTGGAATAGCCCTAAGGTCCTGCCAGCGTGCAGCATCTTCCCGGAATCTGATCTCCTCATCATCGCGGGTCCGACCAGGCTTCCTGATCTTCTTGAGCTTGTCACGAAGTCCGGCAACCTCACCGGCAGAGAATTCGAGCGCGCCGCCTTTCTTTTTCTCTGCACGGCGCTCTTCTGACTCCTTCACTGGGGGGGGGAACACCGATGATGGAGGAGCGGCGGGCGTCAGCAGATCAGGTGAGCCCTTTAGACCAGCTTCGCGCAGCGAGGCCTCCCTCGGCGCAACCGGTCGCTCGACGGAGGGAAAAACAGAGGGAGCCCCACCACCTGTAGCTTCAGGAAGAGGAGGAGTGCTGACCAGCGGGTGGGCCGGTGGAGCGGTTGAGGTCTGAACGACCTCCTGGGGCGTCAGGGCTGGCGAGGTTAGCGGCTTGGACGGTGCAGTGGCAGGTCCTCCTGCTTCGGCTTCCAGCTCCTCTTCGGTCTTCCGTCGCTTGATCAGGATCCGACGTTTATCCGCTTTCGTCGGTTCTTCGACGATGACTGACGCGGATTTCTGGCCAGCGCTCTTGGAAGTCTCGTGGACGGCCTTTCGGTCCAAGTGGGCGGAGTCGCGGACAGCAACCGATCCCTTCTCAAGCTTTGATGTCTTCTTCACCTCGTCCCGCTTGACCGGCTCGGTTCCGTCCTGTTCCCGCTCGGTTCCCCCCTTGTGCGTTGCCTTGGCCTTGGGCGATAGCTTGTCGAGGGCTTTCTGCACAGCCGCCTCATCCAACGCGCTGCTGTGCGACGCTACGGCAATACCCATGTGCCTGAGCTCGGGAATCAAATCCCGATTCTCCATCCCGAGCTTCTTGGCCAGCTCATACACTCTCATGTCACGCTATCCCGCTTCGGCTCAGCCGGCAGTCAGTTCGTCAGGTTGTCCTGCCGCTTCGTCGCTCGTCAGGCTGGTTTCTACTTCGCGCTGAGCCCGTGCTGCCTCCTCCTGTTCCCGCTGGGCCTCCGCTTCTTCGGCCAGCGCCGCCTTAATCTCCTTGTCCCGCTCGACTTTCTCCTTCTCGTATTCCGTCGCGCTAATGATATCGATCTTCCACCCGGTCAGTTTCGCGGCGAGGCGCACGTTCTGGCCGTTTTTCCCGATCGCAAGCGAGAGCTGCGAATCAGCCACGACGACCAGCGCCGACTTCTTTTCCTCATCGATGCCGACCTTCTCGATGGTCGCCGGGTTCAACGCCTCCGCGATAAACACTCGTGGATCGGAGGTCCATGCGATGATGTCGATCTTTTCCCCTCGCAGCTCGCGAACGACAGCCTGCACGCGCGAGCCCTTCATGCCGACGCAGGCTCCAACTGGATCCACGGCCTTCTCTCGCGATGCCACCGCGATCTTGGTCCGATCGCCCGGCTCTCGGACAATGCCTTTGATCTCCACGATCTTTTCAGCCACCTCCGGAACTTCCAGCTCAAACAGCTTGCCCACGAATTGAGGATGCGTCCGTGACAGAATCACCTGCACGTCCTTCGGCGTGCGCCGCACTTCGAGCAGGTAGGCCTTCACCCGATCCCCTCTCCTGTAGGATTCGCGGGGAATCTGCTCCTGCACCGGCAGGATCGCTTCGGTTTTCCCAAGATCGACCAGGTAGTTGCGTCGCTCCTGACCGAGAATGATCCCGTTGATCAGATCACCTTGGCGCGTGGCATACTCTTTCTGGACTGCTTCCCACTCCGCCTCCCTGACTTTTTGAAAGATCACCTGCTTGGCAGTCTGCGCCGCAATTCGTCCCAATTCTTCCATTTCGATCACGGAGCCGATCTCGTCACCCACCTCCGCTTCACTATCCACTCGCCGGGCCTCATGGAGTGAGAT
>JBOHOI010000063.1:0-12422 GCA_050731155.1 Nitrospiraceae bacterium | reverse complement strand
CCATGGCACGCCGCCCCTCGGGGGATGCCACGGAATCTCTCCAGTAGCGTCACGGAGGAGTCGCAATGCAGTCGAAAGTTTTTCCTGAAAATCTGCAGGAATTGCAGCAGAAGGTGGCGTATGCGGAACAGGTCAAGCGGATCACGAACCAGATCCATTCGGCCAGTGATATCGATCAGATTCTTCTCGACCTTCACAAGGAAATCCTCGGTCTTTTCGACGCCGAAGAACTGACCCTTTATGCGGTGGATACGGAGAAGAAGGAGATCTTTTCCAAAGTTCCCCACATCGACGAGATCGAAGTCATCAGGATTCCCATCTCCGAGCAAAGCCTCGCGGGATTCTCCGCGAAGTATCTCCGCCCCGTCAACATTGCCGACGCTTACAATCAGGCGGAGCTGACCAGCATCAATCCGTCCCTGCTCCATGACAGCTCCTGGGACAAGAAAACCGGCTTCAAGACGAAGCAGGTGCTGACCTATCCTATTGTCGCGGATAATAAATATCTGATGGGCGTCCTTCAGCTCCTCAATAAAAAGAGCGGCGGGCGCTTTACCAGAAAAGACGAAGAGTCTGTCGCCGAGATCGCCAAAGCCCTGGGTATCGCCTTCTATAACCTCCGAAAAGTTGCCGTCAACAAGACCTCCACGAAATTCGATTACCTCGTGGCGAACAACAAAATCTCCCAGGCGGAGCTTGATGCGGCGATTGCAGAAGCCAGGAAGGGAACAACGGATATCGAATCGCTCCTGATCGACAAGTACAAGGTGCAAAAGGCGGACATCGGCAAGTCCCTCAGCCAGTTCTACAAGTGTCCCTATATCCAATACAACGATCGGACGCTTGTGGACCCGGAATTGCTCAAGAATCTCAACGTGGACTATCTCAAAAAGAACCACTGGCTTCCGCTGAAGCGGGATCGGAGCACGATCGAGATCCTGATTGACGACCCCGGCGACCTGGACAAGAGTCAGGACATCAAGCGGACGTTTCCCGGCATCAGCATCCGGTTCGCCGTCGGCCTGCGCCGGGATATCGCGCAATTTCTGATGGCAGCGACCGGCCAACAAGAAGCCTTGGACACCAGGGAGGCCTTCGCTGACACCCAAGGGTCGATCAGCGACATCCTCGGAGAGTTGGTCACCGAAGCAGAACAGGAACAGCAGGATGAGTTAGGGTCGTCCGGCGGCGTTGACGAGAACGACAGCGCGATCGTCCGGTTGGCCAACAAGATTATCAACGATGCCTATCGCATGGGCGTGTCCGACATCCACATCGAGCCTTACGGCGACAAACGGGAGACCGTCGTCCGACTCCGCGTGGACGGGTCCTGCTCCGAGTACATGAAAATTCCCCAGAGCTATCGCCGGGCCATTGTCTCCCGCCTCAAGATTATGGCCAGTCTGGATATCGCCGAGCGCCGAAAACCCCAAGACGGCAAGATCAAATTCAAGCTCGGGGGCAACAAAGAAATCGAGCTCCGCGTGGCGACCGTCCCGACGGCCGGCTACAACGAAGACATCGTCATGCGGATTCTCTCGGCAAGCGAACCGTTGCCGCTCGACAAGATGGGGTTCTCCGAGCGAAACCTGCGGGAGCTCACGAAGATCGCGGAGAAGCCCTACGGCATCATTCTGTGCGTAGGGCCAACAGGATCGGGGAAAACCACCACCCTCCATTCAGTTCTAGGCCACATCAATACGCCGGAGCGGAAGATCTGGACGGCTGAGGATCCCGTTGAGATCACTCAGTATGGGCTCCGCCAGGTCCAGGTCCATCCCAAGATCGGGCTGACCTTTGCGGCGGCGATGAGGTCCTTCCTGCGAGCCGACCCGGATGTGATCATGGTCGGAGAGATGCGCGATAAGGAGACAGCCGACACCGGTATTGAAGCCTCCCTCACCGGCCACCTCGTGTTCAGCACCCTGCACACGAACAGCTCGGTCGAGACGATCACCCGTCTGCTGGATATGGGATGTGACTCCTTCAGTTTTGCGGATGCCATGTTGGGTGTGCTCGCCCAACGGTTGTGCAAACGCATCTGCAAGGATTGTAAACAGGAGTATCACCCGCCGCAGGAGGAGTACGACGAGTTGGTCGCCGGCTACGGAGAGGAGCACTGGAAAAAGCTAGGGATCGCATACGACCAGAATTTCAAGCTTCACCGTGGGAAAGGATGCGATGCTTGTAACGGAACCGGGTTCAGGGGGCGGCTCGCCATACACGAGCTGCTGCTCGGCACGGACCGGATGAAACGCATGATTCAGGCCAAAGCCAAGACCGAGGAAATGCTCAAGTTAGCGCTCGAAGAGGGGATGACCACCTTGGTTCAGGACGGGTTCCAGAAAGTCCTGCAGGGCTTAACCACGTTCAAGCAGGTGAAGGCGGTCGCGATCAAGTAACGCCGCCTGGGACGTTCTGCTTTTCACCTTTCCTCTCTCTTGGTTCGACCCAGCCGGAACTGGGTCCTCGTCACGCGAGAATGCCCGGAACCGGGAGAACCCGCATCTACTCCGCCGGAGCCGGACGCTGTTCTTCAGAATCGAACTCTGCTTGAAGACGCGCTGCTTCCTCCCGCAGTCCCAGCGCTTTGGCAAGACCGATGGCGCGCGCGAGCTCAGTCCTTGCGCGATCGCTGAGTCCGAGAGCCTTGTGACTGTAATAGGCCCGTTTCCCATAATCCAGCGCCGCTTCCGTTCGTCCCTGCTTCTCGGCAAGACGGGACAGTGTCGCCAGATCTGCCGCAACACCCGACCGGTTTTCCGACAGCTTGTCCGAGGCAAGCGCTTGCTCAAGGTATTGCCGAGCTTCCTCCAGCCAGCCCCTCGACTCTGACAAAAGCCCGAGGTTGACCAAGTTGGCAACCTCCGCCTGTCGCGCTCCAACTCCGCGATTGATTGCCAGGGCTTGCTGAAATGACCGTTCGGCTGCAAGGTCATTGCCATGTTGCTGCTCCAGCAGCCCGACGTTATTCAGCAGGATCGCCTCCGCCTCCCGATCAGCGATCTTCCTGGCCACCTCAAGACCATGCTGGTAGTGGCTCATCGCTTCGTCCCAATGACCGGCTTGATGAAGCGCGGTCCCCAGGTGCCCGATACTCTGGAGGACGGACCCGGCATTCCCTGTTCTCTCAGCCAACTCGAGCGCTTGCCGGTGCATCGCCACCGCCTGAGTCGGCACTCCTTCCTCGATCGCGACCATCCCCAAATCATTCAGCGCCTGGATCACACCGGGAAGGTCGTCAACACTCGCAGCCAGTCGCCGCGCTTTCTCAAACGCGGACTTCGCTCGACTTGCATCCCCATTCTTGAGAAAGCGCTGCCCCTGCTCATGCAGATCGGTCACCCGGTTGGCCAGAGGTCCCCGAACCTCACGATCAGGACCGCTCGAACAGGACAGAGCCACGCAAGCCCACAACGTGAGCACCGCTCTGGCTGTGAAGGCCTGTGCGTTCACCGATCCAGTTGATCTCCGCGCAAACTGGATATGCCTTGGCTCGTCCGCGCTGCTGAAGACTCCCCAGCGTTTTTGACAAATCGACTGATCGGAAAGGTCTGCTTGGCGCCACGGACGATGGTGGAGACATCATTCATCGTGACCTGCGCGGTCTCCAGGAGCGGTACCAGTTCGTCAGTCACCCCTTTCACGGACTCGGTGAGGGTCTTCACGCTCTGCACCGTGCTCTGCGCCGAATCGATGACGGCAGGGAGTTTCCCCGTCGTCACTTTCACATCTCGGGCAATGCCATCCACCAAGGCCACGCTCTTGTTAATCGAACTCGTGATCATCGGCAACGAGGCCGCCGTCTGCTCCACGGACATCACGGTGCGTTGCACCGAGGTGATCATGGCGGGCAATTCACGGGTGGCCTGCTCGACTTGCCCCAAGGCGCGGCCGCCGGTTTGAATCGTGGCTTGCATGTCTCTCGTGATCTCTTCCACACGCAACAAGGCTTGTTTGACTGCATCCAGGACCGGCCTGACCTCGTTGACCAATTCGCCGATATCGCGCGGCTCAACCGCCTTGAGGACCGCACCATCGGGAAGGGCAGGCTTGCTCTGGCTCCCCATGCCGATTTCCACTTGCGTCTGCCCAACGATCACCCCGCTCTTGGTGATGCCGAGTTCGGAATCCTCGCGAACCAGCTCGTGGTACCGCGCACGGAGTTGCAGCAGCACATCCACGGTGCCTCGTGCATTCAGATCCACCACCTCCACTCGCCCGACCGGAATGCCCGAGACAAGAACCGGAGAGCCTGGCTCCAATCCATACGACTTGCTCAGACTGGTCCGCAAGTGATACTTCCGCTCAAACACATGTTGCGCCTTGGCCATGAACAGTCCAACCAGAACCAAGACGATGAGCGGAATCAGGACAAACGCCCCGACGATCTGCGCAATCCGACTGCTCGACAAGCTGTGAGAATAATGTGTCTTCATGGCTTCCCTCTCTCAAGCGTGACTGTCTACTCGCGACTGGGACCGTCTCATCCGAAATACGCGCTCATCTCGGCGCCACCTTTCTGGGCGATCACAGATCGGGGTCCGATGGCCTCGATCTGGCCTTCTCGCACGACCGCCACGCGGTCAGCTAGCTCCAAGAAAGGCGAATAGCTGCGCATGGTCGCCAGAACGGTGAAGGGACCGCGCTGGCGCCAGTTCGCCAAATGTTCACCAAGACGCTGGACCATCCCGGCGTCGAGTCCCGCGAGCGGATCATCCAGCAGCAGCAGCTCCTGGTCCAGCACCATCGCGCGCGCGATGGCCGCACAACGGATCTCGCCTGAGTTGAGCTGCGCTGGAAACCGATCCCGCAACTGAGCCAGACCGAGCGCTTTCAGGTGACCCATCACTACGCGATCAATGTCCTGATCCGACAGAGTGGAGCGATGATATCGGAGCGGCAACGCCGCGTTGTTGAACACCGTCATATTGCTGAGGAGACCGGGGAGTTGGAGGACGGTGCCGATACGGGTCCGTAACTTCATCCTTGCATGATCAGAAAGCTCCACCCACTCCTCTCCCAGGACTCTCACGCTTCCTTGCCGCGGGGTGACCAAGCCCGCACAGAGCTCCAGAATGAGACTCTTGCCAGAGCGATTGGGACCCATCAACACGACGAACTCCCTGGGATCGACCGCCAGCGAAATATGAGCCGCTTGCCCCTCTGTTTCCAATTCAACGACGACATCTGAGAGCTCGATCGCCCGACTCATCACAGATAGGTTGGGACCGTAATAAGCAGGTCCAGCAGGAGACAGAGGGTGACCGAATTGATCATGGCCCTGGTCGTTTGCTGGGGCACCTCGGTGTACGACGACCGGACGGAGAGCCCATGATAGCAACAGACGGCAGCAACTGCCGAGCCGAACAGGATCGGTTTCAAGGCGGTCAAGAGCACATCGGAGAGAGACAACGCATGCGTCACACCCTCCAGAAACGCCTCGAAAGGAATCGTGAGTTTGGCTTTGGCGACGAGAAACCCGCCCAACACCGCCACCACGTCGAAATACAGGGTGAGACAGATCATCGCCGCGACCATGCCGACCATCCGTGGCATCACGATGAACCGTGTCACGGGAATCCCCAGCAATTGCAGGGCAACCACCTCGCGGCCCACCGACATGTTGCCGAGTTCCGTGGCGATCGCCGTTCCCGACCGACCGACGACAATGAAGGCTGTCACCAGCGGGCCCAATTCCCGAATCACCGCGATCACAATGATGCTGCCGACGAGTCCTCCTGCTCCCAACTTGGGGAGCTGCGTTCCGGCCTGGGTAATGATGATGATCCCCAGCATCAGCGCAATCACGCTCGTGACCGGCAAGGCATCCACCCCGGTAAACAGAATCTGCCGCGTGATCACCCGAAACGCCTCGCGCCGCCCCTGCTCACCGGGCCGGATCAAGTCCCACAAGGCCTGCGAGATCAGCCCCCACAGCGCCCAGACATAGTGGAAGGCGTCCAGAACCTTCTGTCCCACCCATGCAACCATCAGCAACTCACACCTTGCTCGGCACCTGCGCGCAACCAGGCGCCCACACCCACTTCAGCGGCCGGCACCAAAGCAGCAAAATTGTAGGGGAATCGCTCAGGCAAAGCAACGCCGCGAGAGGGTGAGAGCCTGACCCCCCTTATCACAGACGGCCCGATTTGACATGGCACACCTGACGTGGTAGCATACGCCACTGTACGAGCCACGGTGACTATCCTGCCTCTCGCGCTTTTGCCTCGGTGAGTGCAGCTCCTGCGCGATCGGTTCTCTGGTACTCGCTGCTCCTACAGCCCATCCCTTCCATGTACCGGATGTCGTGCAGGGAGGTGAGCAGGCTTGGCTGTGACAGTCGTGTGTGCGATTCCCTAAGAGAGGAGCACCCATGGGCAAGATGAACGCGGATCCGCTCACCACATTTCCTGATGGCTCACAGTTACTGGTCAGTACCCAGTATTCCCGCGAGGTCGGTTTTACGTGCGAGCTCTACGTGTCCAGCCCAGGCGAGGAAGGGAGCGTCGACCTGCGAGTCATATCGAATCATTGTGACGCCTCAACCTGCCTCGAAGCCCAGGGAATAGCGTACAGCTACGCACAACGTCTGTATCCGGGCACAGCAGACGGAATGAAGAAGCCACCATATTTGATCTGGCAGGGACCAGTTCCCAGCACGTGAATCAGAGAGGTGGGAGCGCTGGCCCCACCCGTGTCGAAGAGGGATTCCCGGGCAGAAGGAGAAAATGATGAAGACCATGATGAATTGGCGTGGAAACAGGAAGACAGACAGAGGCAAGCGCGTGAGAGAGAAGCCGAAGATCCGATGGCAGTACTTGGGGCTGACGGACCCGGCAGAAGAGAGTGCAGCCCCTTCAATGGCTGAGATCCGGCGTCAAGTCGTGACGCTGTCCAGCCGAGGGCTCGGACACTCCGTGCGGTCGCGCCCTATCGCGCAAAGCGGACCAGCCAATGGTGCGAACACTCACGGCGAACCCGGCCGCACAAAGCGTCGCGGAGCCACTGAATAAGACACGAGCAGGGACACGGAGACGGTGTCCTTGCTTCTCTCAGACTAGGCCGCTGGCGTGATCACACGCCAAGGAGGGAACCATCGGAAGACCGGGGAAGGCAACGCTCACCAAGCGCACCAGAGAGCGGGCCAAACAGATGAAGCGGCAAGACAAAGAGGCGCGGCGCGCCCAACGCAAGGCGGAGAAAGTCGATCGCCGTCCGTCCATCGAGGGGGAAGACCCGGATCTCGCGGGTCTACGATGGGGACCACAAGCCCCGCTCTTCTAGTCCTTCACCAGCAAGGGCCTCTGTTGCTGGTCTCCACGCGCTCGAAGACCGTCACACAGACTTCAGGAACCGATCGGCGGCAAACACGCCGTGAAGCTGTGCACTGACACATGACCGGTACTCTACTTTCTGCCTGAGCATCAGCACCACACCATCCGCATCCGTCAGAATCAGCAGATCCTCTTCGACCGCCAGTTTCCGGCAGGGGTCTCCGACATTGATCCGATACTGAGTCCGTCCATCAGGATTCCGGTCCGGACCGCTGGCGAGCTCCGTCAAGCCATCAATGAATCCCTGATGCCCCTCCCGACGGTGTCGAACCATGGTCCCGTCAGGAATTCTCACCCAACTCCTTCTCGTCTCCAGCCGCCCCTGTTTGACGTCAGTCATAATGGTGGTACCTCCAGATCGTGATATGAGGTGAGGAACACACTGGCCACTCTGCGAACGGATGAGCTGCAGCGTGTTAGAGAACCCTTCCTGGAAGGTACCGCGAAGACTGGAGAATCGATCGCGCCATGAGGAACAACGACGCGCGAGGGATAGGACAGTCAGCGTTGTTCAACACGCCATGGTTGCATAGTACTCGATAAAGGGAGTGTGGTCAAACAATAATGAGGCCACGCCGCACGCGCCCCGCCTCAGACCGCAAGACAAGACACCGTCCACAAGAAAAGTAGAAGGTCCCCTTTTCTTGGCCCCGCGATTGTCATCTCCCGGTCACTTTCAGAGTAGCGGCGACGTGCTTGGGATGCAGGTGGCAGTAGACGCGGTGCTCCGAGACCATTGTGTCGATATTCGCAAGCGGCACGGTAATGGTCTTTTCCTCGCCCGGTTTAATCACTTCCTTGACTTTCATGGTATCGATGGCAAAGCCATGCTCTGCAGTCAACGTATTGACCACTTTCAAAGTCAGAGGCCTCGAGCCACGGGCTTTGAGATCAATGGTGCCACCGCCCTCCCAGACTTTCGAGCCGTCCTTCTCCACCGCGACGAATTTGGCGTCCTCCTGCGCGCCCTGAATCGGCAGATAGGCGCAGACAACCGTGGCAAGAGTCAGGGTTACCACGAGAGATTGCCTTGCCCAATATGACAGGCTTGGCTTGGTGTTCATCGCTCACCTCCATTGTTGGGATCGCACGACGCTGACCTGGCCCCAGTCGATCTGCCATGGGCCTTGCAAGTTGAGCATACGGAGGAGCACAGTCTACGGGAAATCACGGATAGGGAAGCAAGCTAGGTTATTGAGTACGGATAAAGGGACATGCTGAGCGAGCCCTGGTTTCGTGGCCACCTGCGCAGGTGGATTGGGGTCTGGCATGACTATTGATCTGTTTTCTCTTCTTCCACATTGACAAGACCTCCAGAATGTGGCACTCATCCTCCCCCTAGCAGGAGTTCCTCGGCCTGCCCATCGCTAACCATCCTTTCTGGAGGTGCGCTATGTCGGCTATGCCGCAAGATTGGTGGAACGTAATAGTTGGACCGTTTCAACAGCTGTTAACCGTAATCTTGAGCAAAGTTCCGGGTGTGCTGGTGGCGATTCTCTTACTGCTGGTCGGCATGCTGGTGGCCAGGGGACTACGGGCTGCCGTTGAGAAACTTCTCAAGTTCATCCGTATCGATGAGTACACCGAGAAAATTAAGCTGAATGAACTTCTCGCTCGTTTAGGCTTTGGTCGCTCTCCGGGATATATCCTGGGGTTTTTGGTTTACTGGCTGATCATCCTGGTGTTTCTGCTTTCTGCGGCCAACGCCGTCCACCTGACTGCGGTCTCCCAGCTCCTGGAGCGATTTGTCCTCTTCATCCCCAAATTGATTGGGGCGGTCCTCGTGGTGGCCGGGGGGCTTCTGCTTGGTCACTTTTTGGGGGAGATCGTGCGAAACGCCGCCACCGCCAACAAGCTCCAAGGGGCTGTGGCTCTGTCCAAGGTGGCGCGGTTTGTGGTGATCGTGTTTGCCGCCATCATGGCTCTTGAGCAGATTGGTATTGACACCACCATTATCACTTCGTCAGTCCAAATTATCTTGGCCACGATTGGACTGGGATTGGCGATCGCCTTTGGCCTGGGTGGAAGAGACGCGGCCGCGGACATCATCAAAAACTTCACAGAGAAACGCGGGTAAGGTGGGGGAGTCCCCGCAATCTCTTCGCTGACAGCGGAGCGAGATGGAGGGCCGACTGTGATTCTTAAAATACGGTCGGCCCTCCTTATTTCAACAATCGCTGATACGGCGCGCCACCCGCCCAGGAAGAATGGCCCAACCTTTAGTCAGCGCTCCTTTCTTAACCACCCCCACGAATAGAGACACAGGGCTAGCAGTACGCCTAGGTCAACGAAGTTGACACACTGTCAACGGAGTTGACTGTCTCGAAGCTTGCCGGAAACCGGCTTCGTACCTTCGGCTCTGAGAAAGAGTTGTCCTTCGATCAACTCTATCAACGAGTTGCAAGCTGGAATGAAGAATTCCACCTGGACGGGGCAGAACTGGCATTTCATTTGCGCTTAGAGGTCTTCAAAGTCTCTGGTAACGCTGAGGGAGCTGAACACTGGGGAAAGGAATCGCACGATGATCCGAGGTCTGGCATCGGTGATCGCCCCGATCCTCGTTCCACACGGAGAAGTTATGTTTTGGTCCACCATCTATGTCATGTATGCCATCGCGCTGTTCCCAGTCGTGGCGGTGGTGCTGCTCCTGGCCCATGACTGGAGGAACCGCCGCCTTGGCAAGTAGCGGGCCTGGCCTGAGGACGGCTGACGGATGGGCTCCAGTTCGCCAGTCTTGCTTTGTGTCATTGCCAGCTGAGGCTTGGCCAACCAAGACGCCGGGAGAGTGGCTACGCCCCGCCTCGCTCCACAAATAAGTCAATACGCATGCCTGCCCCCCAAATTCCCGCGCTGAAATCGTGCTTGACCGGAACTGCGAAGCACGGTACAGGATGGATCTTAAACAGGAGGTGCTCATGCCACGCAAGAAGAAGCGTCTGCCGAAATCGGCGAGACGTCAAACGGTTGGTCAGACGAAGAGGGGAGAATCTGCCAAGAGCCGGGATTCTGGGCTACGCCGCCGTCTCAATGACTTGACCGAACAGATTGACATCATGGTGCCGGAGGTGACCGCCCGGATTGCGGCGCTGGAGCACCTCCTGCTCAAGAAGCAGCTCTGCACACGAGAGGATCTGGTCCTCGCGCGCGAGTTCGTGAGGATTCTGGAGGACTAGACGGCTTGCTCGATGAGCGGAGAACCACTTCCTGACACTGTTTCTCCAACTCGACACGTTGTGCACACCCGCTCGCCCGCCCGGCTTGAAGGTGAAAGACCAGATCCGACGACCTCTTCGCTCGACGTGAGTAACAGGCCTGCGCATGCTATAGTAAATAAGAAAAGGAGGTGGGCCATGCGCAGAGCGGCTGTGATCATGTTGATGCTGGTGTTATGGCTGAGCCAGGCGGCAGGGGCAGCTTCTGACTCTGCCGATACTCAGAAGTCGGAGGGAAGCAAGGGGATTACAGTGGACGACCTCGGGCGCGCGCTGAAGAGTGCGGGACAGAATATTGAGAGAGAGATTCCCAAGATCGGCCCGGCCATCGGGGAGACGGTCAAGAAGATCACGGGCAAGGACTCGGAGAAACAGTCACCTCAGAGCCCTGAAAAGGAAAAGAAATAGGTATTTCTTACAGACACTCCCCACCACGCGCCGCGATCCAGGTTCTCGCCCGGATGCATGTGCCCCCCAACCAAACTTGTTCGACCCGGAGCCCTTACAATCGCTCTCGACGACCGGATAGAACCCACCCGTGATCCGCCAGCACAATACGTCAAGACTCATGTCTGACCCCCCTTCACGCTCAGGTACGGCGTCACAGCATGGTATCCCTCCGGGATCGGTTTCACCTTAGTTCCCACAATTGGCCCTCCTTTACACAAACCTCCGCTTGCATCGCCAGCTCATCACTAGTTTACCGAACCTGCCGTCGACGGATAAAACCTACCAGCAAGTCCGGAAACTCCACGCGCCCCGCCGCGCTCCACAAGACGGCTCCTGGCGCCTTTCCTTTCCTTCAAGCGGATTGCTAGCAGCTCTTTATAGGAGACGGGCGGGCAAGCCTATTACTCAGCCACCTGCACAGGAACAGTTAAACAAACAGCAGTATCGCCAGAAGTATCAGAAGCAAATAAATCAACCTCAGCAGGGGCCAGCATAGCCAGGTGCACAACCCGGTGTTACAGGTCGTCCGTATTGATCCATGCCAACCCCAGGACCATAGGCATTGGGTGTGACACGCAACGTTGGATCAGGATAGCCCGTTCCCCCGCCCTGAGGAACCCAAATGAATGGGCGTCCTGTAGCATCAGAATGAATACCAGGTCCGTAGGCATTCTCGTTGATGGGTCCCAAGTAGCCTTGAGGTAGGTAGCCGTATCCTCCCGTATTGCTATACCCAGTACTTCCTCCTCCACCAGTTAAAGCATTATCGAGCGCAGAACCAACTCTGTCGAGTGCAGATAGAATTGCAAACGGTGCTATGACAGCACCGACTACGGTCATGGTCGGAAACTCCCAAAGACGATTCAAGCATGATTCGGGCCGTTGGTGAATCGTGCTGCTCCAAAGTGGAATGCAGTAGCCTTCAGGCTTCTCAACGGGATACTCATGGAGGTCCCAGTCCCCGTCAGCATTTTTGGTCACTTTGGGCGTGAAGGTGTGCCCAGGAGCGTACACTGTCCCATCAGACGTGACCCATATGAATCCTTCTGGTATATGCCAGGATTTCCCGGTCTCCGGGCTGCGGATAGTCCAGTCACCACCGAGTGCGTAATAGCGGGTCCCATTCTCTTTCTCGAAGTAATGGAGGGTGTCGGAGGTAGTCGGCCAGACAGCCGCACAGCCTTGCATTGCAAATCCCAATAACAGAATAATGATGAAAACAGCTTGCACTGCCCGGCTCCAGTGATGGAGGTAAGTCGGACTAACCGATAATACACTACCCAGGAACACGAGTACTATTGAGGTTTGCATAAATAATGGAAATGTTCACCTCGCCCACGGCAGATCGGACGCGTGGAGACAGGACCACAGAAGTGGCTGCGATCCACGAATGCGTCGCACCGAGTTTCGGAGCCTCCCGTTG
>JBOHOI010000062.1:0-12566 GCA_050731155.1 Nitrospiraceae bacterium | reverse complement strand
GCTCCGAGCACGCACGCCGTCAAGGTGTCCGTGCTTGCGGTTGATAAGACGGGGGTACTGGCCAATGTGTCCTCGTCGATTGCTGAATGCGAGGCGAACGTCAGCCGAGCCGAGATCACAACCAGGGAAGACCGAAAAGCGGCGCTGGATTTTGTAATCGAGGTCACCGATACTGCGCATCTCGACCGAGTCCTCAAGGCCATCGAACGGGTGGACGGGGTCATCACGGCTCGACGCGTTCGCGCGTGGCAGGAACGGTAGGATCGTCCTGCTGGCGACCTGCCATGACTGAACAGGGCCTGTCTCCCTGCGAAATTGATGAGCGTCGGAACATTTCTCGTCAAACTCGGGCTTACCGACCTGGGGATTGTCCTGGGGCTGGTGGTCCTTGTCTATTTCGCGCGGCGGCGACAGAAGGGTCTTCCCATCTCAGTGGTCGTTGTCTTAGTGGGAACCTTGCTGTTGGCCAGTACACTGCTGCTGTTTAGCAGCGGCTTAGTTGCTCCTCTCCCCTCACGAACCAGGGCCTGGCTGGAGTTCACGACCTACCTCGGCGTCTCCTTCGTCCTGCTCCAGCTAGTGGATCTTCTGGTTGTCGAGGATCATCTGATCGACCGGAAGGGTGCCTACATTCCCGATGTGCTGCGGACGCTCCTTCTCATGACCGGCTTGACCGTCGCAGTCCTGGTCACGCTGCGGCTGGTCATGAACATCAACGTGATTGCGCTGGTAGCGCTCCCCACCGTGGCGACTGCCGTGGTGGGCATCGCCCTCCGCGATACCCTCGTCCGGTTTTTTGCCGGTATTTCTCTCGGCAAGATGATGCGGGTTGGGGACTGGGTCTCGGTGATGGATAAAGAGGGGGTCGTAGCCGATATCGGCTTCGGCCACATCATCTTGCGGACCAGAGATAACGACTATGTGGCGCTGCCCAATAACAACGTCATCCAGGCCGGCCTCATCAATTACAGCCGGCCGACCACTGCTCATGGGTGTCACATCCTGGTCGAGGCGGCGTACCGAACCCCTCCCGCTCAGGTGCGCACCCTCCTGGCGGACGCAGCCTCCGCAGTAGGCGGTGTCTTGACTGACCCTGCGCCTGAGGCCATGGTTGAGGCCTTTAAGGATTCCGGGATTCAATACCGGCTGCGGTTCTGGATTGAGGACTATTCCCGACACCAACTTATCCAGAGCGAGGTCATGACGTACGTCTGGTCTGCCTTCCAGCGCAACGGCATCGAGATCCCATTCCCGCAGCGTGTGGTGCAGACGCTGATGCCGCAGGATAGGGGCGCGGTGATGAAACGACAGGCGGACCAGATCGTCGCTCATCTCGCCAAGGTTGATTTCTTCGCGATCCTGGCTCCACAACAGATCGAGAGTCTCGCGTCGGAGGCCCGCGTCCAGGAGTTTCTTCCCGGGGAGCAGGTTGTCCGTCAAGAGGAGCCAGGCGAAGAGTTGTTCATCATTCTGGATGGAACAGCGGAGGTACGTGTCCGTCAGGATGGCCTGAGTTCGACAGTGGCCTCTCTACAGGGAGGGCAATTTTTTGGAGAGATGTCCCTGCTGACCGGTGAACCCAGGACCGCGACGGTACTGGCGATGACACCGTTGAAGGTTGTGGCCATTAGCAAGCAGGCATTGAGCCGGGTGGTTCAGGAGGATGGGAGCTTGGTTGACCGGATCAGCGAGGTGGTCGCTCAGCGGCATGTCGAGATGGCGGCGACCAAGGAACAGCTCAGCCGCGAGAGCGCCAAAGTCGCGCTGGTGTCACAGAAACACTCTCTTATGGCGCGCATTCAAAATTTTCTCTGGGGACGTACGCATAGGTGACCGACTCACTGCGGTCATTGAAATTGAAGCTTGACCCCTCGGTGCAACTTTAAGGCATCCGCCATGCCAGCGGCCAGTTCCAACACGTACGAGGCTTCCTCATTCGGCTGATATTGAGGACATCCATCATCGGTCCGGTTGCAGCCTGGCACATTCCGTTCCACATGCACAATCTTTCTGTTCCGGTCCATCCAGATGATATCGAGGGGTATCCTGGTGTTCTTCATCCAGAACGTCCAATGTTGAGGTTCGGGAAACGTAAACAGCATACCACGGTCTTTGGGCAGTGATTCCCGAAACATCAGGCCCCGGGCTCGTTTCTCTGTGGTGTCAGCCAGCTCAGCAAGAATCGTCACTCCTGCCGGTGTCGTCACCGGTACCAGTCTAATGTCTGAAGACGTTGGCTCAGGGCCCGCTGATACCGGCAGTAAAGCGGTACATACCAAGACCGGCATGAGAGGCCAGACCTGCCCTGCGGCTGAAGAGGCCCGTTTCACCGATGCCCAGATCATGGAGACCAACATGCGCGAATCCTAGTCAGCCCCCCCATCTTCTGTCAAGGCTCGAGCACATCATGGAACCCACCAGATTGACTCTAGTATTTGACATGTTTCCGATGGGACGGTAGGGCAGCGCGGGGTTCGGTTAGAGGATATGGGGGCGTCGGTCTGTGAGCGACCGAAAATGGATAGAAGAGTATGATGCAGGGGTCCCTCATACGCTGTCTTATCCCGACATCTCCTTGCCCGAGTTGCTGACCCAATCCGCTGCCCGTTTCCCAACTCGCTCAGCCCTCCGTTTCTATGGCCGCGTCATCAGCTATGGCGAGTTGGATGCTCTGGCCAACCAGTTCGCGCAAGCGCTGATCAACCTTCAGGTCAGTAAAGGGAGCGTCGTGGGACTCATGTTGCCCAACCTGCCGCAGACTGTGATTGGGTACTACGGAAGCTTGCGAGCTGGCGCTCTGGTCACCCCTATTAATCCACTTTATGTCGAGCGCGAGATTGAACACCAGGTCGAAGACTCCGCCTGCGAGACCATCCTGGCGCTGGACCAGTTTTATCCCAGGATTGAGCCCCTTCTCAGACGCACCTGCCTCAGGCGTGTGATTCTCACCAAAGTCGAGGACTACCTGCCGTGGCTCAAGCGCCTGCTGTACCCCTTGAAGACTGTGCGGCAGGGCCATAGGACTGCTCCGGCGCGAGGCATGGGAACTCACAGCCTGCAGCAGCTCATGGGCAGCTCAGCAGCCAAGCCTTCCGTCTCTGTGTCGCCGGACGACATTGCCTTACTGCAGTACACAGGAGGGACGACAGGGACTCCCAAGGGCGTGGTTCTCACCCACCGTAACTTAGTCTGCAATACCTGGCAGTGCCGCCACTGGATGGCTTCTCTGCGTGATGGGGAGGAGGTGTTTCTGGGCGTGCTGCCATTCTTTCATGTGTATGGGATGAGCGCCTGCCAGAACCTGGCGATCAGCGTCGCAGGGACGTTGGTGTTGCTTCCTCGGTTTCACGTATCGGAAGTCCTGGCTGCGATTGCACGTGAGCGTGTCACGATTTTCACGGGTATTCCAGCCATGTATGGGGCCATCACTAATCATCAAGACCTAGACCGCTATGACCTGAAGTCCATTCGGCTCTGCATCAGCGGTGCCGGGCCGCTTCATCCGTCCGTGCAGGACCGGTTCGAGGCACTCACGGGTGCCAGATTGGTGGAAGGATACGGGTTGACGGAAGCGGGACCGGTCACCCATGTCAATCCGATCCACTGCACGTCCGACCAGCGGCGGCGAAGGAGCATCGGCTTACCCCTGCCGGACACTGATGCCAGGATCATGGATGTGGAGATCGGAGAGCGCGAACTGCCGACTGGCGGGATCGGCGAGTTGGTTATCCGTGGGCCTCAGGTCATGCAGGGATATTGGAAACGGGACCAGGAAACGCAGCAGGCGCTCCGGGGAGGGTGGCTGTTCACCGGTGATCTGGCTCGCCGGGATGAGGCGGGCTTCTTCTACATCGAAGATCGCAAAAAAGACATGATCAAATCGGGGGGAGAGAATGTCTATCCGCGTGAAGTCGAAGAGGTCCTGGTCCTCTATCCCAAGGTCAAGGATGCAGTCGTCGTAGGTCTTCCCCAGGGCCTTCGTGGGGAACTGATCAAGGCCTATGTGGTCCTGAAAGACGGTCAGACAGCCACCACCGCAGAGATTTTGGAACATTGTCGGAAGGAACTGGCGAAGTTTAAGGTTCCCAAGAGGGTTGAGTTTCGAAGCGAGCTTCCCAAGACGCTGGTAGGCAAGGTGCTCCGGCGTGTGCTGGTGGAGGAAGAACTCAAGAAGCGACAGGCGGACGAGGAAGACCAGTGAGAACAGAAGCAGAGGATCCACAGGCTTGCAATCCACCGGTCCCCTGTGCCAGACTTTTCCAAGAAATCCTGCGGACGATGAGGAGCGAGCGATGAAAGAAAAGCGAAGGGTTCTCTACAAGAAGGGCGTCTTCGTGTGTCCTAAATGTCGGCAATCCTACGTTCAGGAGAAGTGGCTCGAGGAGTGGAGGATCCGCTGTCATAAGTGCGATTATCGAGGAACCTTGACCGAGGTGTCGGTGGAAGAACACATGGACGAGGAGACGGTTCGGCATTAAGTGTCATATCACTTGCCTCTCTCGACATTCTTGGTGGAACACTGCATCTCCAGCATGTTCACGGACCACGTTCCCTACATGTCTTCTCCCTGTTCCAGCCCCTAACCCAGAGGAATCGTATGAGCAGGAGCTTGGTTCTCGTTGGCGTGTTCACTGTGTTCTCGGTCGTTCTGCCGGCGTTCACCGCGGCGACCGAGCCATCGTCGCACCTCACGATCCTCGTGGCCTATCACTCGGCGACAGGCAATACGGAAAAGATGGCTCAGGGTGTGGTGGATGGGGCAAAAGGCGTGAAGGGGACGGTTGTGGTGCTGAAACGTGTAGGGCAGGTGACGGAGCGGGATCTCTTTTCAGCCGACGCAGTGGTGGTCGGTTCCCCCGTCTATTGGGCAAATATGGCCGGGGAGGTCAAGACGTTCTTTGACAATTGGCAGCTCAAGTTCGGGGTCTTTCCAGAATTCAAGATGAGGGACAAGGTTGGCGCGGCCTTTGTCACCGGTGGACAGGTAGCTGGCGGCAAGGAGGTCACCCTCCTGACGATCCTTGCGGCGATGCTGGGGAACCAGATGATTGTGGTCAGTGGAGGAGGGGCCTTTGGAGCGTCAGCGACGACCGAGGGAGAGAGCCCAGGCATTGATGTCAAAGAACTAGCAAATGCCAGAGACCTTGGGAAGCGGGTAGCAGAGGTCGCCTGGATGGTCAAACGAGGATCCGCAAAGTAGCCGCTAACTCCCTTCCTTTTTGATTTGGTGACCCAGGTAATTTTCCAGCCCAACCTGCTTGATGGTTTCAAGCTGTGTCTCGATCCAGTCGATGTGCCTGTCTGAGTCCTTGACCATGTCCTCCAGCATATGCCGGGTCGTGTAATCTCCAACCTTGGCGCAGTGAGAGGTCGCCTCCGTCAGCAGCTTAACCATCTCCCGTTCGGCTTGCAGATCAGCCTTTAACTGCTCCGGCACCGTCTCACCCACGTGGACAGTCTCCAGGCGCTGCATGTTGGGGACTCCTTCTAAGTAAAGGATGTGATCAATCAGTTCCTCCGCATCCTTCATCTCATCGAAGCTCCGTTCCCGAACCTTCTCGTGAAGTCGCTCGTACCCCCAGTTTTCACACATTTTCCCGTGGACAAAATACTGATTGATGCTTGTGAGATCGGCGGTCAGGATTTTATTCAGCAGTTCGATCACACCCTCTTTCGATTTCATTAAGTGCCTCCTTCTGTAGGATTTACAGAGACGGTTACGGACTGGCGAGCGAGGCAACACAAGGTTTCATCGAAACCGGATCTCTTAGCAAATTGAATTGTTGTTTGCTGATGCTAGAAGGCGATTATCAGGGAGGTTCGGATCACTGTCAATATCGACAACGGGTAGGGTTGGAACACTGCAGGGCTAGTCTACACGTGGCCAAGTCCACGAGTTCTTGAATATCACGGGCGCATCGTCCGCAGCATTCGTCGTCGTTCAGCCCCAAGGCCTCGACTAGTTTTTCTGCCTCGACAATGCCGGCTTGGCCTACCCGTTGAATATCAGACTCGGTTAGGCCCTTACACAGACAGACGTACATTGAATTGTCTCCTTCCTGGGGGAAGAGCCGCTCAGTCCTTGTTGCCGACCGTATCCAACCCAGGCTTATTATAAACGATTCTGATAACCGTTATCAATGCTCAAATTATAGCGGACTGCCATTTGGCTGTCAAGGAGATTTTTTTAGTCTCGAAGGAAAGGCCAGGTTGGGCTAGGTCAGGAACGTTTGATCGCGAAGAAGCCCATTTCCAGTTATCGGCCTGTTCGTTCCAGCTCCTCGATCATCTCCCTAATCATGTCAAATCCTGATTGCCAAAAGGCCTCGGAGCGTATATCTACGCCGACTTCGCCTACAATAGCCTCAGGGCTCTTGGCCCCACCATGCTCGAGTAAATGCAAGTACCTTGGGACAAAAGCAGACCCTCGTTCCTTATACATACGGTATAGGGCAAGCACCAAGAGGTTTCCGAAGCTATAGGCGTAGCAATAGAAGGGGCTTCCGAAAATATGTGGGATCGTCAGCCACTCCCACTTAAACTCAGCCGGTATCGCAACCGCCTTGCCGAACTGCTGACGCAGATTAGCGAGGTAGGTTGACGCCAGGTCCTGCACGGTCGCGCCGTTTGCGATCATGTCGTGTGCGGTATTCTCGAACAGGACAAAATAGGCTTGGCGTAGCACAGTGGCGTAGATATCGTCGAGTTGAGCAAGCAACAACCCCTGCTTGACGGCTTTGCTGGTTTCTTGCGCCATCAAGGCATCAGAGAGCACCCGTTCGCCGAATACCGAGGCGGTTTCAGCCAGCGGGAGCGTGGCGTGGAAGGTGAAGACAGAATGGTCCGCTGCTATCATCCCATGCACCGCGTGACCCAGTTCATGCGCCAGCGTGGCTATATCTCGAGCCTCTCCCGTATAGTTCAACAAGACGTAGGGGGTGAATCCGGGCACCACGCTATAGCAGTAAGCCCCACTCAGCTTGCCGGGCCTGGTGCGGGCGTCGATGCGGTGCTCGGCGAAGACACGTTCTGCCAACTCTGCCAGTCGAGGAGAGAAGGTCCGATAGGCCTCCAGGACCATCCGGACGGCGTCCTGGTATCGGTACCGTTTTCGGTCAGCCCTGTGTGGTGCATAAATATGATAGCGGGTCATTGGCCTAATCTTGCAGATCCTGGCCTTCAGGCGGAAGTATTCCTGGAACACCTCGGCGTTTTTGGAACAGACCGACAGGAGTGCTGTGACCGCCTTGTCAGGGACATCGTTGCCAAGATTCCTCGCCCCAATCGGCGAGGGAAACTTGCGCAACTGCAGATTCTCACCCTTCCAGTCCTGTACCAGCGTCGTGTAAATCTCGCCGAGCAGGTCATGGTTTGCCGCAAAGACCCGATAGAGCTCCTTGTAGGCCGCTTCCCGCACCCGAGGCGTCGCGCTTCGGAGGTGAACCGACAGTTCCTCGCGGGTCAGGGTCTTTCGCGTGCCGTTGACTGTCAGCCGGAAAGTGAACCCATTGGTGAGGATGTCATAGAGGGTATTGATCGCACTGCGGCCAGTAATGTTCTTCAGATTGATAATCTTTTCCTCTGGTTCTGACAGGGTGTGGGGTTTAAACCGACGGATGGACTCCAGGTAGTATTGCAAGTCTCCCGAAACTGCAAGCAGTCGGGCTGCGTTCATCTCGTCCACCTTCTGCCACCAGAGGTCAAAGAACAGCATGCGGTTTTGAAACGAAGTCAAACGCTCTTCGACCTTCGTTTTGAAGGCCCGCGCCTGAAGGTTCTTGGTATCCTCAGAGAACCAGAGATACGAGTAGGCACCCAATTTGGCTGAAATGGCCGTAATTTCCTCGTTGAGGCTCAGGACTTCCTGGAAAGCCTGGGTTGGTATTTCCGGCTTCAGGCTATCCCGAAACGATTCAAACTGGGAGACTTTGCTGTCCAGATCCTTCGCAAGCGTCTCGAAATCATCGGTGGGGTTCTTCAGCAGAGAGGACAGGTCCCACCGTTCTGGCATGTTTCCTGAGTGAGAGTTCCGCAGTGACGGTTTCATGCTTAGGCGTTTCATGGTGTTACCCTCCCGCGGGCATTACGTCACTATGCAATCATAACACTCAGGCCATATCACCGTGAAATCAATTTTATTCATAAATATCAGTAGCTTATAAACAGAAAGGCTGCTTGAGGCACGTGGGAGGGAGTCCGGCCGAGGGGGGGTGATAGGGGTATGATCATGGGCAGTGAACTCGTTGACAGGATGGCCCCGAATGATAAAATCCGCTTCCGCACTAGGAGGGCAAAGCGGTGACTGAGTCTGAAGTGAACCGGGCAGTGCAATATGTGACCGCAAGTACCTCCTATGGGCGTGAGACCGTTGCAGAGGTCATCAGGACAGGGCTGGCGGAGCTGACCGATTTGGCTACCACGTCCTCACTTCAAGCTGGGCGGGAGAGCATTCTTGAGTATGTCTTCCAATGGACGATCAAACGAACGGGCTACCCTGAGCCGCTTGTCCGGGAGGTGCTGGGGTGTGCAGGCCGTTGGCTGGACGCAATGTACGAAACGATCGCTCGCGAGCACCCGGAATTGCTTCAAGAGTCAGACCGTTAGGCCTCCGAACTTTCCTTAAAGTTCGAGACCATCGCCATTCATGGCTGAAAGTTCAACCATGCCGGTATAAGCCTTGGCGGCTGGTGAGCAATCTGCGCTGATTCCGGCAATGAGGAAATTTCGTCACCAGAGAATACCGGGCCGCTCTCTTGCCCGACAGCGTTTCCGAGTGAGGACTAGGTGGCCTGCACGATATGGATGGCTAGCTCGAGCCGAGAAGCCGCTGTACGCCGACAGGCCCTTGCGATTGACACGAGAGCTTGAAGCGGAATGGACGGCGCTACAACGGCTCTGTACCGATCGAGGCAGCCGAACCAGGCTTGCTCGTCTGATCGACCGACTGACCGGCAACGATCGTGGCGCCCAGGAGTCGGCGCTTGCCGAGCTAGAGCTGGCGACTCTGCTGGTCCGTGCGGGGGTCTCGGTCAGGTTCCTTCCCGAGTCTCAGTCTAGGACAGCAGATCTGGAATGTTGTCTCGGGCAGGATCGGTTCTTCGCAGAGGTCACGGCGATGATCAGCTCAACCAGTCGCCTGCCCCTGGATATGACCACGCGAGTTTGGCAAACGGATGATGTGGAGGACGGGGAGGACGGCCGTGCGCTGATCAACCGGCTCGTCGCCAGGATCTGCCAGAAAGCAAGGCAACT
Source organism: Nitrospiraceae bacterium (assembly GCA_050731155.1). Lineage (GTDB taxonomy): Bacteria > Nitrospirota > Nitrospiria > Nitrospirales > Nitrospiraceae > NS-7. The sequence goes on along the minus strand of JBOHOI010000062.1, from coordinate 3,314 downwards.
GGTTGACTATTGCGCGCCGGTTCTGTTGGCGATCACAGTGCCGCATCGAGACGGCCAGCTCGATGGTCTGCGTAACGATGTAGGAGAAGAGTTGGAGCTTAAGCAATTGGCGAGCGCCGTCACCGTGATGTTGCCGCTGGTGTCTCAGGTCAGCGCGGTCCTCCTCTCGCTCTGGGATGTGAGGCCCTTGCCTACGCGGTCCGGGGTGCGGCTCGCGAACGTGCAGGTGGTACAACGGCCTCCCCAGCAAAATGCCTATCCGCGCGTGCGGCTGCTGATTCTCAACCCAGCTGCGGGGTATCCGCTAAGCACGCCAGAGCTCAAGGCCCTGCGGAGGCTCTTGTGACCTGTCTTTCAGCGGACCTTACCCGAGGCTTTGTTTCAGCAGGCCTAGGTTCTTCGTGACCATCGCATCGCCGTTCTTGGTGGACACCTCAATGCCTTGGTCGCAGACCTGCCGACACTGGTCGGTCTGCCCCAGCTTGTGCAGCGATTGCGCGAGGGCATAATAGGCAGCGGAGTAGGTGGGTTTGACCTTGATGCAGACTTCCAGAGCCTTGACCGCCTCTTCAAAATTCGCGTCCTCCATGTAGGCTTTTCCCAACCCGAACCAGGCGACTTCGTCATTCGAGTCGATCGCCAACACTTTTTTCAGAGGTTCGATGCGGGGATTTGCCACGCGAAGGATCCTTCCATGGGCTGCACCAACAGTCTCACGGTAGCATGGCCCGCGGATGATTGTCTACGGCGTTTCAGCCATGTTACGATGCTGCTCACTGTTCCGTGAGTCCTGGCGATGGCGCGTACGGGATTCGTTTATCACCCAGACTATCTCAAGCATGACATGGGGGCAGGGCATCCTGAATCTCCAGATCGCCTGAAAGCCATAGTGTCTCGTCTGGAGGCAGGCGGAGTGCTTGACCGTCTCGTTCGCATCGAGCCTGCGATCGTGACGGACGAGTGGATCACCCAGGTGCATGAAGCCTCGTACCTGACGCGTTTAAAGAGCCAGGCGCCGGTCAACGGTCGCGTATCCTTGGACCCAGACACCTCCATGTCTGCTGGCTCCTTGTCGGCCGCGTATTTGGCTGCCGGAGGAGCGCTCGCTGCCGCCGACGCCATAATGGCCGGCACCGTAGTCCATGCTTTCTGTGCGGTTCGCCCACCGGGCCATCATGCGGAGAGCGATCGGGCCATGGGATTTTGCCTGTTCAATAATGTGGCGATCGCTGCGCGCTACCTTCAACGTCGTCATGGGGCCGCCCGCGTGCTGATTGTGGACTGGGACGTCCATCACGGGAATGGGACCCAGCATATCTTTGATGACGATCCATCCGTGCTCTTCTTCAGTACACACCAATATCCCCACTATCCGGGGACTGGTCGAGCCACCGAACGTGGAAAAGGGAAGGGTGAGGGCCTGACGATTAATGTGCCCATGTCGGCCGGGCAGGGTGACGAGGACTATCGTGAGGTCTTCGAGCGGGTCCTCGTGCCTGCCGCCGATTCGTACAAGCCTGACTTTGTGTTGATCTCGGCGGGATTCGATGCGCACCGAGACGATCCCTTGGCCGGCATGGGCTTGACAGAGGAGGGATACGCTGCCCTGACCGGCATCGTCGCCGGGATCGCCAGGCGCCATAGTAAGGGTCGGATTCTGTCCTGTCTGGAAGGGGGCTACAACCTGAATGCGCTCGCTGCATCCGTCGAGCGGCATGTGGTCGCCCTGCTGGACGCCTGAAGCCAGTGGGAAGGTCTTGAACGTCAGATGCGAAGATTCTTGAAGATCGTCCTGGGGGCAGTCGGAACTGCAGCGCTGGTCTATCTCTATTATACGGAGGTCAAGCCTGTCGTCATTTTTGGTCTCAGGTCCGATTATGCGAAAGCCATTCCCTATCAGAAGACGCCAGAGGGGATTGACAGTCTGCGGGCTGAATCCTGTGGAACCTGCCACCGTGAAATCTATGAGGAATGGAAGACCAGTATCCATGCAGGTGCCTATGAGGACCCCTTCTTTCAGGCCTACTGGAAGAGGGACCGCAATATCTGGATCTGTCTGAACTGTCATACGCCACTGGAGAACCAGCAGCCGACATTGATCAAGGAAATCCCCCGCGGACGGGTAGAGAAGGCGATCCAGGTACCCAATCCCCACTACGATCCTGAATATCAGAAAGAGGCAATTACCTGCGCAGCGTGCCACGTCCGCGAGGGAGTGATCATGGGGCCCTTTGACGACTCGGTAGCGCCGCATCCCACCAAGTTCGATCCGGCCTTCCGTACAGCGCAGGTCTGCTATCGGTGCCACAACGTGGTCTCAGGACCAGCCCAGTTCTACAACGTCGGGCCCTGCGGAACATATGCGGAGTACGAAGGCAAGTTTTTCATGCAGGAGCGGGGCATGATCTGCCAGAGTTGCCACATGTCGGAGGTGGAACGGCCGGTGGCCGAGGGGGGGCCGATCCGGCAAGGACGGCGGCACCTCTGGCGGGGAGGTCATGATCCTGAGATGATCAAACGGGCGGTTGCCGTGCAAGTGAAGGCCGATCCAGCGACGCCGAAGGCGGGAGAACAAGTCCTGTTTACGTTGACCTTGATCAATGCCGGAGCCGGGCATAAGATTCCAACCGGTGATCCTGACCGGCACTTTACAGTCGAGTTTATTATGCAGGACAAGCAGGGGAAGGTGCTCGACCGACAGACAGACACCATGGGGCGCTGGATTTTGTGGCAACCGGCGATTGTGGAGCTGTACGATAATCGGCTGTTACCGTTGGCCAGCCGAGACTACACCTTCTCCTACCGCTTTCCGACCGAGCAGGGTAGGGTGACGCTGAAGACCCTCGTGCGATACCATATCCTGACGGATGATCAACATGAGATGCTGAAAAGGAAGTACGGGCTCACGGCTGAAGACCCGTATTCCTTTACGATCTATGAGCGAAGCTTCCCGTTATCCAACAATCTCGCGGCAGCCTTGAACGAGGCAGCGTATGATCCGCGCTTAGCCTGTACCGCTGGTGGCGCGCAGAGAGGCTAGCGCGGGCGCACAGACGACGAAGAGGAGCACTATGACGCATCCGTTCTTAATCGATACCGAAACGCTTCAGCAGAATCTGGGCCGATCCGGCTTGGTGATCATTGATGTCCGCGGCAAAGCCGCCTATACCTTCGGTGGCCACATCCCCGGTGCCGTGCACGCCACCTGGCATGAGTTCAGCGATCCCAAAGCGGTTGCCAAGGGCTTGCTGCACCCTGATACCTCGCTGTTGGAGCGCAAGATCCGGGAGCTCGGGGTCAGCAATGACAGCGAC
>JBOHOI010000061.1:0-12575 GCA_050731155.1 Nitrospiraceae bacterium | reverse complement strand
CGCAGGCGGTTTACAGGCGCGTCGGCTTGTCACGCTCACGCTACATGGTGTTTGAAGACGATTTCGTGCTCACCAAGAGAGAGCGCCAACATCCCCATGAAAAACGATAGGAGCTCCACCGAACGGTTGGCCGTTCAGCGAAAGGTGCCGGGCATGTTCTATCTGATCGTGATCCTATTCCTCTGGATGAATCTGTTCGAAGGCTGTGCGTTCGTCAGAGGAAACTACGGCGATGAATTTAACATGGAAGACATCCAGGCGATCAAGAAGGGGGTAACAACGAGAGAGGAGGTGGCGGCCAGACTAGGGGCACCAGACCGCATCCTCGAAGTCAACGAACACGAGGTTTTCCAATATTATCGCTTCGATCTTAAGTCTGGCTTGATCTTGGTCTTCTCACGCACAAATATCAAGAGTGAAGACCTCTATGTGCTGTTCAACCGTGATGGGGTAGTGGAGGATGTGGTGTTCGGCAAGCGAACCGACCCGCCCAAGTTCCAATTCTGGCCATTTGGAGACTGACGACGGATCAGTTCTGAGAAGTGCGACGGGTGTGTGCCTGATGGTTGGTTTGCTGGCCGTCCATCTCGTACTCACAGGCTGCCCGATAATAGTGTGGCAGCGAGTCACCATCAATAAACCCATCAAACCGGAAACTGTAGCGTTTATCATACCTGGCAAGACCACCTGGGCCGAAATCCTGGAGAAGCTTGGAGCTCCGGACGAAATTTCTGAGTCTCAACTCGGACCGGTCGCTCGATATCGCTTCCTGGACGAAAAGTATTTCCGTGTGAATTTTGGTTGGGGACTCCGTTTCATCCTTCCCGCGATATCCCCAAACATGAGCCTCGGTGGAGGGGGGATTGGAACCGATGAGTTCCAGGTCATCTTTGATTCGAACTGGGTCGTTCAGTGGCATGCGTTTGCAAGTGAGTCGGAGGCGTCACGCTTCACCTTCTGGCCCTTTTGATCCCAGGATCAAACGCAAATGGAACCAACCTATAAGCCTCACGGATCCAACTGGATCATGGTCACAGGACAGGCCTGGAAGCTGTATGTGGCCGTGGCAGGCTTTGGTGGGACACTGGGTTGCTTCACCCTGGCATTTTTCTCGCTCGGGGACAGCGGCGGGCAGTTCCTCGCGATGGTGGTTTGCGGCCTCTTTCTAGGATGTGCCACCTTCGTATGGTTCACCGCCGTGCTCCGCTGCCCCTCTTGCATGGCGAAGTTGGTCTGGACGATGGCCTCCAGTCGTCCCCACAGCTCGTGGATCATTGACCTGGCAGCTCTCGATCGTTGCCCAGCATGCAACCAGAAGTTGGACCGCATCAGCCAGCCACAGCCATGAGCCGTCACGGAGAACCCATGAGCCTTTCCCAACAGGTGCGAGTCAGCGACGTGCTCTTCGCTTTGACCATTCTGTTCCTTTCAGCCAGCCCGGTGGAGGGAGCAGACCGATCCCAGCCTCGCAGTGGGGAGGAGCCCCGTCTGCGCGCCCGCGATCTGGGAATCGTGGTCGGCCGATATCAGCCAGGCTCCCTCAATGCCATTACAGATGTGGCAGGCGTGAAGGTGGGCAATGCGACCCTGATTCGTGGAGAGGGACTACTGAAGCCGGGAGAGGGGCCGGTTAGGACAGGGGTGACTGTCGTCATCCCTCGCGACGATGTCTGGCACAAGAAAGTCCCGGCTGGCGCTTTTGTGCTGAACGGCACCGGCGAGATGACCGGCCTGGCCTGGGTGGCCGAATCCGGATTTCTAGAATATCCAGTCGCGCTCACCAACACGCTGAACGTCCCTCGCGTCGCCAACGGGGTCATGAGCTGGATGATCAAGCAATACCCGGGGATCGGTATCACCGATGACACGCTCACTCCGGTGATCGCCGAATGCGACGACAGCCGGCTCAATGACAGTCAAGGCCGGCACGTGTCGGAACAGGATGTGTTGGCTGCGTTGGATGGAGCAACCGCTGGACCGGTGGCGGAGGGGAATGTGGGAGCCGGAACCGGGATGGTGTCCTACGGCTTCAAGGGCGGAATCGGCACTTCCTCTCGCCGACTTTCTGAAGAGGACGGAGCCTATACAGTCGGCGTTCTGGTCAACGCCAACCACGGGCGACGGGAAGAGCTGATCATCGCTGGTGTCCCGGTTGGGCGACTATATGAACGGGAGGGAGCCCCACTGGGAAGTGCCCCTCCCGCACCCACCGAGCAGGAGGGAGTCCCACTAGGAAGCGTCTCTCCTGCAGGAGCAGAAGGGTCGATCATCGTGATTATTGCCACCGATGCCCCCCTTGATGGGCGCCAACTTGGGCGGCTCGCCAAGCGGGCAGCGCTGGGCCTAGCCAGGACAGGAGCGACGGCGCGTCATGGGAGCGGAGACTTCATGCTGGCCTTCTCGACCGGCAACACGATCCCGCACTATCCGAAAGACCGCACGTTTGTCATGACGCACCTGGCGGACACGCATCTGAACCCCTTGCTCAGTGCAACGGTTGAAGCGACCGAGGAAGCGGTACTGAATGCGCTGACCACGGCTTCCACCATGGTGGGACGGGACGGGCGCCGTGTGGAAGCGATCTCCCTGTCCCGCCTTCGAGCCTTGCTGACGACCAACCGCTAATCCACCGCCTCTCTGCCAGAGCACCGCGAAGGACGGCTTGCATTTGAGGAGAGGCGCGTCTATGCTTGGTTCTGCGCGTGTCAGCATAGCGACGCCTCGCGTCAGCGGTCGAGCGGAACGGGTCGAGACCCCATGGGTGACTATCAGATCGGCGGAGGCTTGAGGCTGCTCACGGCGTTGGAGAAGACCCAGGCCTTTTCGGAATTCCTCCAGAAACGGATGGTACGGGCCCTTGAGGCGGGAGACCCCACAGAGGTGCACTACCTTCTGGCTCAGCTTGACGACTACCACTCGTTTATGTGGCGCTATTACAAGAAGCTGAAGGAGGAGCGCGGCGACCGCGCGGACGATCTCGATGAGTAGCCATCGCTCAGTCCTTCACTGAATCATGATGATCGGCAAGGCAACAGCATTTCGATTCTCTGTGGCAGTCTCCCAGTCCCGCGATGCGACCCAGGCAGGTCAGGCCCTCGGGCAGGCTGCGAAGAACGGGCTTGGCGAGAGGACAGCCGACTTAGCCTTTTTGTTCTTTTCCCGCCATTACACTGATCAGGCCGAACAGCTCTCGGCGGCGGTGCGCGCAGAGCTGGGCCCTCGACTGCTCGTGGGCTGTACGGGCGAAGGGATTATCGCGGGCGCTGAGGAAATCGAAAATGCCCCTGGGGCCACCCTCTGGGCCGCTCACCTGCCCGGAGTACACCTGACCCCCTTGAGACTTTCCTTCGGGCAGGACGAGGATCAGTTCTCGGCGACGGGATGGCCAGACGACCTCGATCGAGAGACTGAGTCCCCGGTCTTTGTCCTGATGGCCGACCCCTTTTCAACGCCCGTGGATGAGGTGCTGTCGCTGATCGCTGACCGTTGTCCCGGTTCGACCGCGATCGGGGGGTTAGCTGGAGGCGGCCACGATCCGGGCGGAAACCGCATGCTCGTCAATGATGAGGTTTATGACGGGGGACTTGTGGGGGTCGCCCTGTCCGGCCCTATCTGCGTTCGAACGATCATCTCGCAGGGCTGCCGGCCGATCGGCGAACGGTACGTGATCACCAAGGCAGAGAACAACGTGATTCACGAGCTGGGCGGCTCTGCAGCGCTGGAGCACTTGCAAGCCACCTTCGAGTCACTGAGTAGTAAGGAACAACACCAGGCGCACCAGGCCCTGCATCTCGGTCTTCTCATTAACGAGCACCGGAACCGGTTCGAGCGGGGTGATTTTCTCGTGCGAAACCTGATCGGCGCGGATCGCAACTCCGGCAGCGTGGCGATTGGCGACGTGGTGAGGGAAGGGCAGACTGTCCAATTTCATCTTCGGGACGCCCAGTCCGCGAGTGAGGATCTGCATTTCCTGTTGGCCGCCGACCGCTCTACGCATCAGCAACTGCCGCTGGGTGCGCTGGTCTTCAGTTGTTGCGGACGAGGACGCGGCCTGTTCGGACGTCCCCATCACGATTCCACGGCCATCCGGGAACGACTGGGGGACATTCCCGTGGCCGGCTTCTTCGCACAGGGCGAGATCGGTCCGGTGGGTGGCAGCAACTTCCTCCATGGCTATACCGCCAGCATCGCGCTCTTCTCGGAACCGGAACCCTGACGGTGTCCGAGGCGACGCGCACAGGCACACGGATCTCCACAGCACGACTCACCACAGAATCGGCAATCCCTTGCAAACAGACTGGGCGGAGACAACGATGATCCAACGACTGATCGTGCTCAGCACCGTGCTCTCGCTCTTGGGTCTGACCGTCTTCACATTCGCGGAGGAGAAGAAGATGAGCAGCAGCGAAGCCGCCGGCCAAGTCGTGACGACTGAGTCAGGCCTGCAGTATATCGACCTCGTGGTGGGAACAGGGCGACAGGCGGAACTGGGCGACACCGCTATGGTGCATTACACAGGCTGGCTGGCCAACGGCACGAAATTTGACAGTTCCGTCGATCGCAAGGAGCCGTTCTCCTTCCGAGTGGGTGCCGGTCAGGTCATCAAGGGGTGGGATGAGGGCGTGGGCACCATGAAAGTGGGCGGGAAGCGCAAGCTCATCATTCCACCGCAGCTCGGATACGGGGCACGCGGAGCAGGAAATGTCATTCCCCCCAATGCCACTTTGACCTTCGACGTGGAGCTCTTGGGATTGCGCTAATTAAACCGACCCCAAAATGAAGCTGCCCGTAGCATGAAACGGACCCCCCTGTTCGATGGCCACACTGCGTCCAACGCCAAGCTGGTGGACTTTGCCGGCTGGGAAATGCCCATTCAGTATTCGGGCGTCGTGGATGAATATCAGACCGTCCGCGCCAGGGCTGGTCTTTTTGATGTCAGCCACATGGGGCGAATTGCCGTGGCTGGTGACGGCGCGCTGCCCTTCCTGCAACGACTCACCACCAACAATGTTGCCAAGCTCCGTCCGCTCGAGTCACACTATTCCATGGTGTGTAACCAGCGTGGCGGCATCAAGGATGACATCTTCGTCTATCGAGTCAAGTCACAAGAGTTTCTCCTCTGTGTCAATGCGTCCAACCGGGAGAAAATTGTGGCCTGGCTCCAGGAGCAGGGATCGGGCGCCGCTAGAGTCAAGATCCGGGACTGTTCCGCAGAGATCGCCCAGTTGGCCCTCCAGGGCCCAGCATCCCGCTCGATCCTGGAGACCCTGGGTGTGCCCGCACTGGCTGCGCTGAAGCCTCGCCAGTGCTTGGAGGTCAAGCTACTCGGTGCGCACGCCCTTGTGACCAGGACCGGATATACCGGCGAGCTTGGCTACGAACTCTACATGCTGGCGAACGGGGCGCTGCGGATCTGGAATGAGCTGCTGACGAACGGCAAGGCCGCGGGGCTCAAGCCGGTCGGGCTCGGCGCTCGGGATCTCCTCCGCCTGGAGATGGCCTACCTCTTGTACGGGAACGACATCAGCGAGGACACGACGCCACTGGAAGCCAGCACGGAGTGGGTGGTGGATTTCCAAAAAGGCGAGTTCATCGGGCGAGACGCGCTGCAGCAGCAAAAGGTTGGTGGGGTGGCTCGCCGTCTGGCAGCTTTTGAGCTGCTGGAGAAGGCGGTCCCCAGGCATGGGTTCAAAATCCTGCCCAACAGCCAGTCTGGCGGTAAGCCGATCGGGGAAGTGACCAGCGGCAATCTCTCGCCGATCCTGCAAAAAGGGATCGGGCTCGGCTACGTGACAAATGCCTACAGTCAGATCGGGACTCCGCTTGCCATCGACATCCGCGGGCGGGCGGTCCCGGCAGTCGTGGTTAAGCCACCGTTCTATAAAAGACCATCAGTGATAGCGTAACAGCATGACCAAGAACGTCAAGAATATCTACAAAGGCAAGGTCGTGGTCCTCAATGTGGACCGCGTGACCCTTCCCAACGGGGCTACAGTGGATTTGGAAGTGATCCGTCATCCCGGTGCTGCCGCCATAGTCCCGATGAAAGATGATGGGACCGTGATCTTGATCCGGCAATTCCGGCACGCGGTGGGCGGGTTTATCTACGAGATTCCGGCAGGCAAGCGCCATCCCGGGGAAGACCCGCGCGACTGCGCCGCCCGTGAACTGGAAGAAGAAATCGGCTACCGCGCGTCGTCATTCGAGCTGCTGACCAGCATTTTCACCGCGCCAGGGTTCGCAGATGAGGTGATTCACATCTATAAAGGGACTGGCCTCACGAGGGGCCGACAGAAGCTCGATCACGATGAGGTGCTCAATGTGGTCGAGCTGCCGATCGAGAAGGCTATTGACCAAATCCAGGACGGGACGATCCGCGACGGTAAGACCATCGTGGGACTACAGGCCGTCTATTTACAAATGCGATCAGGCTAACAGCGTCCTGCAACGCCGCGCCATGAGACAAGAAGACCCTGGCTAACGCAGTCAGCCAGGGCCTTCTGTAAATCTTGGCATCAATCCGGAGGGTGGATTACTTCTTTGGTTTCTCTTCACCCTTCTTCTCGTCTGCTGGCTTCTTACCCTCGTCCTTCCCCTTACCCTTCTCCTCAGCCGCAGTGGTAGGCTTCTTCTGCTCAGCCTGGGCGAAGGTTGCCAAACCGAAGGACAATCCAAGGACTAAGGCCATCATGGCCAAAAACATCTTCTTCATATGGTGTTCACCTCCCTTCGGGATGGGCTCGCCTCACGAGGCGGCGGTCATCACGGAAACGGACAGGTCAGCAAGCTTGGTGCCAGGGTGCTGTGTATAGCATACTCCCTTGTCTTTCCTCTAGTTGTAAAACCATCTCAGATACGCGGGAGCCGACCGTTTCAAAACACTGTGGCAGAATGGCTGGGAACAGACTAAACTGCCTCACCACTGACTTATTCCCTTCACTGCGGTTGCCTGGTCTCCAAGAGAGGAAGCGTGCCCCGCTATCCACGAGTGTTGGCCGCCGGCGATGCGGCAGTGACCGTCGAGTTCGGAGAAACAATCGCTCCAGAGATCAATGACCGCGTGATGGCCTTTGCGCAAGCCGTAGAGGGCCTCGGGCTAGACTGGCTGATCGAGACCGTTCCCACCTACCGGTCAGCCACGGTGTATTTCGACCCGGTGGTGATCGAGGCGGACCAGTTGGCAGAACGCCTCCTCACACTCGCGGAGTCGCTCCCCCAACCGAGTGCGCGCCCATCGCGGCAGGTGGACATCCCGGTCGCCTACGGGGGCGAGTTTGGCCCTGATCTTGCCGATGTCGCCTCCTTCGCCAGCCTATCGGTCGAGGAGACCATCACGCTGCATGCCTCGGTCGAGTATCGCGTCTATATGCTTGGGTTCAGCCCAGGCTTTCCCTACCTGGGGGTGGTGCCGGACGCGCTCGCCATGCCGCGACTCTCCACGCCGCGGGCCAAGGTGCCGGCTGGATCGGTCGGCATCGCTGGATCACAGACGGGCATCTACCCCCTCGACACACCAGGCGGCTGGCGCGTCATCGGTCGCACTCCGCTTCGACTGTACGATCAGGCTAGGCCGAAGCCCTTCCTGCTTGAGCCGGGGGATTCCGTCCGGTTCGTGAGCATCGATCGGCAAGAGTTCGAACGGCTGGCAGCGGAAATGAACCATTGATGATTGAATCATTGACAGATTTGTTGAGCCATCAATGAACCAATGATTCAATGAGGCAATGAATCAATGCACCGGATTGACCTCAACTGCGATATGGGGGAATCCGCTGACCCGGAGCGACTCTCCATCGAAGAGCGGCTCATGCCGTTGGTGACCTCGGTCAGCATCGCCTGCGGGTTTCACGCCGGCAACCCGGACCTTATGCGGCGCACGATTCGGCTCGCGCGTGCTCACGGTGTGGCAATCGGGGCGCACCCAGGCTTTCGCGATCCCGAAGGGCTCGGACGTCGAGAACTCGATGCCACGCCTGAGGCGGCAGAAAACCTCATCGCATACCAGATCGGAGCGCTGGCGGGAATCGCCGTGCTGGAAGGCGCGCAACTCTCGCATGTCAAGCCGCACGGCGCGCTCTATAATATGGCAGCCCGTGACCGACGCCTCGCCGACGCCATCGCGCGGGCTGTCGCGCGGGTGGATCGTCGGCTGATTCTCTTCGGCCTGGCTGGATCGGAACTTGTGAAGGCCGGGAGGACCATCGGCCTCACAGTCACGGAAGAAGCCTTTGTGGACCGTGCGTATAATCCGGACGGCTCACTGGTCCCACGTGGCCGAGAAGGGGCGGTCATTCAGGACGAACAGGAGGTCGTTGCGCGTGTGCGACGCCTTGTGCGCGAAGGGGCCGTGGCCAGTCTTGATGGTCAATTGATCCGCCTGCACGCAGATACGATCTGCCTGCACAGCGACACGTCAGGAGCGGACCGGCTGGTAGGGATAGTCCGGCGCGAGCTCACCACGGCAGGCGTGAAAATCGAGGCGATCGCCTCGGCTGGCGAAGGGCGGAGAGGGCGGCCCGGTTAATCCCCTGTGCTCGCAGAGTGCGCACGCTCAGAAGGTGCTCCTCGATGCGCGCAGTTGGGGATCACCCAGGCCTCCTGTGAAAAATGAAGTGCGGCGACACCCTCCCTGCCCATCCCTTCCACCCGAGGCGATGATTGGAAATATGGAAAAGAGCAAAGGTATGACTGTGATCGCGGCGGCGGGCGATGCAAGCGCTTGAACCGGCGCGGTTTCGCGTGATCAGACCCGGCTTGCTCACCACAGTGCAGGACCTCGGCCGATTCGGTTACCAGCGCTTCGGGATGCCGGTCGGCGGCGCGATGGATACGGTCGCGCTGCGCCTCGCCAACCGCCTGGTGGGGAATCCTGATCAGGCAGCGGCGCTGGAGATCACCGTCACGGGGCCGGAATTGGTCTTCGAAAGCGATGCGGTCATCGCGCTGACCGGCGCCGACTTTTCCCCAATGATGAATGGCTCACCGATCCCACTCTGGACGACGTTGCGGGTCACGCGCGGGAGTACCGTGAGCTTTGGTGAACGACGAAGCGGCGTACGGGCCTATCTCGCGGTAAGTGGCGGAATTGACGTGCCACTGGTGCTTGGCAGCCGGGCAACCCACCTCTTAAGTCACACAGGTGGATTCGCAGGGCGGGCCTTGGTCAAGGGGGATGTGCTAATCGGCGGGCTTCCATCGTCAAAGATTGGCCGACTCGTTGGGCGGAGTATCTTGCCTACCGCGCGCCCAGCCTACAGTTCAACTGCCATACTGCGCGTGGTTCTCGGCCCCCAGACCGACTGGTTCACGGTCAACGCAGTGGAGACATTCGTGCACAGTCGCTATACCGTCACACCCCGATCAGATAGGATGGGCTATCGCCTCAGTGGCCCGCCGCTGCTCCATGCCGGGTCAGCCGACATCGTGTCGGACGCAACGCCGCCAGGCGCTATCCAAGTGCCGGCGAATCAGCAACCGATCTTGCTGATGGCGGATCGTCAGACGACAGGTGGCTATCCTAAGATCGCGGTCGTCATTTCTGCCGATCTCCCCCTAGCAGCCCAACTGCTGCCAGACGACACCATCAAGTTCACAGCCATTGGTGTCCACGAAGCGCAGGAGCTCGCTCGCGAACAGCAGGCCAGGCTTGAGAAGGCCTTGGCGGATTCGTGAGGGCTCACCATGCAGGTGCATCAATTTCACGACTGGAACGTGACGCCCCCGGAAGCGATTAAGATTCAGGAGCAACTCCGTGCCAAGGTGATCCCGCATGGTCAGGTGAAAGAACCGCGGCTGATTGCCGGGGCGGATATGGCCTTCGATAAGCAGGACGAGGCGGTCTATGCGGCGATTGTCGTGCTTCGGTTCCCGAGCCTGCAAATTGTGGAGAAGGTCACTCACAAGGATCGTCTCTCATTTCCGTACATTCCCGGTCTGCTGTCGTTCCGGGAAACGCCGGCGCTCCTTCACGCCTTTCAAAAGCTCAAGCATGAACCAGAGCTGATCTTTGTGGATGGGCAGGGGCTGGCCCACCCGCGGGCTGCCGGCATTGCCTGTCATCTCGGCGTGCTGTTGGATCGTCCGACCATCGGCTGCGCAAAATCGCTGCTGTTCGGGACGTACGACAAGCCGAACCCGCGCAGAGGATCGGTTTCGTACCTCCATGATCGAGCGGGGCAGGTCATCGGTGCGGTGGTGCGCACCAAAGATGAGGTGCAGCCTGTGTTTGTATCCATTGGTCATCGCATTGACCTTCAACAGGCGATCCAGTTCACGCTGGCCTGCGGGAAGGGGTATCGTATTCCTGAGCCCACCCGGCAGGCGGATCTCCTGGCCGAGCGCGCGAAGAGCGGAGGGGAACAAGACGGAGCGCCGCTGCGCTTGGATTTCTAGGAAGGTGTCTAGAGGCCCTCAGGGGCGGTAATTGGCAAATGAAATGAGCCATGTCCTCCTCACCGGATTGCCGGGCGTGGGGAAGACCACGCTGATCCGCGAACTGGCCAAACGCCTGGCAGACTATCATCCAGCCGGGTTCTACACGGAAGAAATTCTGGAGCAAGGGGGACGGAAAGGGTTTCGGCTCGTGTCTCTGGATGGCTGCCAACTGACGCTGGCCCACAGTGGTCACAAAGGTCTCCAGCGTGTCGGCCGCTATGGCGTGGATGTGGACGGATTTGAACGGTTGTTGTCGGAGCTGAATCTGCGCCGAGCGCCTTCGTGCGTGATCATCATTGACGAGATCGGTAAAATGGAATGTCTCTCAAGGCGCTTTACGGAGGAAGTGCGCGCGCTCCTGGATTCCTCAAGAACCATCATCGCCACAATTGCCCTTAAAGGCGAGGGGTTCATTCAACAGGTCAAGCAACGGTCGGATTGTCGCCTCATCACCGTGACAGTTGTAAATCGCAACGTTCTAGCTGACAGCCTCTTCACCGAGGTACTAGAACAGATCATACCAGGTGACTCAAGATGAGAAGGGAGAACCCATGGCGTTTGCGCTCACCAGTTTGGCATTCAAAGAAGGGGATCTCATTCCCAAAAAACATACCTGCGAGGGTCCTGATGTGTCGCCACCTCTACGCTGGACAAATGCACCAAAGGGCACCAAGAGCTTTGCTCTCATTGCCGACGATCCCGATGCTCCGGTCGGGACCTGGGTACATTGGGTAATCTTTAACCTGCCTGGGGAGACGACTGAACTGCCAGAAGGGGTACCGGCCCAGGAGACCTTGCCCAATGGAGCTCGGCAGGGTCTGAACGACTTCCGGCGTGTCGGCTATGGTGGACCCTGTCCGCCTCCAGGGAAGCCTCACCGGTACTATTTCAAGCTCAACACACTGGATGTCACGCTTGATCTGAGGCCGCGCGCCACCAAAGCGCAGGTGCTGGAGGCGATGAAAGGCCATATTCTGGGAGAAGCGCAGCTCATGGGTCGCTTCGGCCGGTAACGGCTTCAACGCAACTCTGCTAAAATCGTTGAGAGCTCAGCGCATGTGGCTGGGACAATGAGGACATAATGCGTGACCTGACTCGTCGAGCGGTAGGCCCTTGGCTGTTGAAACGCGTTCTTATCTTCGGACTTATCGCGATCCAGGCGATAGTGGTCCCTCCGTCGATCGTGAGGGCAGAACCCAGGGTCCCGCCTCAGGTCCAAAGGCCACCGGACATCTCCATAGAGCGGCTGGAGCGTCCAGGACGGAGTCGCAAAGCAGAGCCGATAGACATCAATTCTGCCTCGGCCAACGAACTGCAAACCTTACCTGGAATTGGCAAAGACTCCGCCAAGAAGATCGTCGAGGGTCGTCCCTACAAGCACACAGATGAGTTGGTACAGAAACACATTCTTCCCCAGGCGACATACGACCAGATCAAAGACGCCATCGCCGCCAAACAAAGGTGATCTGCTCACGTGATCGTGCCCTGAGTCAGGCCAGGTCGCTAGTTTTTCTTCCCCCAGAGTTCCTCCAGCCGCTGCGCCCGCCCGCAGTTGTACTTGTAAAATTTGTAGCGAACCGGATTCTTCTTGTAGAAATTCTGGTGGTAGTCCTCTGCCACGTAGAACGCTGAGGCCGGCGCGATCTGGGTGACGATGGGCCCTTCGAACGGCTTCGTTCGCTCCACCGTCTGCTTCGATCCCTCGGCGAGCCGTTTCTGGGTCTCGTTCTTATAGAAGATGGCCGAGCGATACTGGTTCCCTCTGTCGCAGAACTGCCGGTCGGGCGTGGTAGGATCGATATTGCGCCAGAAGACCTCCAGCAATTTGGCGTAGCTGACTTTTTCGGGATCGTAGAGGATCTCGACCGCCTCGGCGTGCCCCGTGCCGCCCGCTGACACCTCCTCGTAGGCCGGATGCGGTTTGTTACCCCCTGTGTAACCTGACGTCACGGAGACGACACCTTCAACCCCTTCGAAGGCTTCCTCCATGCACCAGAAGCAGCCTCCGGCAAACGTCGCCTTCTCGATCCTGTGATCACCAGACCCCTTGGTGGCATTGTCCGCCGTCACCGGCACCACGGCCAGCAGTACAGCGGAGATGAGCACCCCGAGAAGCAATCGAATCTTCATATTGCCTAGTC
>JBOHOI010000060.1:0-12604 GCA_050731155.1 Nitrospiraceae bacterium | reverse complement strand
TTGCCGCACCGACAGATGCCCCTCGACGATTCTCCGAGCCAGTTTTATCTGCTTCTCAGAACTATCAAGCCCCAAAATCACCTTCGCATGGCCAGTTGAAATGAGGTCTGACTCAACTAAGTTCTTAATTTCACTCGGTAAATTCACAAGCCTTGCCAGGTTCGCGATGGAGGAACGATCTTTCCCTAGCCGCTGGGCGATGGTCTCATGCGTAAAGCCGAATTCATGAACCATTCGATGGTAGGCTCGTGCCGCCTCCATTGGGTTAAGGTCTTTTCGCTGTAGGTTTTCCACTAACGCAAGCTCGATGGCTTGTTCATCGTTTGAGTTTCGGACAATAGCTGCAACGCTGTGAAGGCCAGCGAGCTTGGCAGCTCTGAGGCGGCGCTCTCCGGCAATGAGCTCAAAAAACCCATCACCCTTTCGCCGAACGAGAATCGGTTGGAGCAGGCCGTTTTGTTTCACTGAGTCAGCCAATTCTACAAGCTCTGAATCTGAAAACTCTCGTCGAGGCTGATAACGATTGGGAAGAATATGATCGATTGGAAGTTCTTGAATTTCTTTATCTTCCGAGAGAGTCTTTCCATCACTCACCGGCAATAACGCCTCAAGTCCTCTACCGAGGGCTTTCTTTTCCATGGCTTAGAACCTCCCTTGTGAGTTCCAGATAGGCCTGAGACCCAACCGAGGTAGCATTGTAGAGCATCACGGGACGTCCATAACTTGGAGCTTCCGCCAGTGTGACATTCCTTGGAATGATGGTCTTATAGACCTTTTCTTTAAAATGTTCTCTGATCTCCTCAGCAACCTGGCGGGACAAGCTGTTTCTCGAATCATACAGGGTGAGCAGGATGCCCTCCAGCTCCAAAGTTGAGTTGAATGAATCCTGTACCCTCCGTACATTTGACATCAAGCGACCCAACCCTTCCATCGCATAGTATTCACATTGGACCGGTACAAGAACGGACGACGCAGCTACTAAGGCATTGATCGTCAACATGCCGAGTGCCGGGGGACAATCTATGATCAAAAAGTCATACAGACCTTGGGATTCATCCACAGCCAGTTTCAACATCTTTTCACGCTCTTCGACTGTGACGAGCTCCACTTCTGCACCAGCAAGGTCTGCATTGGATGGCACGATGGAGAGTTTGGAAACAGCAGTCGATTGAACCACTTCAGCGATTTTTGCTCCTCTTACAAGGCAATCATAGACACTGCGACGGAGGACACGGGTATCCACACCAAGACCACTGGTTGCATTGGCCTGAGGATCCATATCGATCAACAACACCGAGCGCTCATTGATGGCAAGCGATGCGGCGAGATTCACGGAAGTTGTTGTTTTACCAACACCTCCCTTCTGATTTGCGACCGCAATTATTCTCGACATTAGTAGCGTCCTTACAGCGTCGCTTTCACCTGTTCCACGTGGAACATCCCTTTACCTCATCCATCAGAGGTCAGATGGTTCAACGACCGTCAGCACTCTTTTCCCATAACCATAAGGGAGGCTAAACGCCACTTCTCTGGCTACTCGAAGGCCATAAGGGTCCGTTCTATCTTCCAATGGCTTTGATCGTCCGAGAACAACGAATCCCTTTTCAGCCAATAGCGGTCGAGCAAAAGGAAGAATCTGTTCAACCGCAATGGCGCGAGTGACGATGTATCGATAGCAGCCCAGATATGTCGGCTCCCTGCTGAGCTCTTGGAAGCGCTTAGCAAGAACAACAGTTTTTTTGAGGCGAAGCTTTCCGATGATATGTCGCAGAAATGCGGTCTTCTTCGCGTTGGGTTCCAATAGGGTCAAGTCAAGACCTGGATAACAAATCTTTAAAGGCAATCCTGGAAATCCCGCTCCAGACCCCACGTCCAGCACAGACTCATTATGATTGGAGAAGAGAGCAAGTACTCTGTTATAGGCTAGTGAGTCGAGAAAATGCTTGACGGCTATTTCTTTATCTTGCGTGATTGTAGTGAGATTAATTTTCTTATTCCAAGCAATTAATTCTTTATAATAGAAAATAAAATCAGATACTTGAGAGTCAGTGATAGAAAACCCCAGTTGTGCCAATCCTCCCATCAAAAACTCAACGAACTGCCCTGACCGTTCCACGTGGAACATCTACGACAAACAATGATCCGCGTCAAGCTCTATTTTTTGAGAGCCCAAAAGGAAGCAATGAACTTCGCTTCTATATCAGTACATCCAATATACTGAATATACTGACTATGATTCCTCTGTGGTACTGAGTTTCAGCCCTAGCTGAAATGGTAGGGATGGGCGGACGAAATTAGGGTCTTAGCGACTGGCTTAGTCGTCTATCTCGTTCTAGAGCGACAAGGAGCAGAGAAATAGCGGCAGGGGTGACTCCGGAAATGCGTGAGGCTTGTCCTATGGAAGCTGGCCTGACACGTTTAAGTTTTTCCAACACTTCTCGAGAAAAACCTATCACTTCGTCATAGTTAAATCTAGTTGGAATCCGTCGCTCCTCTAGTTTTTTGAACCTAGCGACTTGTTGAAGCTGCCGCCGAATGTATCCTTCATATTTCACCGTTATCTCAACACAGTCTCTAATCGCTCCGTTTTCTGGCCCAGTTTCGTCGGTCATCTCTAACAGCTCATCATAGCTCAATTCTTGTCTCTTCAATAGCTGGGCAAGGGTCAGGTCCGGAGTGACACCATCCAGCTCCAAGACAGCCATCTTCTTTCTGAATCCATCGGTCCATACAGGCCTGGTTTGCTTCAGGCGCGCAACTTCTCGATCAACCGATTCACGCTTGATCAAAAATCGTGCATAGACAGGTTCCGGGACCAACCCAAGGTTGTAGCCTGTGTCCATCAATCTCAGATCTGCATTGTCCTGGCGGAGGAGCAGGCGATATTCAGCCCGAGAAGTAAACATACGGTAAGGCTCGCGGGCATCCTTAGTGATAAGGTCATCGATTAAGACTCCAATATAGGCCTGCGACCGGTCCAACACGAGTGGAGGCTCTCCACGCATCTCCAGGACAGCATTGATTCCGGCCATAATTCCTTGCGCAGCCGCCTCTTCATATCCCGACGTACCATTGATCTGGCCCGCATGGTAAAGCCCAGTAACCAGTTTGGTTTCCAGGGTGGGATGAAGTTGCCGGGGTGGAAAATAGTCGTACTCGATTGCATAGCCGGGCTTCAGCATCTTGGCATGCTCCAGCCCCGGTATCGTCCGTAGGATCGCTGCCTGAACGTCAACCGGCAGGCTCGTCGAGATCCCGTTTGGATAGTATTCGTTGGTGTTCAATCCTTCAGGCTCAATAAAAACCTGGTGCCTTGTTTTGTCCACAAAGCGAACAACTTTGTCCTCGATTGAGGGACAGTAGCGAGGACCGACCGATTCAATCACACCGCTGTACATGGGGGAACGATCAAGATTCTCGCGGATGATGGCGTGAGTCTCCTCATTGGTGTAAGTAAGATGGCACGCCACCTGAGGCGTAGTAATTCTCTCAGTTCGATATGAAAAAGGCGGCGGCGGATCGTCACCTGGTTGCGGGACCATAACGTCAAAATTGATCGTGTCGCGATCCAGGCGCGGCGGGGTGCCGGTCTTCAGGCGGCCCACTTCAAATCCCAGGTCGCGCATGCAGTCCGAGAGACGCTCTGCCGAAGCCTCACCGCCACGTCCAGCCGGAAAATGATTCAATCCGACATGAATTAATCCCTTAAGGAATGTACCTGAAGTCAAAATCACAGCTCTCGCGGCGATCTGCTCCCCTGAATCGGTGAGTACGCCGATGACTGCTCCCCCTCGCGTGATCACGCGGTCAACCGTGCCGCAGCCGATGTCGAGCCTTAACTGCGAGCGAAGCGTCTGCTGCATGGCCTGTCGATAGAGCTTCTTGTCGCACTGAGCCCGTAGCGCCCGGACCGCCGGCCCCTTGCTGGTGTTGAGCATTCGAAACTGAATGCCGGCGCAGTCTGTATTGCGACCCATTTCGCCGCCCAGCGCATCAATCTCTTTCACCAAGTGCCCTTTGGCGATCCCACCGACCGCGGGATTGCAGGACATCTGGGCGATTTTATCCTCGTCCATGGTCAGCAGGAGGACTTGCGCGCCCATCCGAGCGGCCGCAAGAGCCGCTTCGCAGCCAGCGTGGCCTCCTCCTACCACCACGATGTCGTACTGCCTTGCCATACGATAACTGCTCGGCGAGAGGCGCGAGGCTTTGTCGCCTCGCATCCAATCATGGATTCATTTCCCGATGCAAAATTCCCGAAAGACGCGATCCAGGATATCGTCCGTGCTGACCGCCCCGGTAATTTCGCCGAGGGCGTCAATGGCGGCTCGAAGGTCCATGGCCACGAATTCTCCCGAAAGTTTCGCCGCAACAGATCCGGCGACACTCGTCACCGCCTCCTTGGCCCGGAGCAGCGCACTCTGATGGCGCAGATGTGTGACCACGACTGACTCGCCCGGCTCAAAGTCTGCGCGAAGAATCATCGTCCGAAGATGGTCTCGTAAATCGTCCAAGCCGCCTCCCGTTTGGGCCGAGATGCGAACTACCGCGCAAGCCGGTTCGTCATGCTCCAACGCAGCAAGTGCTGATGAATCAATCCGGAAGGGCAGATCGGTCTTGTTGATCACGACCAACCGCTTTTTGTCCCGGTACCGTGACAGGAGCTCGTGGTCCTCCTCGGTGAGTGGCATCGAGCCATCTAAGACAATCAGCAACAGTTCCGCTTGCTCCATAGCAGCTAGGCTGCGCCTGATCCCTTCCTGTTCGACTGGATCCTCTGTAGCATGGACTCCCGCTGTGTCAAACAGCCGCACCGGTACACCCCTGATATTCAGGACTTCTTCGAGCACATCGCGTGTTGTCCCCGGCACCGGCGTGACGATGGCACGATCAGTTCGCAGGAATGCGTTCAGCAGGCTGGACTTCCCCACGTTGGGCCGCCCGATAATCGCAGCGGTCACGCCCTCCCTGAGAATACGTCCTTCCCGACAACTGTCCACTAAGCGGGAGAGTTCTTCGATTGTCTTTTGAAGATCCGCTGTAAGCTCCTCTGGCTGGATAAATGCAAGATCTTCCTCAGTGAAGTCGATGGCGGCTTCCACGTGGGCAAGCAGGCGGATCAGTTCCTCCCGCATTCGGTCAATTTCCGCCGACAGGGATCCCCGCAGATGTTCCTGCGCAATTCTGAGGCTGCCGGCCGTTTTGGCTCGAATCGTGTCAAGGACCGCCTCGGCTTGCGTGAGATCCAGGCGCCCGTTCAGAAACGCGCGCTTCGTGAACTCACCAGGTTCAGCCAGCCGAGCTCCCCGACGAATTACGGCCTCGCACAGGGTCTGGAGAATCAATGGGCCCCCGTGGCACTGAATTTCCACCACATCCTCAGCGGTGTAGGAACGGGGAGCTCTCATCACAACGATGAGCGCCTCGTCAATGGCCAGAGGGGAAGCAGGGGGGCAGTGCCCGGGTTGGGCGAGTCTTGTCGAGGGTTCTTGCACAGGCAGTGCCTCAAGAAGGTCGGCATGGTGCATGACGTGGCTTTTGACGGAGTCGAGCGGTCTGCCGGAACGGAGCCGTACAAGACCGGCCGCCACTTCAATGGCCTTCTCCCCGCTAATTTTCAGAATCCCGATCCCACCTTCTCCCATCGGAGTCGCAATAGCGCAGATCGTATCCTGTAACTCTCCACTCATGGCTTATCCACTGACGGCTCGACCTGGCTCTCCGCCTCAGCCCTCTGGAGAACCTTATCTTTATCTTTCTTCCTTTTTCCCGTTTGTTTCTCCCCATCCCCGGCTGCGGCGGCTACAGCCGGGTCCTCAGAAGCAGACGTGAATGTAGGCTTCTTAAAGACATACCGATCCGTCACGACCTGCTGCAGGATCGTGAGCACATTGTTGGTGAGCCAATAGAGCACCAGCCCGGCCGGGAAAGTCAGAAACAAGAGAGTGAGAAAGGCCGGCATGAACAGCATGATCTTGGCTTGGGTCGGATCCATAGTGGTGGGCATGATCTTTTGCTGGACGACCATGGAGACCCCCATGATCACAGGAAGGACGTAATAGGGATCTTGGACTGAGAGGTCGGTGATCCACAAGACAAATGGGGCCTGACGAAGATCAATCGTCATGTACAAGATGTTGAACAGGGCCACAAACACCGGCATTTGAAGCAGCATCGGGAGGCATCCTCCCACAGGATTCACCTTGTGGTCGCGGTAAAGCTTGATGAGCTCCCGGTTTAGCCGTTCCCGGTCGTCCTTGTACTTCGCTTGCAAGACAACGACCTTGGGCTGGATGACCTGCATGTCCTTCATGGACTTATAGCTCTTGTACTGGAGGGGAACGAACAACAGTTTGATACCGACTGTCAGGAGGATAATCGTCACACCGTAATTTCCGGTATAGTCGTAAAGGAACCGGAGGACGTAAAAAATCGGCTTGGCGACGAATTTGACGAAGCTCCAGCTCCCATAGATGAACCAGCCGAAGTCAATGGTATCTTCCAAACCGACGTTCAACGATTTGAGCGTGTCGAATTCTTTAGGACCGGCGTACAACTGCAGTTTGATGGGCGACGAAACGTTGCGCTGGGCGACCCGAACACCAGCGGACACGAGCTTGTCACCTTCCTTCTTGACCAGCGCAGCGGTCGCTTCGGTGGGAATCAACACGCTCAAGAAATATTTGTCCTGAAGAGCCACCCACCGGACTGAGCCTTTACGTTCCAATTCTCCATCAGGGGTGTCTTTCTCGATCTTGTCATCTACCAATGAAGCTGGTCCAATGAGTCCGATAAACCCCTCTCCCCATTCCAGGATCCCGAAGTTCGTGCCCAGGCCGATATCTATGGGCCCAGCCAGCCCTTCGGCCTTCACCGAGACATCCACAAGGTAACTGTGGTGGTGGAAGGTAAGTTGTTTCTCCACACGCAAGCCAGCGCGGGGATCCCGATAGGTGAAGGTCAGATGGCCGTCAGGGTGATCCTCATCCAGCGTGGAAAAATCTTGCTCGACCTGATACAGGCCTTCTGATAATTGTTTGCTGATGACCGGGTCCGTGACTTGAAGGGACAGCGGCCCTTTAAACTTCCCCCCGGCATACATGAGCTGAACTGGTTGCGGCCCATCGAGGCCCTTGGTCGAGTAACGTTTGAGTTCCCATCCCTTGATGACCGCTCCACGGTTGGTGAAAACCGCTCGAAACAGGTCCGTCACGACCTCATAGGTCTGCTCATCAACAGGAGATCGCGGGGCTTTCTCTTTCTCATCGAAGCGTGCAGACCCGATGGTGGATGAGGACACATCAGAGGAAGACACGCCGGGGGATTCAGGAACTTTTGCGGGGGCTGAGGGAGTCTCGATTGTGCGAGGTTGATCCGGCTGAGGGGACGACGGGACAATTCCCATCTTCTTCAGCAAATAATCATAGCCGACAATGATCGCGAGCGCGAGAATCAGAAAGAGAACGACCCTCTTTTCCATCTAACGCCGGACTCCCATATAACGGTCAGCGAGCAGTGTCAGGACAAAACCCTTTTCAAGCATCGGGACGGTTTCGAGCTGACAGCTGGTGTCCTTACATCGCTGTTATTGAACGGGATCGAGTCCACCGGGATGGAAAGGGTGGCACTTCAGAAGCCGACGGCAGGCCCACCCCAGTCCCCGGAGAACCCCGAATCGCTGGATCGCCTCACATGCATAACGGGAACAGGTAGGCTCAAACCGACAGGCTGGCGCAAGCAGGGGCGAAACCCAACGCTGATACAGCCGAATCAAACTGAGGCAGAGTTGTCGCATCGCTGGTCCAACTCAGCAATCATCAATCCTTCATGCCGCAGAGCCGCTTTCCAGGCATCCTGAAGCAACCGGTGTCGGACGATCAGGGCCTCCCGCCTTGGGAACACGAGAAGTTCGTGCCCCGCTACCAACTGTTGCCGGACTTCCCGAACCAATTCCCTGAACACACGTTTGGCTCGATTCCTATTCACTGCTCCTCCAAAACGCTTGCCCACCACGATCCCGATCCGGGTCCGTGGTGATCCTGAGGGACAGGAGAGCATGTTAAACAGTGTGGTCTGAAACCGGCGGCCATGTTTCTTCACGCGCTCAATATCGATGCTTTTCCGGAGGAAGAGAACACGATCACCCGACGGTCTGATCATCGTTAGGAGTCCACGGAGAGCCGCACCCTCGGCGACGGACTATTTCGGCAAGTACTGGCAACGTCGCTCACACAGTAAGCCGCGCCCGCCCTTTGGCTCGCCGGCGGGCCAAGATCTTCCGACCGCCCTTCGTGCTCATACGTTTCCTGAACCCGTGATCTCTTTTTCTTTTCAAATTCGACGGTTCTCTAAAGGTAGTTGACATCGCGACTCTCCTTCATCCTAATCCAGCCCACAAGGCGCAGCATTATATGAGTCGTCCATCGGTGTGTCAATCACACGACGGTAGGCTTTTAGACTCTGCCGCAAGCCTGACGATGGCTCAGACCGTTTCATTCCGGACTGGTAGGAAAGATGTCAAATCAGTACTGTTCGCAGGCCTGTCACGACCGGCCTGGTCAACTCGGTGTGAGGCGGTTTTGTGTATCCCGAGCCAATCTGCCACATGACCATTGGCTTTTACCATCGCTTGAATGTCGTAAACTTGCTGAGACACAAGACCTTCCTAGAACCTCGCTGCCTGGCACTACGCTTGCTCAACCACATCCGTTGTGGTGAAATGCCTGCGCCTTGTTCAGGCGAGACCATACCGGAAGGAGGTGAAAACAGGATGAGAAAACCCTTCGTAGCACTGATGGCATTGGTCATAACGATGACCTTCGGCACGGTGACATTCGTCCAAGCCGATGAAAAAGCAGCGGAGCCAACACCTGCTGCCCCGGCTGCAACCCCTGCTGCCCCCGCTGCTCCGGCTGCAGCCCCTGCTGTTGCGCCTGAGGAGAAAAAGGACATGGGCGAGCATAAGGGCATGGAGAAGAAGGCAGAGAAAAAAACAGCGAAAAAGAAAGCCAAAAAGAAGGAGTAGCACAGGCCTTCTCGAACAGACCGGCCCCCTTTGGTTGGCCTCTTCCCGACTGGAGGGGTTGCCGGTCTTTCGTACATTGTTTCAAAGTCAACCTGTCTTCCCGCCGTGATCCTGCACATTGTCGCGAGACAGAAGCTCGGTTAGTAAGGAGATACGGGATGAAGCAATCGTTTATATGTTTTATGGTGGTTTCTGCCCTGGCGCTCGCCGTGGGCTGCGCGAAGCCTCCAGCTGACAAGCTCGCGGCTGCTGAAAAGGCGGTCAACGAGGCGCGAGCGGCCGGTGCGCCCGCCTATGTAGCTGAGGATTTTGCTAAACTGGAAGGTATGCTGACGACGGCGAAGAAAGAGATCGCGGAACAGGATGCCAAATTGGCGTTGCTGCGTGATTACGGAAAGGCCGAGCAGTTACTTGCTGCCGTAGAAGCCGATGCAGCGCGAGTGAGTACCGAAGCTGCGAAAAAGAAGGAAGAAGCCAAGGCAGCAGCCTTGCAAGCCCAGCATGCAGCGCAGGAGGCAGTAAAGACCACGCAGGAGCTGGTCAAAAAGGGGCCGGTCGGGAAAGACCGGGCTGCGCTCCAGGCGATCAAGGCAGATGCGCAAGGATTAACCACGTCCCTCTCCGAGGTCCAGAAGGCTTTAGACGCAGGCGACTACCAGGCGGCACAGACCAAAGCCAAGGCCATTCACGAGAAGAGCCAGGCCGTCCAAGCAGAAATCCAGCGTGCCATGACCAAAGTTGGAGCTCCCAAGGCCCGAAGGGCATGCAGGTGAAGAAATAACCGTTGAAGAAGATATGATCCAGTTGCCCGCCTCAACCAGAGTCTTCCTGTCCCGCTGTTCGATGGTGATTCTGCTGATCGGCAGCCTGTCCGGCTGCGTGCAGGCAGCGCCTCCTGAACTCCTTGAATCAGTGGAGAGCCTCGACCGCGATCTCGTGGCGGTCCGGGGAGCAGAGTTCGCCCCGACAGAATACGCACGGTTCGTTCAAGACTGGGCAGCCCTCAGGGGACGGATGCTTATTGAAGAAGATGTGATCCGGTGGCCCTGGGAACCGAATCCACTCGTGGCAGATCTCCAGAAGGTTCAAGAAGAAGGCGAAGAGGCCATGGCTGTCGCGACGCAGAGAAAGGAAGAGGACCGTCGCGAGGCTGAGGCGCGGCTGACCTTGCTGGAACGACGACTGCGCGTCTTTAATAGCCGTGTCGATAAGATGGAAAGTCGCGTGGTGCTTGGGCAGCGACCGATCGAGACCGAGCTGCTGGTCAGGCAAGGACGTTCCTTCTTGGAGCAGGGATTGTTTGCCCGCTCCCTACAGTCGACCGAGCAGGCTTCCGCGCTCATAATAGCTCAAACGGCCTTGCTGACCACGGAACTTGGCCGGTACGCTGATGAGCGCTTGGTTGGGGCTTGGCGCCAAATGGCGCGCCGCACCATCGCCTGGTCGCGGACCAACCGAGCTACTGCGATCCTGGTGAATAAAGCCGACCGCCGCCTGACCATTTACCGGAATGGCCGCCCGGTTGTCTCCTATCCGGTCCGGCTCGGCTATAACGGCATTTTGGAGAAGCGCTACCAGGGAGATGGGGCGACTCCCGAAGGCCAGTACCGTGTTGTGCAGAAGCGTGACGAAGGCCAGACCCAGTTTTATCGGGCCTTGCTGTTGGATTACCCGAATGCCGAAGACCGACGGCGCTTTCATAAGGCCCGCAGAGCCGGAGTTATCCCGGCTGAAGCCTTTATTGGAGGGCAGATCGAAATTCACGGAGAGGCTGACCTGCCCATGAGCCAGACCCTAGGATGCCTCATGCTCGACAATCGTCAGATGGACAAGTTGTTCGCGCAGGTTGAGGTCGGCACTCCGGTGACCATTGTCGGCGCCCTCAAAGTATCGAATCCCGTGGCACTTGCATTGGCAGACCTGGAACAGTCCGAAGAAGGCTGAACAGCTGTGAAGTTTTTTCCGCCTCTCTCTATTCTCGTGCTCATCGGTGTCCTCTTGCCTCCCGCTTCTCACCTCAGAGGGCTCTCTGAGGCAGAGGGCAACGCGCCCGGCCTGGAACCGCACAAGCGGACCGATGCGTCTGAGCTCTCGCGACTGCTGGCGCGTCATGGCGTCCTACAGCATCAACTGACCCAGCAGGCGCCTGCCGATCACTATATTGTCGTGGACACGGCGCACAATCGGCTCTCCGTCATCCGTCGTCAGGAAGTCTTGTTGACGGCCCTTGCTTCGACCGGCAGTGGAACGATCCTCAACAATCCCGATCGTCCTGATACCAAGTGGATCTTCGACACGCCTCGGGGTGAGTTCATGATCCAGTCAAAGCTCATGAATCCCATTTGGGTCAAACCGGATTGGGCCTTTCTCGAAGAGGGACTGGATGTGCCCACCGATCCGGAGCAGCGCTTCGAGTCAGGCGTGCTCGGAGACTATGCCCTGGGGTTCGGCAAAGGCTACTTCATTCACGGGACGCTGTACGCCAGGCTTCTGGGCAAGAATGTGACCCATGGCTGTATCCGCTTGAACGACGAAGACCTCCGAAGGGTGTACCAACTATCGAAGATCGGCACCCCGATCATGGTTTTCTGAGCCCTGCACCTCTTCCCTGCCGACACAGACAAGATGAGAGTCATCTGGGCTATAGTCCTGGGGGCCCTGACTTGGGTCGTCCCTCCATCAGTCTCAGGACTTGCTTCTCAAAGCGACAGTCAGGTCGGCAACCTGGATGTGTTGCGGGAGGCAACCAGGGTCCTGGAAGAAGAGATCAAGCTGGCCACTCACCCTCAGATTTACCTGCTGCTAGACCTGCCTGATCGCGTCATCACCATCAAGGGGCGTGGGGTCGAGCTGCGCCGACTTCCGATCGTGGCCTGGCAGGCTGTCGAGGAACGAGCGATGGCCGGAGTGTTTCGCCTGCGTGCGAGACCGCAGGTGATCCGTCCAAAGGCGGCCCCTCTAGACGATCCTGCCCAAGACCCGATCGAGCTCAAGGACATGCCAGCAGTCTACGAACTTCTTTTCGATCCCACACTCACCGTGACGGTCGCTCCACCGCTCCAGGAGCGGCCATGGCTCCGGGCCAAGGGCCTCATGAAAGACTTCTGGACAAGCGTGGTCTCCTGGATCCGTTCCACTGCCGCAACAGATGAGAAAGCCACCAGCCCGTCCCTTCGCCTCACCCTTTCTGTTGAGGCCGCTCAATCGCTTGCCTGGTGCGTCACCGACGGCATGCCGCTTCTGATCAGACGAACGACGCCTCAGTAAGCCAGAAGGCACAGGTAGCCTCGAGAGCTGTTTGCCTTTTGCTGGCCCCGACTTTAAGATACGCGCTGATTCTGACGTGCGGGGTGAATGGTGCTGGCGACGAGGATCAGCGCAAATTTGGGAAGCTTGCAGGCCATGGTGGAGTCAGCCTTGAAGGAGATGGCGAGCACGCGTGTCGTCGCTCGCCTGTGGGCCAAGGACCATACCCTGTGGAAGCCGGAGCCGACTGAAATTGCGAATCGGCTCGGCTGGCTCAGGGTGGCAGAACAGATGCGCGAGCAGGTAGGACCACTTCGTGCGTTTGCGCAATCC